>NZ_WWIR01000388.1 GCF_009863025.1 Streptomyces sp. SID4985 | reverse complement strand
CGAAGTGCGGCACCACCCAGTCGCGGTCGACCCAGCCGCGGCCGACGAAGTGGCTGAGGAGCGGGCGGCAAGGCGCGACCACCGGGGAGCGGCCCACCCGCGCTCGCCTACGCTGGGACGGCAGCGCCCGTTTCCCAGCACGCCAGGAGCAGCCCATGGCCCCCGCAGCCCCGTCCGCCGCCGCCCGTATCGCCGTCGTCACGGGCGCGAGCAGCGGGATCGGCGCGGCCACCGCCCGCGGTCTCGCCGAGGCCGGGTACCGGGTCGTCCTCACCGCGCGCCGCAAGGACCGGATCGAAGCGCTCGCGGAGGAGATCAACGCGGCGGGCGGCGCGGCGACGGCGTACCCGCTGGACGTGACGGACCGCGCGGCGGTGGACGAGTTCGCGTCGGCGTTCCGCACGATCGGCGTGCTGGTCAACAA
Source organism: Streptomyces sp. SID4985 (assembly GCF_009863025.1). Classification (GTDB taxonomy): domain Bacteria; phylum Actinomycetota; class Actinomycetes; order Streptomycetales; family Streptomycetaceae; genus Streptomyces. The sequence continues at coordinate 22,339 of NZ_WWIR01000388.1, read as the reverse complement.
CGCGGGCGGCGCGCTCGGCGCGGACCCGGTGGCGACCGGCGACCCGGAGCACTGGCGCACGATGTACGAGACGAACGTCATCGGCACCCTCAACGTCACCCAGGCCCTGCTGCCCAAGCTGGAGGCGAGCGGCGACGGCGTGGTGGTCGTCGTCTCCTCCACCGCCGGGCTCGGCACGTACGAGGGCGGCGCGGGCTATGTCGCCGCCAAGCACGGCGAGCACGTCCTCGCCGAGACCCTGCGCCTGGAGATCGTCGGGAAGCCGGTCCGGGTCGTGGAGATCGCCCCCGGCATGGTCAAGACGGACGAGTTCGCCCTGACCCGCTTCGACGGCGACGCGGCCAGGGCCGCCAAGGTCTACGAGGGCGTCGCCGCCCCCCTCACCGCCGACGACGTGGCCGAGACGATCACCTGGGCGGTCACCCGCCCCAGCCACGTCAACGTCGACCTCCTGGTCCTGCGCCCCCGCGCCCAGGCCTCCAACACCAAGGTCCACCGGGAGCTGTGATGCCCGACAAAACCGCCGAACAACGCCGCCTCGCCCAGGAGACCAAGGACGAACGCCAGGTCTGGTACTTCCTGGCGTACTTCCTCTTCGGCATCCACGTGATCGCGTTCGTGATGATCTACGCGGTACGGCACGCGAGGTGAACGGACGGCCGCCTCAGGTCTTCCTCAATCCTTCGGAGAATGCTTGACCGGCCGATCCCGCCCGCGTGAGGGTTCGGACACGTCGGCACTTTGTCGGCCGGTATCTCGGGGGGCTCGCGTTGTTATCCGGATCGGGCGTGACACTTCGGCGTGCGGGCGGCGCGCTGCTCATCGTGCTGGCCGTCGCGGGCTGCGACGGCCAGGGCGGCAAGGGTGTCGAGGAGGGCAAGGCTGCCGCCGACACTCCATCCGTTTCGGCACCAGCACCGGCATCGGCGTCCGGCACGACACACGATCCATACGCCCCGTCCGTCGCGAAGGCGCCCCGGATTTCCTCGGACGGCATCGAAGTCCTGGCCTCGGGGGCGTCGCTCTCGGGAAGCGCCGCTTATCCCCTTCCCGATGGAATCAAGGCGGGCAGGACACTGGCCGTCGCCGTCAACTGCCAGGGCGACGGCCGAATGTCGGTGAAGGTCTCACCCGCCCACGTGTCTTTCCCACTCGTCTGCGAAAAGGGAAAGGTGCTTCCGAGCATGAACGAAATCCAGCTGAGCGAATCCCGGCCGACCGGAACGCTCCAGGTCTCGGCGGATCGGCACGTGTCGTGGTCGTTCGCCGTCGGCTGGGACCCGAGTCCGCCCGCGCGGCGGTAGGACCCGGGTCCACGACCAGTCGGTGATCAGCCCTTCACGCAGACGAACTGCTTCAGCTTCGCCACCACCTCGACCAGGTCCCGCTGCTGCTCCATCACCTGGTCGATGTTCTTGTAGGCGCCGGGGATCTCGTCCAGGACGCCGGAGTCCTTGCGGCATTCCACGCCTCGGGTCTGGTACTCGAGGTCCTTGACCGTGAAGTGGCGCTTGGCCGCGCTGCGGCTCATCCGGCGGCCGGCGCCGTGCGAGGCGGAGTTGAAGGCCTTCTCGTTGCCGAGGCCCTTCACGATGTACGAACTCGTCCCCATGGAGCCGGGGATGATGCCGTACTCGCCAGAGCCGGCCCGGATCGCGCCCTTGCGGGTGACCAGCAGGTCCACGCCCCCGTACCGCTCTTCCGCCACGTAGTTGTGGTGGCAGGAGATCTCCGGCTCGAAGACGGGCTTCGCCTTCTTGAGCTCCTTGCGGATGACGTCCTTCAGGAGGGCCATCATCAGCGTGCGGTTGTACTTGGCGTACTCCTGCGCCCAGAACAGGTCGTTGCGGTAGGCCGCCATCTGCGGGGTGTCGGAGACGAAGACGGCCAAGTCGCGGTCCACCAAGCCCTGGTTGTGCGGAAGCTTCTGCGCGACGCCGATGTGGTGTTCGGCCAGTTCCTTGCCGATGTTGCGGGAGCCGGAATGGAGCATGAGCCAGACCGAGTCCGACTGGTCGAGACAGACTTCGATCATGTGATTCCCGCTGCCGAGCGTTCCCATCTGCTTGTGGGCACGCTCCTCACGGAACTTGACCGCTTCGGCGACCCCGTCGAAGCGGCCCCAGAACTCCGCCCAGCCGGCCGTGGCCAGACCGTGGAACTGCCCGGGCTCGACAGGGTCGTCGTGCAACCCCCGCCCCACCGGAATCACCTGCTCGATCCGCGACCGCAGCCGCGACAGATCCCCCGGCAGGTCGTTCGCCGTCAGCGACGTCTTGACCGCCGACATCCCGCAGCCGATGTCCACCCCCACCGCCGCCGGACACACCGCGTCCCGCATGGCGATGACCGAGCCGACCGTCGCGCCCTTGCCGTAGTGGACGTCCGGCATGACGGCGAGGCCGCGGATCCAGGGGAGCGTGGCGACGTTCTGGAGCTGGCGCATCGCGCCGTCATCGACGGTGGCGGGGTCGGCCCACATGCGGACCGGTACCCGGGCGCCGGGTATCTCGACGTACGACATCGCTTCCTCATTCCCCCAGGGGCGGCAAAAGTCTCAAAGAACGCAGAACGCAAAAGCGGCGCCATGGTCTGCGAAATGGGACAGGGGACCGGCGTCCGCGGTGGTGCGTGCGATACACATTGTGTCCAGCAGGCGCCCCGCCGCGGCAAGCGAATAACCAGCGGGGACACTGGAGCACCGGCGCGCACACCGCCGGATCCGCATCCCCGTCGAGAGGAGCCCGACCGTGCAGCGGAAGGCCCATGTCATCGGTACCGCCGCCCTCTTCGCGGCCCTGCTGACAGGCTGCACGAGCGGCTCGGACGGAGCGAGTCCCACCGACGACGCCAACCCGGGCGACGCGGGCGCGGCCACCGTCGCCGCCCAGCCCGGCAAGTACCGCACCCTGCCCGAACCCTGCGGTGCCGTCGGCCGCGAGACCCTCGCCGCCCTACTGCCCGGCGTCCGCCAGATCACCGACCCCGACCAGCGCGACAAGGCGTACCGGGGCGTGCCCGAGCTGACCTACGACACCGACCGCAAGGTGGGCTGCCACTGGAAGGTCGAGTCCACCACCGCGACCGACCGTCTCTCGGTGGACTTCGAGCGCGTGGTGTCCTTCGACAACGCGGTCAGCGACGACAGCGAGGCCCGCGAGCTGTTCCAGGGCATGGAGAAGGCCGCCCATCTGCCCGTCCCCGGCACCCCGGGCGGCGAACCCGCCTCCCCCTCCGGCAGCCCCAGCGGCACGGCGAGCCCCACCCCCACCGCGAGCACCAGCACCAGCACCGGCCCCGGTGCGAGCCCCGACCCCTCGGACACCGACACCGACGCCGTCGATCTGCGCCCCCGCGCCCTCCCCGACCTCGGCGACGAGGCGTACCTCGACGACCAGCTCGCCACCTCCGGTTCGACGGCCGAACCGCGCACCGTGACTGTGGTGTTCCGCACGTCCAACGTCGTCGTCACCCTCGAGTACGAGGAGCAGCCGATGGTCGTCGGAGCCGTCCCGGACAGCAAGGAAATGCAGGACAGGGCCCGGGATCTGGCCTCTCAACTGGCCGACAAGCTCAACGGCTGACGCCCCCTCGACCGCCCCCGGCGTCACTCCGCGCACAGCGCGAACCGGAAACACACGTCTCCTTCACCGCGTACGGTGACCTGGCAGGAACCCGCACGAACACCGAGCGTCATGAGTGAAGGAACCATGCAGCGAGCCGTACAGCGAGACGACCGTGCCCACCATCGAGCCGGGCGCCTGAGCCGCGTTCTGGTGTGCGCGGCCGCGGTGCCCGCGGTGCTCATCACCGCGGGATGCTCGTCGGACTCCGGCGACTCCGCGAACAAGGAAACCCCGGCCGCCCAGCAGAGCGCGGGCGGTGACACGGCGGGCGCGTCCTCGTCGGACACCACCCCGACGGTCGCTCCGGCCGCGTACCAGAAGCTTCCCGAGCCCTGCGCGGCGCTGACCAAGAAGACGCAGGGCGAGCTGGTGCCGAAGAGCAAGTCCGGCAAGCAGGGCAAGACCGACGACAACACCGCCCGCTCGTCCTGCTCGTGGACCAGCCTGGCCGACAACGGCGTCAAGGGCTCGCAGTTCCGCTGGCTGAGCGTCTCCTTGCTGCGCTTCGACTCCGACGCGGCCCGGGGCAGCGGCAACGAGCAGGCCCACTCGTACTACACCCAGCAGCTCACCGACGCCCAGCACGTCTCGGACGCGAAGAACACCAAGTCGCAGCCGCTGACCGGCACGGGCGACGAGGCGACGGTGGTGCGCTACGACCTGAAGAAGAAGGAAGGCGCCTTCAAGCAGCAGACGGTGGTCGCCCGTGTCCAGAATGTTGTCGTCACGCTCGACTACAACGGCGCGGGTCTCGCGGGCGAGAAGACGCCCGACGCCGACGACCTGACGAAGAAGGCGGAGAAGGCCGCCAAGGAGGCCATAGCCTTCGTCTCCGCCGCCAACGGCCGTGGTCAGGCGCCGAGTTCGAGTGGCGGCGCGTCCGCCTCGCCGTCGCAGAAGCCGTCCGGGAAGCCGTCCGCCCCGGCCTCCGGCAAGCCCTCCCAGTCCGCCTCGCCCAGCGCTTCCGCGTCCGCCGAAGCCGACAAGAAGAGCTGACCGGCACCACGTTCGCCGTACACGTGTGCCACCCTGTTGCGCGCAACAACACGTAACGGGAGGGGAGTACGAGTGGCCGCGCCACTTCAGCTGACTCGGATGCACCGCGTACTCATCGGCGTGGTCGTGGCCGGCGCCTTGATCATCGCCGGTATCGGCTTCGCCGGTTCGTACGCGGCCGTCCGCGCACTGGCCCTCAAGAAGGGCTTCGGGAACTTCTCCTATGTGTTCCCGGTCGGCATCGACGCGGGCATCTGTGTGCTGCTCGCGCTCGACCTGCTGCTGACCTGGATGCGCATCCCCTTCCCGATGCTGCGCCAGACGGCCTGGCTGCTCACGGCGGCCACCATCGCCTTCAATGGCGCGGCCGCCTGGCCGGACCCGCTGGGCGTCGGGATGCACGCGGTCATCCCGATCCTCTTCGTGGTCGCCGTGGAGGCGGCCCGGCACGCGGTCGGCCGGATCGCGGACATCACGGCCGACAAGCACATGGAGGGCGTGCGCATCACGCGCTGGCTGCTCTCCCCGGTGCCGACCTTCCTGCTGTGGCGGCGGATGAAGCTGTGGGAGCTGCGCTCCTACGAGCAGGTCATCAAGCTGGAGCAGGAACGTCTCGTCTACCAGGCCCGGCTGCACTCCCGCTTCGGCCGCGCCTGGCGCCGCAAGGCGCCCGTGGAGTCCCTGATGCCGCTGCGCCTGGCGCGTTACGGCGTCCCGCTCACGGAGACCGCCCCGGCGGGCCTGGCGGCGGCGGGCATCGAGGCGGTGGTGGCTCCGCCGGTTCCGGTGCTGCCCCAGCCGGTCCAGGTGGCGGGCGAACTCCAGGCGGCCCCGATGGCCCAGGGGGTCCCGGCGCAGGGCCAGACGCAGAACCAGGCGCAGTCCCAACAGCAGCCGCCCGCCGGGCAGTTCCAGCAGCCGCAGGGCTTCCCCCTGGGCCCCGAGGGTCTTGAGGGCGATGAGCAGAGCCCCTGGTTCCAGGGCAAGGCACCGGGCGAGATGGAGTACCAGGGCGGCTACGACCCTGCCTTCGAGCCGGTTCCCGACCCCCAGTACGTGCCCGACGAGCAGTACGGGGACTGGTACGAGGAGCAGCCGCAGGAGCAGTTCCAGCAGCCCTCCCCGGAGGAGACGGGCAGCTTCCCGATCCCGGTCGGCCCGAACCGCACCCGTGAGCTGGGCGAGGGCGGCGGCGTCCCGGAGCCGGACGAGGAGGACCTGTACCAGGTCTTCCGGCAGTCGATAGACGGCAGTTACCCGACCGGCCCGATGCTCGCCGAGGACATACAGGCCACCTACGGCATCACCATGGAGCCTGGTGAGGCGAAGGGACTGGCCGAGCACTTCCAGCAGCGCCACATGAAGGAGATGGAGGAGGACCACATCGCCTGACGCGCCGCGTGGGGATACGAAGAGGGGGCGCCCGGTGTCACACCGGGCGCCCCCTCTCACGTAACGCGGCCTACTCCCCGAGCAGCGTCCGGACCCGGTCCTGGCCCACGGCCAGCAGCAGGGTGGGCAGACGCGGGCCGGTGTCGCGGCCGACCAGCAGGTGGTACAGCAGGGCGAAGAAGGTCCGCTGGGCCGTCTTGATCTCCGGCGGCAGCTCCTTGGCGGTGGCGTCGGCGGAGAAGCCCGCGCGCACCTTCGGGACGCCGTAGACCAGGTGGGTCAGGCCGTCCAGGGACCAGTTGTCCGCGAGGCCGTCGACCAGGAGGCGCAGCGACTCGCGGCCCTCCTCGTCCAGCGACTTCAGCAGCTCGGCGTCCGGCTCCTCGCGGACGATCGTGCGCTGGTCGGCGGGGACGTAGGTGTTGATCCACGCCTCGGCCTTGTCGTACCGGGGGCGGGCGTCGGCGAGGTCCGTGATCGGGTTCGCCGGGTCCAGCTCGGAGAGGATGCGCAGCGCCTGGTCCTGGTGGCCCGCGGTGATGTCGGCGACCGAGGCCAGCGTGCGGTACGGCAGCGGGTGCGCGGTCTTCGGCAGCTCACCGGCGGCGGTGCCGACGGCACGGGTGTACGCGGCGACGTCACCGGGGAGGGCCGAGCCGTCCTCGACCTTGCCCGCGAGCTTGTCCCACTCGTCGTAGAGGCGCTGGATCTCCTGGTCGAAGGCGATCTTGAAGGACTGGTTGGGGCGGCGGCGGGCGTACAGCCAGCGCAGCAGCTGCGGCTCCATGATCTTCAGCGCGTCGGACGGGGTGGGCACGCCACCGCGCGAGGACGACATCTTGGCCATTCCGGAGATGCCGACGAACGCGTACATCGGGCCGATGGGCTGCTCGCCGTCGAAGATGCCGACGATCTGGCCGCCGACCTGGAAGGACGAGCCCGGCGAGGAGTGGTCGACACCGGAGGGCTCGAAGATCACGCCCTCGTAGGCCCAGCGCATCGGCCAGTCGACCTTCCAGACCAGCTTGCCCCGGTTGAACTCGCTGAGCCGGACCGTCTCGCCGAACCCGCACGCGGTGCAGGTGTACGACAGCTCCGTGGTGTCGTCGTCGTACGACGTGACGGTGGTGAGGTCCTTGCCGCACTCGCCGCAGTACGGCTTGTACGGGAAGTACCCGGCGGAGCCGGAGCTGCCGTCGTCCTCGGCGGCGGCGCCGGAACCCTCCTCGGCCTCCAGCTCGGCCTCGTCGACCGCCTTCTGCTGCGGCTTCTTCCCCGGGGCCTTCTTGGTGCGGTACTGGTCGAGGATCGCGTCGATGTCACCGCGGTGCTTCATCGCGTGCAGGATCTGGTCGCGGTAGACACCCGAGGTGTACTGCGCCGTCTGGCTGATCCCGTCGAACTCCACACCCAGCTCGGCCAGCGCCTCGGTCATGGCGGCCTTGAAGTGCTCGGCCCAGTTCGGGTACGCGGAGCCCTCCGGCGCCGGGACCGAGGTCAGCGGCTTGCCGATGTGCTCGGCCCAGGACTCGTCGATGCCCGCGATACCGGCCGGGACCTTGCGGTAGCGGTCGTAGTCGTCCCAGGAGATCAGGTGGCGGACCTGGTACCCGCGGCGCCGGATCTCGTCCGCGACCAGGTGCGGGGTCATGACCTCGCGCAGGTTGCCCAGGTGGATCGGGCCGGACGGGGAGAGCCCGGAGGCGACGACGACCGGTTTGCCGGGGGCTCGGCGCTCCGACTCCTCGATGACGTCATCCGCGAAACGGGAGACCCAGTCGGTGGTCTCGCTGCTCTGAGCCACGATCGGCACGTCCTCTTTTTCTGAGTTCTGTGAGTGACCGCTCCATTCTCCCAGCTCCGGTGGCAACCACGGAAACCCCTTTCCCCCTTCTGTGCCCCACAGGCGGCGCAGCCGCCTGTTCAGGGCGCGGGGAACTGCGCGACCAGCCACCCACGACCCGCGCCTCGCCCGGCCACCGCGCGCCCCGAGCTCTCCGCAAAAACCGCTTTACCCCCCATGGGATACTGGCCGCATCCAGTCATCCACGAGGAGAACGGCACCCACCCTTATGGCTTCGGTCACGTCGCTCACCGATCTCGTCAACCAGCGCCTCGCGAACGCCCTCGCTTCCTCCCTCCCGGAAGCCGACGGAGTCGACCCGCTGCTGCGACGAAGCGACCGGGCCGACTACCAGGCCAACGGCATCCTCGCGCTCGCCAAGAAGAACAAGGCGAACCCGCGCGAGCTGGCCACGCAGGTGGTGTCCGGGATCGTCACCGGCGACGTGATCGCGGACATCGAGGTCTCCGGCCCCGGCTTCCTCAACATCACCGTCGCGGACAAGGCGATCACCTCGAACCTGGCCGCGCGCTACGCGGACGAGACCGGCCGCCTCGGCGTGCCGCTCGCCGCGCACCCGGGCACCACGGTCATCGACTACGCCCAGCCGAACGTGGCCAAGGAGATGCACGTCGGCCATCTGCGCTCGGCGGTCATCGGCGACGCGGTCGTCCAGCTCCTCGAGTTCACCGGCGAGAACGTGGTACGCCGCCACCACATCGGCGACTGGGGCACCCAGTTCGGCATGCTCATCCAGTACCTGGAGGAGCACCCGCACGAGCTGGACCACAAGGACTCCGCCGCGTCCGAGGTCACCGAGGCCTCCGGCGAGGAGGCCATGTCCAACCTGAACCGCCTGTACAAGGCGGCGCGGGTGCTCTTCGACTCCGACGAGGAGTTCAAGACGCGGGCCCGCCGCCGGGTGGTCGACCTCCAGGCGGGCGACCCCGCGACGCTGGCCATGTGGCAGCGGTTCGTCGACGAGTCGAAGATCTACTTCTACTCGGTCTTCGACAAGCTCGACATGGACATCCAGGACCCGGACGTGGTCGGCGAGTCCGGCTACAACGACATGCTGGCCGAGACCTGCCGCCTCCTGGAGGAGTCCGGCGTCGCGGTCCGCTCCGAGGGCGCGCTCTGCGTGTTCTTCGACGACGTCAAGGGCCCGGACGGCAACCCGGTCCCGCTGATCGTCCAGAAGTCCGACGGCGGCTACGGCTACGCGGCCACCGACCTCTCCGCGATCCGCGACCGTGTCTTCCACCTGAAGTCCGACAGCATCATCTACGTCGTGGACGCCCGGCAGTCCCTGCACTTCAAGATGGTCTTCGAGACCGCCCGCCGGGCCGGCTGGCTGAACGACCGGGTCAAGGCGCACCAGCTCGCCTTCGGCACGGTCCTCGGCAAGGACGGCAAGCCGTTCAAGACCCGCGAGGGCGAGACGGTCCGCCTGGTGGACCTGCTGGACGAGGCGGTGGAGCGCGCGACCGCCGTCGTCCGGGAGAAGGCCGAGAAGGTGGGCCTGACCGAGGAGGAGATCGTCGAGAACGGCCGCTGGGTCGGCATCGGCGCCGTGAAGTACGCGGACCTCTCCACCTCCGCCGTGCGGGACTACAAGTTCGACCTGGACCAGATGGTCTCGCTCAACGGCGACACCTCGGTGTACCTCCAGTACGCCTACGCCCGGATCCAGTCCATCCTCCGCCGGGCCGGTGACGCGCGTGCCGTCGCCCACCCGGAGCTGGAGCTGGCCCCCGCCGAGCGTGCCCTGGGTCTGCACCTGGACCAGTTCGCGGAGACGGTCCTGGAGGTCGCGGCGGCCTACGAGCCCCACAAGCTGGCGGCCTACCTCTACCAGCTGGCCTCCCTGCTGACGACGTTCTACGACCAGTGCCCGGTCCTGAAGGCCGACACCCCGGAGCAGCGGGAGAACCGCCTGTTCCTGGTCGACCTGACGGCCCGTACGCTCCACCAGGGCATGGCCCTCCTCGGCATCCGCACGCCCGAGAAGCTCTGACGTCCGACCCCTTAAGGTCGGTGGGGAGTGACCGCTCCCCACCGACCGAGAGGTGCCCGATGCCCGAGCGCGTTCCCGACCCGTCCACGGACCACTTCGGCCCGGACGGTATGCGCCGGTTCCAGCTCCCCGGTTCGTACGGGATACGGCTGCCCGAAGCGGCCCGCGAGGCGCTGACGGACACCGGGGTTCCGCTGCACGTGACGCCGTACTTCACGGCGGCGGGTGACACCGACGGGCTGACGCTGGGGATGTTCGCCGGGCACCAGGGGCTGCGCGCGCCCGCGGAACAGGAGGGCTGGCTGCGGATCGGCACGGACCCGCTGGCGCACCTGTGCGTACGGCCGGACGGCGCGGTCCAGGCGGTGTTCCTCGGGCTCGGTGAGGACGACATGTTCGTCAGCTCCGGCATCCCGGAGTTCGACGCCTGTCTGGCCGCGCTCGACCGCAGGCTCCCGGTGATCGCCGCCTCGGCCAGTCTCCCCGTGGCCGCCGCCGCGTTCCGCGAACTCAACGCCGAGCTGCGGCAGATCGACCCCGACGCCTTCGCGGAGCGCGAGAGCTGGTGGCCGAAGGTGCTGGACGACGTGCGCCACACCCTCAACTTCCCCTTCTCCGCCGCCTTCGAGTACGTCGACGCGTCCGGCGCCCGGCAGATCGCCACCGACTCGACCGGACCGGGCCTGCCCCACCCCGAGGAACTGGTCTGGCACACCCTGCGTGCCCAGGGCGTCGCCCCGGAGCAGGTCCGCCGCGTCTACTGCGAGCTGGAGCCCTGCGTGATGCCGGGCCACTACTGCGCCGTCTGGCTCCAAGCCACCTTCCCGCACGCGGAGTTCACGCACAGCTTCGACTACGGCGACACCGCCGGGTCCCGCGAGGACGGCCTCAAGGAGCTGATCACGTACGCGGCGGAACACGGCGGACGCGGCTGACTCCGGTGCGGGAGGGGGAGCGCACGATGGACCACTGGTCACGCCCGGCCGCGGGCCGTGAACCGGCCGCCGCCGCACTGCTGTCCTGGCTGGCGGACCCGGCCGCGCCGAGACTCTGCCTGGTCACGGGCGGCGCGGGCGGCGGTAAATCGACGTTACTGGCCTGGCTGGTGGGCCACGGCACACGCCCGGACACGCGGGCGGAACGGCGCGTGCACGGATTCGTACCGCTCGCCGGACAGTCCGCGCTGACGGCGACCTGGACCCTGGCGCGGCAACTGTCGGTGGCGGCCCACACCCCGGGCGGGCTGGTGGCCGCGCTGGCCGCCGACGGGCGCCGTACGGTACTGGTCCTGCCGGATCTGCACGCGGCGGACGACCCGGAGACGGTGAGCGAACTCGCCCTGGCCCTGCTGGACTTGGACCATGTGCGGCTGGTGGTGGAGACGCGCCCGGACGCCGGTGCGCGACTCCGGGCCACCGGCGCGGCGGCGATGAACCTGGACGAGGACCAGTGGACGGACCCGCGCCGGTACGCCGAGTGGGCGGCGCGGCAGACGCCGGAGCAGTCGACCACTGAAATCCCGTTGCCTGCCGTCGACTTGGACGATCCGGCGGCGATCTGCGCGGCCGACCCGTGGCAGGTGACGAGACTCTTCGAGCGTTCCGGCGGGTCTCACGGGGGCCTGCGGGAGGCATGGCTGCGCGCGGGCCTGTCCCTGACGGACGCGCGCGACCCTTCCGTGCGCGCCCTGACCCTTCTCTCCGCCCTGGGCGACGCGGCCGACCCGCGCCACCCGGAAACCCTCGCGGCACTGGCGAGCGGTTCCGCGTGGCGGTTGGCCTGGCGCCGGGTGCGCGACGACGTGCGCCCGCCGTGGCCGGGTCCGGCGCGGGCGGTGGCGGTACGGGGCGGGCAGCTCCTGGTGGCCGACCACCAGGGCACGGTCCGCCTGCTCGACGAGCGGGACGCGACCCCGGCCGGGCGTCTGCCGCGCTCCTCCGACCGCATCCGGGCCCTCGCCGCCGCCCCCGAGGGCGAGGTGCTGGCCCTGGACACCGAGGGCATCCTGCGCCTGCGCGCGGGCGCGGTCCGCGAGCGGAAGGGCCTGGAGGCGCTTCTGGACGATGGTCCGGCCCCGCTGGAAGGGCTGCTGGAGAGGGCGAACGCCCGACTCAAGGAGCACCCGGGCACGGCACTGGCGGCTTCCGGGACGGTACTGGCGACGGGGGACGCGACCGGGAAGGTGCACGCCTTCTCCCTCTCTCTGGAGGGAGACACCGAACGCGATGCCGTACTGCACGAGGGCCCCGTGACCGCGCTGGCGGCGCTGGACCTGCCGGTCCCACCGGAGACCGAAGGCCGAGCGATCCCCCTCCTCTACAGCGGCGGCCTGGACGGCCGGGTCCGGGCCTGGAGCCCGAGGGCGGACCCGCTCGGCACACCCCTGGCCGCCCGCGCCTGCCCGGTGACGGCGCTGGCCGCCGGAGTGACACCGGACGGCCCGGTGCTGGCCGTCGCCTGGTCCGACGGCCTGGTGGAACACCACACCCTGGACTCGGACGCCCCGCCCCGCACGTTCCATCCGGGCCTGGCGGTAAGGGCGTTGGCGGTGACCGGGTCGGGCCTGCTCGTGATCGGCACCGACGAGTCGCTGATCGCGCTGTCCGCCGCCTGAGGTCTGCGAGTACGGCCGATGTCGGCGCCGTGCACGATCATGTTGCTTCGGAACAACGGAAGTTCACGCGGGGAGACGGCCATGGACCTGTTCGAGGCGCTGGCAACGGGCGACGGGTACGAGCGGGAGGCGGCGCGGGTCAGGCTGACCGCCGGGGGCCGCACCGCCGTACGCCCCCTGCTCGACGAGCTGCTGAACGTCAACTCCCCTGTGAAGCCATGGGAGCTGGAGCGGCTGCTGCTCAAGTGGATTCCGGAGCACGCCTACGACGAGGTGCTGACGGCGCTCGCCGCCACTCGGGACGAGGAGTCGCGCCGCCGCCTCAGCCGCGTGTTCTCGTCGTTCGGGACGGTAGACCGCTACATCGAGGCGCTGAGCCATCCGGCCGCGTCCGTACGGCAGTCGGCCGCGTACGGCATCCAGTCCGCCTGCTCGGTGGACTTCGGCCGGGAGCCGAACCCCGACGTCGACTACGCCGTGCTGATCGACACGCTCATCCCCCTGCTGACCGACCCCGATCCGGAGGTGGCCCAGCGCGTCATGTGGGTGCTGACCATGCTCGGTCCGGGCGCCCTGGAGCCGCTGCGCCGTGTCCGCGAACAGGGGCCGGGCAGACTGCGGGCCCCCGCGTTGTCCGTGCTCGCCGCGCTGGGCGGCGAGGAGGCCCTGTCGGCGGCGGACCGGGCCGCCGTGGACCGGCTGATCCGGATCAAGCTGCTCGACGACCGTCCCCGGTCCCTGGACGTGTGCTTCACCTCCTGGATCGCCGTACCCGGTGGCGACCAGCGGGGCATCGCGGAGCTGCTCGGCCTCTACGAGGCCCGGCCCGCGACGTTCGAGCTGGGACTGGAGGTCGGCGCCCACGACAGCCACGACGGCGCCGAGTACGGCAGGGTCTACGTCACCCCGGAGGTGGACGGCTGGACCCTGGTCCTCGGCCCCTGGTGCAGCCCCACCGACGAGGAGCGGGCGGAGGAAGTACTGCGTGTCGTCACGGAGTTGAGCAGCCGCTACGGGCGCGCTCACGCCTACTACTTCGGCGAGCAGGGCGGCGGTTCGGGCTGGCTGATCGCCGAGAACGGCACGGTCGTACGCCGTTGTCGTGGCACCTGGTCGGACAAGGACGCCGCGTACGGCCTGGGCGATCCCCTGCCGGAGGAGCGTGCCGCCTTCGAGGAGAGCGGCGAGGAGGAGTGGGCCGACTTCGCTCCCTACCTGGCTCCTGAACTGGCCGCCGCGCTGGCGGTGAGCCCCTTCGACCTCGGCCCCGACACCGCGGTGCGCGGCGCGGGCTTCGTCGCGCTCACCCCCTACGCCCGTGAGCACGGGAGGCCGAGCTCGGGGGCCTACGCCATCTGACGGGGGGCCACTCCATCTGGCGACGTCGTGATCACTTCGTGGAGCTTGTCACGGCCCTGCCATGAACACCCGCACACCCTTGCGGGTCAACTGCCTTCACTCGCTAGGGTTTTCGTACTCATACGCTGAACCACGGGGATGAGGGGCGTCGCGGGGATGGGCTACACACTGCCTGGCTGGCTGGACGACGTACTGGACTTCATCGGCATCAACTTCCCGAACGTCGACGAGGACGACTACCGCGAAATGGCCGACGCCATGCGGGACTTCGCCGACAAATTCGAGGGGCACGGCGCGGACGCGCACAAGTCGGTGGAACGCATCCTGGCCTCCTCGCACGGCTGGGCCGTCGACTCGATGGAGAAACACTGGGCCCAGGTCAAGGCCGGCCACCTCGACAAGATCCCGGAACTGGCCCGGCTGTTCGCCGACGCCTGCGACATCGTCGCGGACATCATCTTCGGCATGAAGACCAAGGCCGAGGCCGAACTCGTCGTCATGGCGGGCTCGCTGGGCATCTCGGCCGGTCTCGCGGTCGTCACGGGCGGCCTGTCCGCCCTGATCGGCGCCGCCGAGGTCACGGCGATGCGGCAGGTGATCAAACGCCTCATCGACGAGGCCGTGGACCGGATCGTCGACGAACTGATCGCCCGCGTCACCGAGCCGGTCAACGCCAAGCTGGAGGCGATGATCGAGGACGCCGTCCTGAACATGGTGGACGACGCCTTCTCCCTCCCCCCGGTACCGGACGGCGGCGACGGCGCCCACGGCCACCACGGCATGAAACTGGCCTCGGCGGGCGGCGACACCGGCATCACCCTCGCCTCCTCCGGCGGCGGCCCCTCCTCGGGCGCCGACCTCTTCATCGACCACGACGAGTTCGAGCACGGCGCGGGCCGGCTCTCCGTCCACGGCAGCGAACTGCGCCTGGCCGGCATCTCCCCCCTCGGCCGCGCCCGGGGCGCCTTCGGCCGCACCCGGGGCCGCGACGCCTTCACCCAGCCCTTCGACGCCATGCTGCACGGCGCCCTGACCGGCTGCGAAAAAGCCATGGTCAAGGTCGGCAAACACCTCCGGGACACCGTCCCGGAACGCGTCAAGGCGACGTCCCGCCTCCACAAGGGAACGGATCTCGACGTCGAGGACCGGGTGAAGCGGATCAAGACGGGACACGGCGCCCACGGCGAGACACCCATGTTCCTGCTGGACTCCGACGGCACGGTGCAACGGTTGATGCCGGACGGGACGACCCGCGCCCTGGACCCGCATGACACCTCCGGCATCCATTCCGTGTTGAACGGAGGCGAGGCCTGGCACCCGTGGCACTCGACCGACAAGAAGGGTTACGGAGTCAAGGACGGCGGAGCCGAGGCTCCCCGGGTGTCCTCGAAGAAAATCCCGCCCGGTTCGACCGAACTGGCTCGCGCCACTCAGATCGCTCGCCACTACAACGCTCATGAACGACCGGAGATCTACAAGAGGGGCGGCGCGAACTACGCCTCGGTCCTTTTCGACGACGAGAAGGACCGCCGGTTCATTCTTGTCGGCACAAGCGATCCCGTGCATTCGGAGAGAATGCTGGGGTACCCGATCCTCAAGTCGGAAGAAAAACACAACGTCAGATCGCTTTACACAGAACGCGAACCGTGCCAGGAAGCGAATATGTACTGCGACCAATGGCTGGCGCAGCATTTCAACCCAGAACTGGATGTCACCCACAGCGCCAAGTACGATCAAGACGAAGCCCGCCCCGACGGAACAGAGTTGACCAAGTACAAGCAGGATCGCGAGCACAAGGCATACGTCAGGTGGCTGCACCAGGAGTGGAAGGATCACGGGGTGGGCGGCGGCATGACCAGCACCATGATCGACCTCGGGCAGTCGGAGAACAAGTTCCTGCCCTGAGCCCGTCCGGCAAGAAGAAGCAGCGAGGATTCCATGCTGTTCGAAGTTTCCCGGGAAGCGATGGTCTCGTCGCTCGGTGAAGAGAACGTCTTCCTGGCACCCTCCGGCTCCTTGGGGAGCAAGCAGCCGGAATCGCATGCCGCGCGAATCCTGCTCACCACCGGTATCCCGACCGGTGTCTTCCAGCCCCAAAAGCGCATGCCCTCCGGCCGTTTCCCCTTGGTGAACGAGAAGATCGACCTCACGCACCACGAGAACGTACCTGCCGACTGCGGGAGTTGGCCGGTTTTCGGGTGGCTTCCGCAGACACATCTCGCCTTCGACCCCGAGACCGGCGTGGTGCACGGCTTCTCCGAGAACGGCGGCCCCGTTCAGGCCCTGCACACGGACATGTCCTCCCTCGCATACCTGACCTTCGCGCTCCAGCGGCTCCTGAAGGAGTTCCCCTGGAGTGACGACGAGGACGAGGAAGAGGCCGACTTCGAGCGGCTCGCCGAGGCCCTGCACGGCATTCGGGCCACCGTGGAGGAGCGCGACCCGCTGCCGTTCGGCGGAGACAGCGTCTGGCCCGCCGTACTGGACGACATGGAGGCCGGCATGTGGTCGTAGGACGACATGCCGTCGCGGGCCTCGAGGCCGGTGGGGAGCGACCACTCCGCCCGCGAGGCGCTCACGGACACCGGGGCCCCGCTGCACGTGACGCCAACCGGTGACCACCATGGACATTGACGAGCTCGCGCGGAACCACGGCCTGGAGGGCATCGTCCTGTTCCCTCACTACCCCCGCTCAGCACTCGCCGCGAAACCCGCGACGTTCCTCAGCGCGGTAGGTCTCCCCACCGGCCGCGTCTTCCTGGCGCGCGCCGAGGTGGACGCGGCGGACCCGGACCCCATCGAACTGGGCCCCCTCTTCGATCTCGACGGCGGCGATTCCACATGCCCACCCGAGCGCCGGCACTGGCCGGTGCTGGGCCACACTCCTGGTCCTGGACCCCGACTCCGGTGAGGTACACGCCTATCCGGAGGGCAAGGAGAACAGCGTGATCCTGCACCGCGACGTCGAGTCGCTCGCCTTCTGCCTCACCGGGTTCGGGAGACTGCTCGACGCGCGACAGCCGGACGGCGACGACGACGAGGCACGGGTACACCGCTTCCGTGAGACGGTGACCGCCTTCGACGCGACGCCTCTCCAAGACGGCGAGTCGGAGTGGAACACCATGCTCGCCGAGATCCTCGACGGCATGTGGTGAGCACGGAAAGCGAGAGTTCCCTGCCGCTGCCGCTGCCGCGCCTTCCAGCCGCGAAAGCCCCTGCCCTCCAGCCGCCGCAGGAACGCCTCAGGAGCGCGTGATCCTGCCGCAGTCGTCATGGGGCAGGGACCCGCTCCAGTCGTACGGGTTGTGAGGGTCACCGGTCGCCGGACCGCTCGTGGGGGCGTCGCCGGGGAAGACGGGGTGGAGGTAGCCGTCGGAGACGTCGCACATCCGCCGATCCACGAACACCGGGCCCCGGTCACCCCCTTCAGGGGGCGGCCGGGGCCCGGTCGTTGTCACGGCGGACGCCGCGGGCGCCTACCGCAGCTTCTGCGCCACTTCAGTAGCCCAGTACGTCAGAATGTTCCGCGCCCCCGCCCGCTTGATCCCCGTCAGGGTCTCGAAGATGGCCCGGTCGCGGTCCAGCCAGCCCTTCTCGGCGGCGGCCTCGATCATCGAGTACTCGCCGGAGATCTGGTACGCGGCGACGGGCACGTCCACCGCGTCCGCGACCTTCGCGAGGACGTCCAGGTACGGACCGGCCGGCTTGACCATGACCATGTCCGCGCCCTCGGCGAGGTCCAGCTCCAGCTCGCGCAGCGACTCGCGGAGGTTGGCCGGGTCCTGCTGGTACGCCTTGCGGTCGCCCTGGAGCGAGGAGGCGACGGCCTCGCGGAAGGGGCCGTAGAAGGCGGAGGAGTACTTCGCGGTGTAGGCGAGGATCGCCACGTCCTCGCGGCCGATCTGGTCCAGCGCGTCACGGATGACGCCGATCTGGCCGTCCATCATGCCGCTCGGGCCGACGATGTGGGCGCCCGCGTCGGCCTGGACCTGGGCCATCTCGGCGTACCGCTCCAGGGTGGCGTCGTTGTCGACGCGGCCCTCGGCGTCCAGCACACCGCAGTGCCCGTGGTCGGTGAACTCGTCCAGGCACAGGTCGGACATCACCATCAGGTCGTCGCCGACCTCGGCGCGCACGTCGCGCAGGGCGACCTGGAGGATGCCGTCCGGGTCGGTGCCGGTCGTGCCGAGCGCGTCCTTCTTGGACTCCTCCGGCACACCGAACAGCATGATCCCGGAGATCCCCGCCTCGACGGCCTCCAGCGCGGCCTTCTTCAGACTGTCCCGCGTGTGCTGCACGACCCCGGGCATCGCCTCGATCGCCACCGGCTCGCTCACGCCCTCGCGGACGAACGCCGGGAGGATGAAGTCGGCCGGGTCCAGCCGCGTCTCCGCGACCATCCGCCGCATGACGGGCGAGGTCCGCAGGCGCCGCGGACGCGTACCGGGAAAGGAACCGTACTTCGACATATCCCCTACGCTACGCCCGCCCGGCCCCCGCCTTTGCCGACGCGATGTCGGACGCGAGGACGCTTCACACGGGCGCCGCACGGCCTCCCCGGCTTGACCCTCACACCGGTGTCAGCCCATACCGTCCTCCCCCATGAGGACCGCACACCCCCGCGCCACGATCATCCACGGCTACCGCGCCACCCCCGAGGACCACTGGTTCCCCTGGCTCGCCGAGCGCCTGGAGGAACACGGCATCCCCACCACCGTCCCCGCCCTCCCCGACACGGACAACCCCGACCCCGACCAGTGGACGGCCGCCGCAGGCGCCGCCATCGGCACGCCCAACCCCCACACCACGGTCGTCGCCCACAGCCTCGGCTGCCTCACCGTCCTGCGCCACCTGAGCGCGCTGGAAGGCCCCTGGCGACTGGGCACCCTGGTGCTCGTCTCCGGCTTCGTGGACCCGCTCCCCGCGATACCCGAACTGGACACGTACATCGCCGGCGGCTGCGACCTCACGGGCCTCGCCGCCTGCATCGACCGCCTCACGGTCCTCCGCTCGGACGCCGACCCCGTCGTCCCCACCCCCCACACCGACCACCTCGCCACCCTCCTCGGCACCACCGCCCAGGTGGTCCCCGGCGCGGGCCACTTCCTGGCGGACGAGGGGGTCACCGAGCTGCCCGAGGCGCTCAGGGCGATCAGGGTCTGACAAAGCGGGCGGGGTGCCCCCCCAAGGGAACACCCCGCCACACCTCGGCTCAACTACAGCCTCACGTCGTCGTACGACGCCTCCGCGCCCCCGGCCGCCGCTCGCTCGGCCGGGTCACCGGGTCGCCCGCCTCCAGCGCGGCCGTGCGCCGCTTGGTGCCGAACGCGGCCAGCGCCTCCGCCAGCTTGTGGACCGACGGCTCGGGGGCCATCACGTCCACGCGCAGGCCGTGCTCCTCGGCCGTCTTGGCGGTCGCCGGGCCGATGCAGGCGATGATCGTGACGTTGTGCGGCTTGCCCGCGATGCCGACCAGGTTGCGGACGGTCGAGGACGAGGTGAAGAGCACCGCGTCGAAACCGCCGCCCTTGATCGCCTCGCGGGTGTCCTGCGGCGGCGGCGAGGCACGGACGGTGCGGTACGCCGTGACGTCGTCGACCTCCCAGCCCAGCTCGATCAGCCCCGCCACCAGGGTCTCGGTGGCGATGTCGGCGCGCGGCAGGAAGACACGGTCGATCGGGTCGAAGACCGGGTCGTACGGCGGCCAGTCCTCCAGGAGCCCCGCGGCCGACTGCTCACCGCTCGGCACCAGGTCCGGCTTCACACCGAAGTCGATCAGCGCGGCGGCGGTCTGCTCGCCCACCGCGGCGACCTTGATCCCCGCGAAGGCACGCGCGTCGAGCCCGTACTCCTCGAACTTCTCGCGCACCGCCTTCACCGCGTTGACCGAGGTGAACGCGATCCACTCGTAGCGCCCGGTGACCAGTCCCTTGACCGCGCGCTCCATCTGCTGCGGGGTGCGCGGCGGCTCGACGGCGATGGTCGGGACCTCGTGCGGCACGGCGCCGTAGGAGCGCAGCTGGTCGGAGAGCGACGCCGCCTGCTCCTTCGTCCGCGGCACGAGCACCTTCCAGCCGAACAGCGGCTTGGACTCGAACCACGACAGCTGGTCGCGGCGGGCGGCGGCGGAGCGCTCACCGACCACGGCTATGACCGGGCGGCCACCGTCCGGGGACGGCAGCACCTTCGCCTGCTTCAGCGTCTGCGCGATCGTGCCGAGGGTGGCCGACCAGGTCCGCTGGCGGGTGGTCGTACCCGCGACGGTGACCGTCATCGGGGTGTCCGGCTTGCGGCCCGCCGAGACCAGCTCGGCCGCGGCGGCCGCGACGGAGTCCAGCGCGGTCGAGACGACCACCGTGCCGTCCGAGGCGCCGACCTCGGTCCAGCAGCGGGCGGAGGCGGTACGCGCGTCCACGAAACGCACGTCCGCGCCCTGCGCGTCCCGCAGCGGCACACCGGCGTACGCGGGCACACCGGTCGCGGCCGCGACACCGGGGACGACCTCGAAGGGCACCCCGGCGGCGGCGCAGGCCAGCATCTCCTCGGCGGCGTCCGTGTCGAGCCCCGGATCACCGGAAACCGCACGCACGACCCGCCTGCCGCCACGCGCGGCCTCCATGACAAGATGAGCGGCATCCCGGGCAGCGGCCGGGGCCCCAACGGTTGTTGACGTGCCGTCAACCACCGTCAGCTGGGGTGCGCCCGCACCCGTGGACGCGTCCGCGAAGGAGCCCTCCGTCGGTACGACGGAGACGCCCGGGCGGGCGTGCGTCCGGACCACGTCGAGCACATCGGGCTCGGCGACCAGGACGTCCGCGTTCCCCAGCGCCTCCACGGCGCGCAGAGTCAGCAGTCCCGGATCTCCGGGTCCGGCACCCAGGAAGGTGACGTGACCGTGTTCCGGACGGGCGGCGGGAAGGGTGGTGGGGCTCAAAGTGCTCGCTCCCCCATCAGACCGGCCGCGCCCTGGACGAGCATCTCGGCGGCGAGCTCGCGACCGAGCGCCGTCGCCTGCTCGTGCGTCTGGGGCACGGGACCGGTGGTGGACAGCTGCACCATCCGCGAACCGTCGGTGGTACCGACGACGCCGCGCAGGCGCATTTCCTTGACATTCGGCCCGTCGGCCAGGAGGTCGGCCAGCGCGCCCACGGGGGCGCTGCAGCCGGCTTCCAGGGCGGCGAGCAATGACCGTTCGGCGGTGACGGCGGCCCGCGTGGACGGGTCGTCGAGCTCGCCGAGTGCCGCGACGAGGGCAGCGTTGTCCGCGGCACACTCGATCGCCAGGGCCCCCTGGCCGGGGGCGGGCAGAACCGTGTCGACCGACAGGAAGTCGGTCACCTCGTCGATCCGGCCGATCCGGTTGAGTCCGGCGGCGGCGAGGACGACGGCGTCGAGCTGCCCCTCACGCACGTATCCGACGCGGGTGTCGATGTTGCCCCGGATCGGGACCGTCTCGATGTCCAGGCCGTGGGCGCGGGCGTACGCGTTCAGCTGCGCCATGCGGCGCGGCGAACCGGTGCCGACGCGGGCGCCGCGCGGCAGGTCGGTGAACTTCAGCGCGTCGCGCGCGACGATCACGTCCCGCGGGTCCTCGCGCTCGGGGACGGCGGCCAGCGCCAGTTCCTCGGGCTGCGCGGTGGGCAGGTCCTTGAGCGAGTGCACGGCGAAGTCCACCTCGCCGCGCAGCAGCGCGTCGCGCAGCGCGGTGACGAACACACCGGTGCCGCCGATCTGCGCGAGCGCCTCGCGGGAGACGTCGCCGTACGTGGTGATCTCGACCAGCTCGACGGGCCGGCCGGTCACCCGGCTCACGGCCTCGGCCACCAGCCCGGACTGGGCCATGGCGAGCTTGCTGCGCCTGGTCCCCAGCCTCAGTGCGTTGTCAGTCATGCCGGTCGGTCCTTCTCGTCTGTGTTGTCCACGGCCCGGGAGACGGCCGCGACCGTCTCGGGGTCGAGGTCGAACAGGGTGCGCAGCGCGTCCGCGTACCCGGCGCCGCCGGGCTCGGCCGCGAGCTGCTTGACCCGTACGGTCGGCGCGTGCAGCAGCTTGTCCACGACCCGGTGCACGGCCTGGCGGATCTCGCCGCGCTGGCGCGTGTCCAGGCCGGGCAGCCTGCCGTCGAGCCGTGCGATCTCGGCGGCGACGACATCGGCGGCCATGGTGCGCAGGGCGACCACGGTCGGCGTGATGTGCTGGGCCCGCTGGGCCGCGCCGAAGGCGGCGACCTCGTCGGAGACGATACGCCGGACCTGGTCCACGTCGGCCGCCATCGGCGCGTCGGCGGAGGCCTCGGCCAGCGACTCGATGTCCACCAGACGCACCCCGGCCAGGCGGTGCGCGGCCGCGTCGATGTCGCGGGGCATGGCGAGGTCGAGCAGGAAGACGGCGGGCGCCGGACGCGGGATCTCCGCGACGGGCTCGGGCTTGCGGTGCTCGGGGACCCGGCCGATCGTGGCGGCGGTCTGCGCGAGCGCGTCGATCAGCCCGGC
>NZ_WWIR01000387.1 GCF_009863025.1 Streptomyces sp. SID4985 | reverse complement strand
GACCGCGGGCGTCGGCTGTACCTGGCCGCGTCGTCGGCGTGGCTCGGCGCGCACCCCTCACGTGCCTCGGCACTCGCCCATGCCGCCGCGGCCCATGTGACCGATCCGCTGCTGCGGACACACCTGACCGCGTTGCGGGGGCAGATCGAGTGGAACACCCGGTCGCTGCACGACGGCCACGACCTCGTTCTGCGGGCCGCCGGTTACGCCGCCGACGTGGACGCGGCGCTGACGGCGCGGCTCGCGATGCTGGCCGCGTCGCTCGCGGCGTTCGGAGCCCGGTCCCCGTACCCGGTGGACCCGGCCGCGCTCGTGACCGAGCCGAAGCCGGACTCGCCGCCCTGGGCACGGGCCACCTGGGCCCTGCTGCACGGATTCGGTGCGGTCACCCGCGGCGACTGGGCGCGCGCCGCGGAGTTCGTCCGGTGCGCGTTCGCCCTCACGGACGCCGACCCGGTCGACGACCCCCTCCTACAGGCCAGCCTCGGCATCGCCGCGATGCTGACGGACGACGACGAACGCGGACTGCGGCTGCACGAACGGCAACTGACCGCCGCGCGCCGCGCGGGGGCGCTGGACATGGTCGCGCACGCCCTCACCCGAGGCGTCACCTTCCAGATCGCGACCGGCGCCTGGTCACAGGCCACGAGTGCCGCCAGCGAGGCGCTCCCGCTGACCGCCGGTACCGGACATCCGGGGCTGACCGCCCTGCCCACCGCGCAGCTGGCCCTCGTCGCGGCGCTGCGCGGGGACGACGACGCCGACCGTCGGCTGGACCGGGTCACCGAGATCCGGGACAAGCACCCGGTCGGCATCACCGACGGCCTGGCCGCCGATCTGACGCACTGGGCCCGAGGGCTGCGCGCGGCGGCGCATCCGCCGACCGCGCTGCATCACTTCGAGCGGATCGAGGGGGCCGCGTGGCGTCGCTTGACCGCCCTGGACCTGTTCGACGCCGCCGTCCGCGCCGATCGCCCCGGAATCCTCCGCGGTCGGCTGGCCGAGCTGGAGCGGTTCGCCGCGGGCACCGGTCTGCCGGCCGCGACCGCGGTCGTCGAGCACGGCCGCGCCCTGCTCGCCGGTGCCGGTACGGCCGAGTCCCACTTCCGGCGGGCGCTCGCCGCGCATGCCGACTCGCCCCGGCGGCCCGACCGGGCCCGTACCCACCTGGCCTTCGGTGAGTATCTGCGCCGAGCCCGCCGCCGGGTCGACGCCCGCGAGCACCTGCGCACCGCACTGACCCTGTTCGAGGACCTCGGCGCCACCCCGTGGGCCGAGCGGGCCGCGCGGGAGCTGCGCGCCTCCGGCGAAACCTCCCGCCGCCGCACCGCCACCACGACCACCGAGCTGACCCCACAGGAACGCCAGGTGGCCGCCCTGGTCCGACAAGGACTGTCGAACCGGGACGTGGCCGCGCAGCTGTTCGTCAGCCCGCGCACCGTCGATTTCCACCTGCGGAACTGCTACGCCAAGTTGGCCGTCAGTTCCCGCGCCGAACTCACCGCCCTCCCGCTCGCCCTGTGACCGGCACGGCCCCGCGCGGGCAGCCTGCCCGGAGAGAACGCGGAGTCAGGAAGCGCCCTTCCGCAACGCCTCGATGAGGAGTTCGAGGTCCCCACGTGCCGTGTACGTACGGATCGGGTCGATGTAGTCGCGTGACTCGATGATCTGGCCGTCCCGCACGCGCAGGATGAAGACGCAGGGCACTTTGGCCGGGGAGCCGTCCGGCGACGTGAACTCGTAGGCGAACTCGGCGACGATCACTTCGGGATCGGCGGTCTCATGAACGACGACATCGACGACACGCCTCTTCGGAAGGGACTCCCGAGCTTCCGGCGGCACCGTGAAGTGCTCCCGGAGCACACGCCGACTCGTCAGCGGCTCGGACTCCGGTGTCGCCATCGGATGCCGGACATCGGTGACCTCGCCATACAGGTCGGGCAACTCGTTCCAGTTCCCGTCGGCGACTCCGTGAACCAGCCGGAGAAACACCTCGCGCGGACTCAGACTCACAAGACCTCCCCATGTAATACGACAGGCAGATGACGCGCATTATCGCCTGGTGCGGGCCAGACCCCTTCCCGGGTCTCATCGCCGCAGGGCGGGAACACGCCTCGCGCCTCTTGAGCCCCGTACAAGTATCCGCCTCGACCTGGGCTTGCCATACTTCGTGGGCCGGTGAGGTGTTCGCCCAGGACCTGGAGGCCACCGACCCATTGCGGTTGGCCTTCGGGCTGCTGGAACTCCACGACGAATACCGGGTCACGTGCGAGATCCGGTTCGCGGACGAGGCTGCGGAGGGTCCGCTGCCGGCTGACGCGCTGGGGGACGGCTATCGCCGGCGATCAAGGGCGGACCGGGACGCCGAGGCCCTCACCTGGTCGTATGAGGACAGGACGTTGGTGACGGTCAGGGGCAGCCGGATTGCCGGCGGTCGGTTTCCGGCTGCCCCTTGTGGGCGGTGGTGGTTGTAGTGGACGTTCCAGACCCGCAGCGCATCTGAGCGTTGCCGCTCGGACTGCCGGCTCCGGACGTAGAGGAATTCCTCGGCGAGGATGCGGTTGTATCGCTCCGCCTCGCCATTGTGACGAGGCGTGTACGGGGTGACGCGTTGGTGCCGTGCTCCAAGCAGCGCGCGAGCGAAGGTATCGGCTCGGCAGGAGGCTCCGTTGTCGGTGACGATCCGCTCGATGGTGGTGATGCCATGTGCTGCGAACCAGACGCGAGCGCGGTGCGTGAACGCAATGGCGGAGTGCAGGCCACGTGGGCGATCGGGCGGAGCCCACAGCGTTCGACGAGGCGGCGTCGGCCGTCAACAGACAGCGGGGCGTTGCGGTGAAGCGATTGCCTCTTCACGGTCGTCGGGTGTGCCGTGGGGGTGCGGAAGCGGCAGGAAGGCGAACCGCCACCAGCGGCAGGAAGCAGCCGACGAGGGGCCCCATGCACAGTGCGATCAGCACCGTGCCGACCCCGACGGTTCCACCCAGAAGCCAGCCGGCGCAGGCAACAGCGACTTCGATGCCGGTGCGCACAACGGCGACGGGTAGGTGGGTGAGCCGAACAAGTCCGGTCATGATGCCGTCGCGTGGTCCCGACCCGAACTGCGCGCCGAGGTAGAGCGCGTCGAAGAATGCCAGGGCGACAAGGCCGAGGGCGAGATATCCGATCTCGGCGAGTGGCCCCTGTGGGTCGGGGAGCACCACCGCGGTGGCATCCGCGGCGAAGCCGACGATTGCGACGTTGAGGAGCGTGCCAAGCCCGGGCAGTTCTCGCAGGGGGATCCATGCGACAAGCACAAGCAGCGAGATCAGGTTCGTCGCCCAACCGAACGAGATATCGAGAGATTTGGCGGTGCCTTCCGTGAGCACGTTCCAGCTGGCCGCGCCCAGCCCGGACTGGACGAGCAGCATGACGGCGGCCCCGTATCCCACCAGGCCGAGCAGGAGCTGGGGGATCCGACGTGCCTTTCGGGCCGCCCGCACCTGGGCAAATGCGCTCATGCGCGGTAGTACGGGTGGGTCGTGACGAGCCGGGACGGAGGTGTGTGTCGTGGAAGCGGGAGGTGCCATATGGCGAGTCTCTGGCTGATCTGGACCCGTAATCCATAGCCAGATTGACTATGCTGGTTTGGTGAAAATCAGCTCGCATGCGGTGGCGCGGATGTTGGGGACCTGGCAGGAGGGGCCGGGGCCGGCGCATCAATGTCTCTCGGACAGGCTGCGTCTGCTGATCCTGGATGGACGCCTCTCCCTTGGTGCGGCCCTGCCGAGTGAGCGCGACCTGGCTGTCGCGCTCGGCACCAGCAGAACCACCGTCGGCACCGCCTTCCGCACCCTGGTAGAGCACGGATACCTCGCCACACAGGCACGTACCAGGGCGACGGTACGGCTGCCTGATGACACCGCGTCCGAACACCCGATTGGCACGGACACAGAGACCATCGACCTGTCCTTTGCCGCGCCGGCTGCGCCCGTAGAAATCCTCCACGCCGCGTTCGCGACCGCTCTCGAACAGCTGCCACGACATTTCGGGCGGCACGGCTACGACCGATACGGCACAGCGGAGCTGCGCGAGGCAGTCGCCCACTGGTATCAGCGGCGAGGACTGCCCACCCGGCCCGATCACATCCTGATCACCAACGGCGCACAGCACGCGCTCGCTCTTCTGACGCGAACACTCCTGTCGCCACGCGACAAAGTCCTCATCGACCATCCGACCTACCCGCACGCGATCACGACATTCACTCAAGCGCGCGCCCGACTTCTGCCCGTCGCCGTGACATCTTCCGGCTGGGACACCGAGCAACTCCAAGCAGCAGGACAAGCCGCGAACTTGGCCTACCTGATACCTGACTTCCACAACCCGACCGGGATGTGCATGCCCACGAGCGTGCGCCAACAGCTCAGGCTCGCTTGCCCCACGGTCGTCGACGAGACCATGACCGATCTCGCTCTGGACGTTCCGAGCCCCGAACCCCTCGCGCTGCACATGCCCGCAGCCATCAGCATCGGCTCTGTGTCCAAGAGCGTCTGGGGTGGGCTACGCACCGGCTGGATTCGCGCACCTCCCTCTCTCCTGGAACGCGTCGAAAGGGCTCGTCCCACGACGGACCTCGGCACCCCCGTCGTCGAACAACTCGCCACAGCCGTCATCCTGAACGAGCACCAAACCCAGCGACCGGACGCACTCCAGCAACTCAGGTCGCAACGTGACGCCCTGCGGCAAGCACTCACCGAGCACCTGCCGGACACCCATGTCCTACAACCAGCCGGAGGTGTGACGCTGTGGGCAACCTTCCCCGGGCCCGTCAGCTCACGGCTGGCAGCCATGGCACCTGACCACGGAGTGACCATCGCGGCCGGACCACGATTCGGGGTCGGGGGCACGTTCGAACGCAACATCCGACTACCGTTCACACTCCCTTCGAGTCAACTGCTCCAGGCAATCCGCAGACTCGCGCAGGCAAAACAGGCACTCGCACAAGGCGCTACCGGGACGCATACCCCCGCGCCCCTCGCATGAGCGGGGGTGAGGTGCGGGTGGAGGCGGGGGTGAACAGACTGGCTGTCCACCGCCAGGACCAGTGCGAATCACCCTTCGGCGGCGCCTGGTCGAGGGTCCTGGCGACCACGGCTTCGACCTGCTCGTCCGTGATCTTCCGCGGCGCCCCCGCACGTGGTCGGGCCGGTTCCGTACTTCACAGGACTGCCCCGCAGACAACGCCCCTCATGCACGCAGCCGCCCCGCTGCCGCAGTGGATCATATTCCACGACTCACCATCACCTGATGGTCAATCGGCTAACGCAAAGACGGGCCAGCATGAGATCCGCCGAACGTGGTTACAGATGACTGCAGATGCACCCGGGCAACATTCCGTACCTCCGCGTTGACCTGCAAAAACTCCGGCCGACAGCGGACCTGTTGAGGTGAAGGTCGAGCCATGTTCTACAACCTGCTCAAGTACGTTCTGCTGGGCCCGCTGCTCAGAGTCGTGTTCCGGCCGCGGATCGAGGGGCTGGAGAACGTGCCCGCGGAGGGGGCGGCGATCGTCGCCGGGAATCATCTGTCGTTCTCGGACCACTTTCTGATGCCCGCGATCCTCAAGCGGCGGATCACGTTTCTCGCGAAGGCCGAGTACTTCACCGGGCCCGGCATCAAGGGGCGGCTGACCGCGTTCTTCTTCCGGAGTGCGGGGCAGATCCCGGTGGACCGTTCGGGGAAGGAGGCGGGGCAGGCGGCGATCCGGGAGGGGCTCAAGGTGCTGGGGCGCGGGGAGCTGCTGGGGATCTACCCGGAGGGCACGCGGTCGCACGACGGGCGGCTCTACAAGGGCAAGGTCGGAGTCGCCGTGATGGCGCTGAAGGCGGGCGTGCCGGTCGTGCCCTGCGCGATGATCGGGACCTTCGAGGCGCAGCCGCCCGGCCGGAAGATCCCCCGGCTGCGGCCGGTGGCGATCCGGTTCGGGGAGCCGATGGACTTCTCCCGGTTCGCGGGGATGGAAGGCGAGCGCGCGGTGCTGCGGGCGGTGACGGACGAGATCGTCTACGAGATCCTCGCGCTGTCCGGGCAGGAGTACGTCGACGAGTACGCGGCCGTCGTCAAGGAGAGTCAGGGCGAACGGCAGCGCCGCTTCCCACGCGCCCCGCTCAGCTGACCCGCGCCACTCGACCGGCCTGGCCCACTCCGCCGACCCGCGCCCCTCCACCGACTTCGCCCACTCCCCCGACCCGCACACCGCTCCACCGACCCACGCCACCCGCCCGCTTCCGCTGTCGGCGGACTCCGCCCTCGGCGCAAACACGCGTCAACCCCACCCCCCACGGCCAAGATCGCCGCATGAAGCGAGCTGTGGTGATCGGTGCGAATGGGCAGATCGGGCGTCCCGTGGTGGACGCGCTGGTCCGGGACGGATGGGAGGTGACGGCCGCCACGCGCGGCGGCGGCCGGAGCGCGGCGTGGGACGAGGGGGTGCGCGCGGTCCCGCTGGACCGTGCCGACGACGACGCGCTCGGCGCCGTGGTGGGTGACGGCTGCGATCTGGTGGTCGACCTGGTCGGCTACGACGCCGTCCACGCACGGCAGTTGACTGCTCTCGCGGGGCGTATCGGTTCGGCCGTGGTGATATCGACAGTCGCGGTGTACGCGGACGACGCGGGACGCGGTTTCGACACCATGGACGAGCTGGACGGCTGTCCGGACTTCCCGGTGCCGATCCCGGAGACCCAGGCGACGGTACGGCCCGGGGACGCGACCTACGCCACCCGCAAGTCCGCCCTGGAGCATGAACTCCTCACCAATGAAGCCGGGTTGCCGGTGACCGTCCTGCGGCCGGGCGCCGTCCACGGGCCGCACAGCAGGCTCCCCCGCGAGCTGTACTTCGTCAAGCGCAATCTCGACGGGCGCCGCACACGCGTCCTCGCGTTCCGGGGCGGGACCAGGTTCCACACCGCGAGCGCTTACAACGTCGCCGAGTTGGTCCGGCTGGCCGCCGCCCGGCCGGGGACGCGCGTGCTCAACGCCTGTGATCCGCAGGCGCCGACGGCCGAGGAGATCGGTGCCGCGATCGACTCGGTCATGGGGGTGAAGACCGAGACGGCACCGTTCGACGGGCCACCGCACGAGGGCTCCGTCGGCCTCAACCCGTGGGCCGGGCCCCGGCCGGTGGTGTGCGACATGGCCGCCGCCGAACGGGAGTTGGGCTACCACCCGGTGGTGTCGTACGAGGAGAGCCTGCCGGAGACGGTGGAGTGGCTGACCGCCGAACTGCGCGCCGGTGACTGGGACGAGCGCTTCCCGCTGCTCGCGCGGGCCTACCCGGAACTTTTCAACTACGCGGCGGAAGATGCCCTGTTGGGTGCGCGGCAGGCATGAGAAGAGGGGCGGCCGGAAGGCTCCAGCCGCCCCTCACCTTCGTACCGGGGTGTTACGGCTTCGGCGTCGCGTGCGGGGCGCACGTGACGTCGGAGCGGTCCAGCTGACCCTTGAGCAGGTAGGCGTCGACCCGCTCGTTGATGCACGGGTTGACCAGGCCGGTCACGCCGTGCGAGCCCGCGCCCTGCTCGGTGATCAGGCGCGAGTTCTTGAAGCGCTTGTGCAGCGAGACGGCGCCCTCGTACGGGGTGGCGGCGTCACGCGTGGACTGCACGATCAGGACCGGCGGAAGACCGCGGTGCGTCGTGACCTCGACCGGGGTGTGCTGCTTGGCCGGCCAGGTGGCGCAAGGCAAGTTCATCCACGCATTGGCCCAGGTCATAAAGGGATAATCCCTATTGAGCCGCGTGTTGTCCCTGTCCCAGGTCTTCCAGTCCGTCGGCCACTTGGCGTCGGCGCACTCCACGGCGGTGTAGACCGCGTTGCCGTTCTCGGAGGACGCGTTGCCCGCGATGTCGGACAGGTCGGGCGCGGCCGCGTCGACCAGCGCCTGGGTGTCACCGGCGACGTACTTGCTGAACACCGTGGCGACCGGCACCCACGACGAGTCGTAGTACGGCGCGCTCTGGAAGAAGCCGATCAGCTCGGCCGGGCCGACGACCCCGCCGAGCGGGTGCTTCTTGGCCGTCGCGCGCAGCTTCAGCCACTTGTCCTGGACGGCGGCGCGGGTGGTACCGAGGTGGAAGGCGGCGTCGTTGGCGGCGACCCAGTCCTCCCAGTCCTTCCAGCGGCCCTCGAACGCGATGTCCTGGTTCAGGTTGGCCTTGTACCAGATGTTGTCGCGGTCCGGGTTGACCACGCTGTCCACGACCATGCGGCGCAGGTGGCCCGGGAAGAGGGTGCCGTAGACGGCACCGAGGTACGTGCCGTACGAGACGCCGAGGTAGTTCAGCTTCTTCTCACCGAGCGCGGCGCGGATGACGTCCAGGTCGCGGGCGGTGTTCGGCGTGGTCATGTGCGGCAGCATCGCGCCGCTGCGCTCGCCGCAGCCCTCGGCGTACTCGCGGGCCAGCTTGCGCTGGGCACGCTTGTCGGCCTCGGTGCCGGGCACCGGGTCGGCCTTGGGCGCCTTGACGAACTCCTGCGGGTCGACGCAGGAGATGGGCGCGGAGTGGCCGACGCCGCGCGGGTCGAAGCCCACGAAGTCGTAGGCCTTGGACACGTTCGTCCACAGCGGGTTCTTGTTGGTGACGCGCGTCGGGAAGCGCATCCCGGAGCCGCCGGGGCCGCCCGGGTTGTAGACCAGCGCGCCCTGGCGGTCCTGCTGGGTGCCGGTGTTGCCGATGCGGTCCACGGCGAGCTTGATCTGCTTGCCGTAGGGGTGGGCGTAGTCGAGCGGCACGCTGACCCAGCCGCACTGGATGGGCTTGACCAGCCCCCAGTCGGCGGGGCAGTCCTGCCAGTCGATGCCCTGGTGGGCGGTGCGGGCCGCGGCGATCGCGGCGCCGCGCGCCTCACGGTCCTGCGCGGGCCGGCTGTCGGCGGTGGCGGCGGGTGCCGTCACCGCCCCGGCTATCAGGCTAGCGACGAGTGTTCCGGCCGAACTCAGCGCCAGAACAAGGTTCTTTCTGTTCTCCCTCAAGGAGCCCCTCCCCGTGCCTGATGGACATATTCAGGCGGGGATCCTTTCGGCTGTGAGCCGTCTGAGAACAGAGTTTGCGGATCTTCTTTACCAATCCGATAAACGGATCACCGGATACCGGTGAGCGAGCGGCTCTACGACAGCACCGTCAACGCCTCGTCCAGCCTCCGCCGCAGGGCCAACGCGTCGGGGGCGACGGCACTGACGAGGACGGCGGGACCGGCGAGCGGCATCAGCGCGGCACCGTCGCCCAGCAGACGGGCTTCGGGCCGCTCCTGAGCGAACTCCGGCCTTACGACGATCAGTTGGCCGACGGCCCGCATCCCGCCGAGGACCGCCGGGCCGTCCCAGCCGCCGGGTGCGCCGGGGCCGCAGGACAACTCCTGGTCGAGGACGGTGGTGTCCGCGATCCGTACGGTGAGGCGGCTGGTGAGCCTGCCGGGGACCTCTCCGACACGGCCGAGCACCTGCTCCTCGCGGAGCACCAGCCGTGCGCCCGGGGCGAGTTGGGCTCGGGTGGTGACGCGCAGGTCGCTTCCGGCGGCCGAGATCAGCTGTTCGGGGAGCCAGTACAGCTCGCCGCCGTCGGCCACGTCGAGCCGTACGTCGTAGTGCGCCTCGTGCTTCGTCTGGCCGGGCAGGGCGATGGTGGCGGCGGCCGAGCCCAGGTACAGCCGGGCGCCCTGCCCCACCTCGGCCTCGACGGTGAAGTGGTCGCCGCCGAGCGGTCCGCTCATCGCACCGACGAGCAGCACGCGGGCCTCTCCCCCATGGGCACGGGTACGCCGGAGCGCCAGCGGGCCGTCGCCGTCCAGGACCGGGAGCGCGGTGCCGCCGCGTCCGTCGGCGCGGGCCGCGATGCGGGCGTGGGCGTGAACGCCGTTGGCCCGCAGGGACGGTGACGCCCTCCAGGGCGTCACCCCGGTCACCCCGGTCACGCCGCCCACGCCGCGAGCCGCCCCCGCACCCACTCCGCCACGTCCGCGACGCCCGCCTCCGTGCGCAACGACTGGAAAACCACCGGGAGTTCCGCCCGCTGTGCCTTCGCGTCGGCGGCCATCCGGGCCAGGTCGGACCCCACATACGGCGCGAGGTCGGTCTTGTTGACGACCAGCAGGTCGGCCGTCGTGACCCCCGGGCCGCCCTTGCGCGGGATGTCGTCGCCGCCCGCGACGTCGATCACGAAGACCTGTGCGTCCACGAGTCCCTTGGAGAAGGTGGCGGTGAGGTTGTCGCCGCCGGACTCGACGAGGATCAGGTCCAGCGGCCCGACCGCGTCCTCCAGGTCCTCCACGGCTTCGAGGTTGGCGGAGATGTCGTCGCGGATCGCGGTGTGCGGGCAGGCGCCGGTCTCCACGGCCGTGATCCGCTCGGGCGGCAACACGGCCTCCCTGAGCAGGAATTCGGCGTCCTCACGGGTGTAGATGTCGTTGGTGACGACGGCGAGGGACAGCTCGTCGCGCAGCGCCCGGCACAGCGCGGCGACGGTCGCGGTCTTGCCGGACCCGACAGGGCCGCCGAGTCCGATGCGCAGCGCGCGGCGCGTGCCGTCGGGCCGATGGGCGTCGGCGCTCAGGGCGGCCGGGCCGGTGTGGGTGTGGTCGAGGTGCATGAGCGCTCCAAGTTCGGTGCGGGATAAGGCCCTAGGAGGCGAAGAGGCGTACGGGCCAGGCCGCGTGCCACTCGGCGCCCGTTTCCAGCAGAGGCGCCGAGGCAGCGG
Source organism: Streptomyces sp. SID4985 (assembly GCF_009863025.1). GTDB lineage: Bacteria > Actinomycetota > Actinomycetes > Streptomycetales > Streptomycetaceae > Streptomyces. The sequence continues at coordinate 6,636 of NZ_WWIR01000387.1, read as the reverse complement.
GCAGCGCGTCGGTGCCCTCGGTCACCGCCCGCCGGGCCGACTCCACCGCCCGGTCCACCACGCGGTCCAGCTCCGGTGCCAGCCGGGCCAGTGCGCCGGTCGCGTCGAAGGGGTCGAGGCTCAGCAGCCGTACGGTGGCCGTCGCAGGGCCGCTCACGCTCTCGTAGGCGGCGCAGTAGGCGGCGTCCTCGGGTGTCAGACCGGCGGCGCGGGCGGTGAGCCCGAGGACGACCGGCTGGTGCGCGCCCTTGGGGAACTCCGCTGCCAGCGCGTCGAGTTCGGGCGACGGCCAGGTGGCACGGGCGGCCCGCGTCAGCTGCCGTCCGAGCCGTCGCGCGGCGGTGCGCAGCGCGGGCGACGGCGTACGGGCATCCGCCGACGCGTCCAACTCCCGTGCGGGGAGGCCGAGTACGGCCGCCGCCGCGAGCGCGGCCGCGACCAGGCCCGAGGTGTGCAGCCGTCCCCGGCAGAACTCCTCCAGGCTCGCGGCCGAGGTGATGCGGCCCGCCTTGACGGCGGCCTCGGCCCCGCCGGAGTGCGCGTGGCCTCCGGCGGGGAAGCGGCCGTCGGCGAGGACGAGGAGCGCGGCTCGGGACATCAGAGACCTCAGAAGAGGAAGTAGCGCTGGGCCATGGGCAGTTCGGCCGCCGGTGCCGCCTCCACCAGCTCGCCGTCGATGTGCACGGCGAAGCTGTCGGGGTCGATCCGTACGTCCGGCATGGCGTCGTTCTCGCGCAGGTCGGCCTTGGTGACCCCGCGGGTGGACTCGATGGCCACGAACCGCTTGCCGAGTCCGAGGCGTTCGGGCAGACCGTCCTCGATCGCCAACCCCGCCACGAAGTTGAGCGAGTTGGACGCCGGGGCACGGCCGATCGCGCCGTACATCGGGCGGGGCAGGACCGGCTGCGGGGTGGGGATGGAGGCGTTGGCGTCGCCCATCTGCGCGTAGGCGATCTGGCCGCCCTTGAGGACGAGCAGCGGCTTGACCCCGAAGAACGCGGGCTCCCACAGCACCAGGTCGGCCAGCTTGCCGGTCTCCACCGAGCCGATCTCGGCGGCGAGACCCTGGGCGAGCGCCGGGTTGATCGTGTACTTGGCGACATAGCGCCGCACCCGGCGGTTGTCGGCGCGGCCGTCACCGGGGAGCGCGCCCCGGCGGCCCTTCATCACGTGCGCCGTCTGCCAGGTGCGCAGGATGACCTCGCCGACGCGGCCCATGGCCTGGGAGTCGGAGGAGATGATCGAGATCGCGCCGAGGTCGTGGAGGATGTCCTCCGCGCCGATGGTGGACGGCCGGATGCGGGACTCGGCGAAGGCCAGGTCCTCGGGGACGGCCGGGTTGAGGTGGTGGCAGACCATCAGCATGTCGAGGTGTTCCTCGGCGGTGTTGACGGTGAACGGCCGGGTCGGATTGGTCGAGCTGGGCAGCACGTTGGGCTGCGAGACGACCGTCATGATGTCCGGCGCGTGCCCGCCCCCGGCACCCTCGGTGTGGTACGAGTGGATGCCCCGGCCCGCGATGGCGGCGAGGGTGTCACCCACGAACCCGGCCTCGTTGAGGGTGTCGGTGTGGATGGCGACCTGGATGCCGGTGCGGTCGGCCACGGTGAGCGCCGCGTCGATGACGGCCGGGGTGGAACCCCAGTCCTCGTGCAGCTTCAGCCCGACGGCGCCGCCCCTGATCTGGGAGAGCATCGCCTCCTGCGAGACGGTGTTGCCCTTGCCGAGGAAACCGACGTTGACGGGGTACGCCTCCATCGCCTCCAGCATCCGGGCGAGGTGCCAGGGACCGGGGGTGACGGTGGTCGCCTTCGAGCCCTCTGCGGGACCGGTGCCGCCGCCGACCAGCGTGGTCACGCCGGAGGCCAGCGCCTCGTCCGCGATCTGCGGGCAGATGAAGTGGACGTGCGCGTCGATGGCGCCCGCCGTGAGGATGCGGCCGTTGCCCGCGATGACCTCGGTCTCGGGGCCGATGACGAGGTCGGGGTGGACGCCGTCCATGGTGTCCGGGTTGCCCGCCTTGCCGATGCCGGTGATCCGGCCGTCGCGGATGCCGACGTCGGCCTTGATCACACCCCAGTGGTCGACGATGACGACGCCGGTGATCACGGTGTCCGGGGTGCCCTCGGCGCGGGTCGCCCGGGACTGCCCCATGGACTCGCGGATGACCTTGCCACCGCCGAACACCGCCTCGTCGCCGGAGCGGCCGGGTCCGCCGGAGCGGTCCTCCTCGATCTCGATCAGCAGATCGGTGTCGGCGAGCCGGATGCGGTCACCGGTGGTGGGGCCGAACAGGTCGGCGTACGCGGCGCGGGAGATCTCAGGCATCGAGGGCACCTCCGGTCTCGCCGCGCAGTCCGGGCACGATGCGGGCGCCGGAGAGCGGAACGAGTTCGACCTCGACGGGGATGCCGGGCTCGAAGCGGACGGCGGTCCCCGCGGCGACGTTCAGCCGCTTGCCGTGGGCCTCGGCGCGGTCGAACTCCAGGCCCGGGTTGGCCTCGGCGAAGTGATAGTGGGAGCCGACCTGCACAGGGCGGTCGGCGGCGTTGAGCACAGTGAGCCGGGTGACCTCGCGGCCCTCGTTGCAGACGATCGGCCCGTCCGCGAACAGCGTCTCTCCGGGAATCATCGCGGCGCCCCTCAGACGATCGGCTCGTGGACGGTGACGAGCTTGGTGCCGTCCGGGAAGGTCGCCTCGACCTGTACGTCGTGGATCATCTCGGGCACGCCCGTCATGACGTCGTCCCTGGTGAGGACCTTGCGACCGGAGGACATCAGCTCGGCGACGGTACGGCCGTCGCGGGCGCCCTCCAGGATGTGCGACGTGATGAGCGCGACGGCCTCGGGGTGGTTCAGCTTCAGCCCTCGGGCCCGGCGCCGTTCGGCCACGTCCGCCGCGACATGGATCAGCAGCCGCTCTTGCTCGTGCGGGGTCAGTTGCACGTCCCACCTCACAGTCCTCGCTCCGGACCGTGCGGGGCCCGGTTGCCGCGGCCACCTCTCGGCTCCGCCGGCTCGGCCGGAAAGCCCCTGGTGGCGTGGGGGGAAGGCTAGTTCGCGGGCGTTTCGGCGAGGTTAACCGGCGACGATCCGGCGCGCCCGCACCCGGGGCGCCCTACGAGGCCCCCGGCCCCCGGTGCTCCGCCGCGATCCCGAACCGCTGCCGCACCGCCGACCCGGTCTCGTGCACCCGTGACACCGAACTGACGACATGCTCCTGCTCCGCCGCGTCCAACGCCTCCAGCCGCTCCAGATCTGCGGCGGACACCAACGCGACGAGCGGCTTCCCATGCCGGGTCACGACGACCCGCTCCCCGCCGTACACCACCCGGTTGATCAGATCCGCCAGCTCAGCCCTGGCTTGCGTCACCGGAATCTCATAGGCCATGGGGCAAGTCTAGGCGCCGCCCGAAAGGGGCCCGGGATTCCCCGGTGCACGCCGTGACGCTCATGGAGCCACCTCTCTCCTGAACTCCCGCCGCACCGAGTCGATATGACTGTCCGTCGGACGAGCGCAGCGACCCGTACGTCCTGTACATTTTTTACAGAAGCGAGGGCCCATCACGGCCCGTTCGTCAGGAGGGGTACGCCCATGTCCCGTTCGTCCGCCCGCTACGTCCTGCCCGAGTTCACCGAGCGGGGCACGACAGGGCCACGCACGCTCGATCCGTACTCCAAGCTGTTCGAGGGGCGGATCGTGTTCCTGGGGACACCCCTGGACGACACCGCGTCGACCGATGTGATCAGTCAGCTGATGCAGCTGGAACACTCCGCGCCGGAGCGGGACATCACCCTGTACCTCAACAGCCCGGGCGGCTCGTTCCACGCCATGACCGCCGTGTACGACACGATGCGGTACGTCTCCTGCGACGTGGCGACCTACTGCCTCGGCCAGGTCGCCTCCGCCTCGGCGGTGCTGCTCGCGGCGGGGACACCGGGGAAGCGGTACGTGCTGCCCGGCGCCCGGGTCGTGCTGGAACAGCCCGCGCTGAACGAGCCCACGCACGGACAGCCGAGCGATCTGCTCATCCAGGCCGAAGAGCTGGCGCGCACCAGGGCCCTGATGGAGGAGATCCTCGTCCGCCACACCGGGCGGGACGCCGAGCGCGTGCACGCCGATCTGGAGCGGCAGCTGGTGCTGGACGCGCGGGACGCCGTCGCGTACGGACTCGCGGACGAAGTCGTGCAGAGCCGCGCCTCCGGGGCCCGGTGAGCGCGCCGTGCTGCCGGACCTTCCGCCGCTGCCCGCGCTGACCCGGGCCGAGGGCGAGCTGATCGACCGTTACCTGGAGGTGGCCGAGCTGCTCGGCCGGATCAACCCCGCCCGGGAGGAGGACACGTACCGCGGTCTGCGGGCCGCGCAGGCCCTCGTGCGCAAGGCGACAGAGCTGAGGGACGCGCTCACGCTGATGCACCAGCGGGGCGAGACGGAGCTGCACGGGAGCACACTGACACGCGCGCTGCGCCTGCTGGACGGCGAACGCCGCACCGCGCGGGTCGTGCTCCCGCCGGACGACGGGAAGTGACCCGACGCGCCGGAATACCACCGCCCTTCCACCGGCCCGGCACGCTCCCCGGCCCCACCCCCGCCACGCTCCCGCCCGACCACGACACCCCGCCCGGACACCTGGCACCCCCACCGGACCCCGCGCGTCGAGCACTCCCCCACTCGGGGAGCCGAAACGGGCCGAACGCGGTACCGCCGACCGGTGTATCTCCGGGCCCGTTTCCGCCCCCTCCGAGTTGCGCGGCGCACCCGTGACCGTGCCGCGCGGGGCCCTCGCGCCCCAGGTCCGGGGCTACGCGCGGGGGCTGACGGAGGTTCGGGAACGGGACTGTCCACCCGATCGGGTGAGTGGTGAGTAACGCCACAAACCGCCGATTCCATTGGGATTTTCCGGCAGTAGTAAGTGAAGATCCCTGTCTGACGACAAGCCCCCGCCACAGCGGCGGGGCGGTCCGGGCGGACGCCGAGTCCTGCCGCCGCCCGGATGACCGGTCGACAGGAGTGCATCGGCAGGAGTGGAGGACCCGAGCAAGACGGGTCGCCGGCACGGACGTTCGCGTACAGCGGGCGGTCGTACCGAGTGGCCCTTGGGGTGAAGCCGTGGCGACACGGCCGGGCAACTTCGCCAGCCCGAATCCGACAGGTCATCCTTCACAGGCGGCTGACGAAGGGTTGCGCATGACTGCGCTCAATCGTGTCCCGTCGCTGATGGCCCGGGCCGGAACGGCCTCGGCCCTCACCCTTGCCGCCGTGGGCGGCTCGATCGCGGTGCCGGGGCTGGCCACACAGGCCTCCGCCGCGACCACCGCGACGAAGGCGCTCCAGATCGCCGCGTCCAAGAAGGGCGCTCCGTACAGCTACGGGGCCACCGGACCGCGCCGGTTCGACTGCTCGGGGCTGACGCTCTACTCGTTCAAGAAGGCGGGCAAGACGCTGCCCCGCACCGCCGCCCAGCAGTACAACAAGACGCACCACATTTCGTCGGGCCACCGCAAGGCCGGTGACCTGGTGTTCTTCCACTCGGGATCCAGCGTCTACCACGTCGGCATCTACGCCGGGAAGGGCAAGATCTGGCACGCCCCGAAGACCGGGGACGTGGTGCGCCTGCAGAAGATCTGGACCAAGAGCGTCTGGTACGGCCGGGTGAACTGACCCGGAGCGGGCCCGCCGCGGCCCTGTGGGGCCGCGGCTACGGTTCCTGACGGGCCGCCGCCGTCAGGGGCCCGGCCGGCGCCGTCCAGGGCAGCTCGACGGCGACCGTCTTGCCGCCCTCACGGGTGGAGCGGACCCGGAGCCTGCCCCCGCACTCGGCGGTCAGGCACCGGATGATGACCATGCCGCGCCCGTTGTCCTGCTGCACGGCGGCGGGCAGCCGTCTGGGGAAGCGCGGGTGGCTGTCCGTCACGCCGATGCGCAGCCACTCGTCCCGCACCAGGACGAGGTCCACGGTGAACGTGGGCGACTGGCCGAAGGTGTGCTGCACGGCGTTGGTCGCCAGCTCGGAGACGATCAGCCGGACGGTGTCGGCGGCCTCGGTGTCCGACGGCAGACCCCACTCCGCCAGCACGCCCAGCACGTAGGAGCGGGTCGTGGCGACCGAGGCGGGCTCACTCGGCAGAGTGACGGATGCTTCCAGATGGTCTGCCATGGCGACGTCGTCCCTTTCCACGCTGGGCGGTCAGCCTGCCACCACCGGACCGGCCGGGGGTACCAACCCCCGATATATGCACATATCTATCGCCCGATGCGGTGAACTCTGCGACGCGAGAACGGATTTGGGGCCGACGACGCGCTCCGGCGCACAACCGGCTCACTCCCGCCCGCAGGGCACCTACGGCCGGGTCTCGCCGATCACCCGCACCGCGCGCGCGATCTCCTCCCCGGTCAGATCCGCCCGCGCCGTCAGCCGCAGCCGGGAGACCCCGTCCGGCACCGACGGCGGCCGGAAGCACCCCACGGCGAGCCCGGCCGTACGGCAGCGGGCCGCCCACTCGACGGCGTCGGACGCGGAGGGGGCGCGTACGGAGACCACGGCGGCGTCGGGGCGTACCGCGTCCAGGCCCTCGGCGGTCAGGCACGTGTGCAGCTCGGCGGCGACCGCGCGGGCCCGGGCCGCCCGTTCGGGC
>NZ_WWIR01000386.1 GCF_009863025.1 Streptomyces sp. SID4985 | reverse complement strand
CACGGGCCAGGCCCCGCCCAGCCGGACCGAGCCCTCGACGAGCGGCGGCGGCGCGCCGAGCACGTCGGCGGGCCCGACGAGCACGGGCGGCACGGCCACCGGAGGCACCGACTCGGCCCCCTCGGGCGCCGACCCGGCCACGGGCGGCACCTCCACCGGTGAACCGGGGCTCGTGGGCGGCCTGTTCGGCAGCGACTGAGCGGCTGTCAGGACGTACGACAGAGGGCCCGTACCGATTCTCTCGGTACGGGCCCTGTCGTGTGCCTGTGTGCGTGCTGCCTGGTGTCCGGCGTGCGGGGGCTCAGGCGCCGCGCTGGCCGTCCAGCTCCTTGGCGGCCTCGGTGAGGTCCTTGGCGGTGTCGATGGCCCGCCAGTAGGCGCCCTGCGGCAGCGGGAACCCGGCGAGCCTGCGCTCACGGGCCAGCCGGGGGAAGGTGGTCCGCTCGTGGTCGCCGCGCTCGGGCAGCAGCTCGCGGAACTCGGGGGAGAAGACGTAGACGCCCGCGTTGATCTCGAACGTGGACGGGGGCGCCTCGATGAAGTCCGTGATGTGCCCGAAGCCGTCGGTCTTCACCGCGCCCCAGGGGATGCGCGGCCGGGCCAGCGCGAGGGTGGCCACCGCGTCCCGCTCGGTGTGGAAGTCGGCCATGTCCCGCAGCGAGAAGCGGGTCCAGATGTCACCGTTGGTGGCGTACCAGGGCCGGTCGGGATGCGGGAGGTGCGCGGCGGCGTACTTCAGGCCGCCGCCGCGGCCGAGGGGCTCCGTCTCGACGACGGTGCTGACGGACAGCGGCAGATCGGCCGTGGCCAGCCACTTCTCCAGGACCTCGGCGAGATGGCCGCAGGAGACCACCACATCGGTGACGCCCTCCTCGGCCAGCCAGGTCAGCTGGTGGCCGATGATCGGGGTGCCCGTGCCGGGGATCTCGACCATCGGCTTGGGCCGGTCGTCGGTGTAGGGGCGCAGCCGCGAGCCCTGGCCACCGGCCAGGACGACGGCTTGCGTGGGGCGCGACGCGGCGCTCGGGTGGGTCATGCCCCGAACTGTACGTGGCGCCCCGGCGGGTGACGGGGGTCGGCCGCCGGGGGCGCCGTGTGTCCGCCACAGACCGACCGTGGGTGGGCCGTGGGTAGGCCCTGAGCGGGCCTCGGGCGGGCCCCGGGTCAGCCGCGTGCGGTCAGGACGCCGGAGGCGAAGGACGTGTCGCAGACGGGGCGGGCGTACGACTGGGCGCGCGAGGCGCCGTAGATGCGTACGGCGGCCTTGCCGAGGGCGCGGGCGATGTCGGAGCAGTGCGCGGCGAGCCCGGGGCGGCCGTTGACCGCCTGCTGGAGGTGGGTGAGGACGACGCCCGGGTTCTTGTGCTGCAGCTCGCCCATCAGGCGGTCGCGCAGCGCGTCCTCGGGGGCGGCCCGGTGCGCGGCCGGGCGGGCGGCGGGCGCCTTGTCGGCGACCTCGGCCGCGGAGACGTCCGACGCGGTGAGCACGGAGCTGGAGGGGCTTCCCGTCCAGTTGACCCGGGTGACCGCGAGGGTTCCGGAGAGCACCAGGACGACGGGCAGGACGAGGGCGAGCGTACGGCCGGCCCGGCGGGCGGGTCCGCCCCGGTGGCCGCGGCGCGTCTGAGAGGTGGTGGAGTGCTTCACGCGAGTGAGGGTAGCGCCCGGTAATGATTCGGCGACATTCAGTCACTCTTATGGGGGATGAAGTGGTGGCGCTTTCTGGGTAGGGGGTTGACGGCGGGGCCCGGAATGGTCGCTGTGCCGGGGTTTTTCAGCGGGGCGCGGCGGTGGGCCGTACGGGGAAGAGGGGGCCCTTTCGGACCCCCTCTCCGCTGATGCTCCTGCTGTGACCGTGGGTCAGTCGGAGAGGCGCTCGCCGGTGGAGCTGGAGAACACGTGGATCTCGCCCGGACGCGGGACGACGTGCAGCGTGGAGCCCTTCTCCGGAACCTGGCGGCCGTTCACGCGGACGACCAGGTCCTTGACCTCGCCGCCGACCTCGACGGCGCCGTAGACGTAACCGTCGGCGCCCAGCTCCTCGACGACGTTCACCGAGACGGCGAGACCGGCCGGGGCGTCGGCGCTGTCCTTGGACAGGGACTTGGCCGCCTCGCCGCCGCCCAGCTCGACCACGTCGAAGTGCTCGGGGCGGACGCCGACGGTGACGGTGGTGTCGCCCTTGTCGGCGGCGGCCGAGAGGGCCTCGCGGCTGACCGGCACCACGCTGTTGCCGAACTTCACGCCGCCGTCGGCGATCGCGACCTCGACCAGGTTCATGGCGGGGGAGCCGATGAAGCCGGCGACGAAGAGGTTGGCGGGACGGTCGTACATGTTGCGCGGGGTGTCCACCTGCTGGAGCAGGCCGTCCTTGAGCACGGCCACCCGGTCGCCCATGGTCATGGCCTCGACCTGGTCGTGGGTGACGTAGACCGTGGTGATGCCGAGGCGGCGCTGGAGGGACGCGATCTGCGTACGGGTGGAGACGCGGAGCTTGGCGTCCAGGTTGGACAGCGGCTCGTCCATGAGGAAGACCTGCGGCTCGCGGACGATCGCGCGGCCCATGGCGACACGCTGGCGCTGACCGCCGGAGAGGGCCTTCGGCTTGCGGTCCAGGTACTCGGTGAGGTCGAGGATCTTGGCGGCCTCCTCGACCTTGGCCCGGATCTCCGCCTTGTTGACACCGGCGATCTTGAGCGCGAAGCCCATGTTGTCGGCCACCGTCATGTGCGGGTAGAGCGCGTAGTTCTGGAACACCATGGCGATGTCCCGGTCCTTGGGCGGCAGATGCGTGACATCGCGGTCGCCGATGCGGATGGCGCCGCCGTTGACGTCCTCAAGACCCGCGAGCATCCGCAGGGAGGTGGACTTGCCGCAGCCGGACGGGCCGACCAGGACGAGGAACTCCCCGTCCTCGATCGCGATCTCGAGCGCGTCGACGGCGGGCTTGGTGGAACCCGGGTAGATCCGGGTCGCCTTGTCGAACGTGACAGTGGCCATGCTGAAGGCCCCCTTCTACCGGCAGGAACGTGCCGGACGATCCGTTGTAGGAAGGTGGTTGACGTAGTCCACCTGGGTGAACTGCCTCGGACCGTACCTGCCGCCCCCGCGTCCTGTCAGCACCTGGGCCCCCGGATCTTCCACGGAATTCCCTCCGGCCCCGCCCCCGCTCGTGGGTACACTTCACAGGCACGAGCGCCCCGAGCGCCCGTCCCGCCTCCTTAGCTCAGCTGGCCAGAGCAACGCACTTGTAATGCGTAGGTCGTCGGTTCGAATCCGACAGGGGGCTCCGGCGAGGCCCAGGTCAGATCTGCTCTGACCTGGGCCTTTGTGTTTGGGGTCCGTGGTCCTGGCCGCGTCGCCGCGCCATCAGGGTGGTGCCCGTGACCACCAGGCCGATGGCCACGATCTTCGCCGCCTGGTAGATCAGCGAGGGGCTGGAGTCGGACCGCCCCAGGAACCCCCACAGGAGCAGACCGACTCCGGAGAGTGTCAGGAGGGCACCGCCGACCGGGCCCAGGCCCGCCCAGCTCCACGAGGAATCCTCCAACTCGCCCTCTGTGTAAGGCTTTTCGCGTTCATCAGCTGTCATGACCCGCACGTTAACAAGGTGCATGACAGCTCCGGCCGGGCGCGATGCTTGAATGGAACGTCGTCATCGTCCCCGCAAGGAGAAGCGCTGTGCCCCTGGTGTCAGTCGTGATGCCCGTGTACAACTCGGAGGCCACGCTCGGGGCGGCGGTCCGGTCGGTTCTCACGCAGACCCATAGTGACCTGGAGCTGCTGATCACCGACGACAAGTCCACCGACGGCTCCATGGACCTGCTCATGGAGTTCGCCCGCCAGGACGAGCGTGTGCTGCCGCGCTCGGCGCCCGAGCAGGGCGGTGCCGGACGGGCGCGGAACCTCGCGATCGAGCGGGCCCGGGGGGACTACGTCGCGTTTCTCGACAGCGACGACATGTGGCTGCCGGAGAAGGCCGAGCGGCAGGTCGCGTTCGCCGCCGGAGGCGACGCGCCTCTGACGTTCACCTCCTATTACAAGATGGACGCCGATTACGCCGGTGACAGCACCGATTTCGTTCCGAACGGGCGGGTGGTCCCGGCCCGGGGACATGTGGACTACCGCGCGATGCTGGTGCGGGACTACATCGGCGCGCTGACCGCGATGTACGACCGCAATGTCCTGGGCACGAGGCTGATGCCGGAGATGCGGAAGCGCCAGGACTACGCCCTGTGGCTGTCGATCATGCGCGACGGCGCCGACGCCCGGGGTCTCACCGAGCCGCTCGCGGTGTACCGGGCCCACCAGGCGGGCTCGCTGTCCTCCAACAAGCTCTCGCTCGTGCAGTACAACTGGGAGCTGTACCGCCGCCACGAGGGGCTGTCGGTCGCGCGGTCGGCGCGGTCACTGGCCGGCGCGGTGTGGCAGTCGCTGCGCAACTCGCGGATCTAGAACCCGCGCGAATCCGGCCCGCACGGCGAAGGCCACCCCACACACGGTGAGGGGTGGCCTTTCACGCGTTCCGGGCCCGCTCAGTGCGTGCTCAGCAGCGTCCCCAAAACCTCCCGGAGGACCCCGTCCGGGTCCGGTGCCGCCGCTGTCGCGCGCCAGGCCACGAAGCCGTCCGGGCGGATCAGGATCGCGCCGTCGGCCGTGGTGCCGTGGAGGGTGGCCCAGTCGATGCCCTCCGTGTCGTAGGTGAGGTCGGCGTCGGGGCCGGGGCCGATGCGGTAGGCGTCCAGGGGGACGGCGTCCTCCGTTGCCACGCGGCGGGCGGCGGCATGCCAGCCCGCGTCGTCGGGGGCGTCGGTCAGGAGGACCAGGGAGCGTTCGTAGAGGTCGAGGGTGGAGAGGCGGAGGCCGCCGCGCTTGAGCCAGAGGTGGGGGGCCCGGGTGCCGGGGCTGCCGTCGAGGGTGAGGGTGTCGGCGACGACCGGGTGGGCGGGGTCGGTGTCGAGGACGGCGCCGGTGGGGTAGCGGTAGCCGAGGACGACGTTGAGGATGCCGCCGCGCCTGCCCGCGCCGACGCCGGGGGCGGGCGCGAAGCCGGGGTGGCTGTGCTCGACGGAACGGGCGGAGGCGCGGGCGCTGGTCGCGCGGGCGACGGGGCGGCGCTCGGCGTCGTAGGAGTCCAGGAGGGCGGGGGACGCCCAGCCGGAGAGGACGGCGGAGAGCTTCCAGGCCAGGTTGTGGGCGTCCTGGATACCGGTGTTGGAGCCGAAGGCGCCCGTCGGGGACATCTCGTGGGCGGAGTCCCCGGCGAGGAAGACCCGGCCGGAGGAGTAGCGTTCCGCGACGCGTTCGGCGGCACGCCAGGAGGCCATCCCGGTGGTCCTCACGTCGAGTTCCGGGACGCCCACGGCGCGCCGGATGTGGTCGCGCAGCCGCTCCTCGGTGAAGTCGTCCAGGGTCTCGCCGCGCTCGGGGTGCCAGGGCGCGTGGAAGACCCAGTTCTCCTTGTTGTCGACGGGGAGCAGGGCGCCGTCGGCGTCCGGGCCGGTGAGGTAGCAGCAGATGAAGCGGCGGTCGCCGACCACGTCGGCCAGCGTGTCGGAGCGGAAGGTGACGCTGACGTTGGCGAAGAGTTCGCCGGGACCCGTCTGCCCGATGCCGAGGGCTTCGCGCACGGGACTGCGGGGGCCGTCGGCGGCGACGAGGTAGTCGGCGCGGACGGTGTAGCGCTCGTCGGTGGCCCGGTCGGTGATCGTCGCCGTCACCCCGTCGGCGTCCTGCTCGAAGGACTCCATCCGGTGGAAGTACCGCAGGTCGCCGCCGAGTTCGCGCGCGCTGTCCGCCAGGACGGGTTCGAGGTCGTTCTGGCTGCACAGGCACCAGGCCGTCGGGCTGAACCGCGCGAGTCCGCCGCCCGGGTCGATCTCCTTGAAGAGCCATTCCCCGGCGTCACCCACAAGAGTGGGCGTCTGGAGGATGCCGTGGTTGTCGGCGAGGAGCGACGCCGCCGCCTTGATGTCCGACTCGATGCCTGCGACCCGGAACAGCTCCATGGTGCGGACGTTGTTGCCACGCCCGCGCGGGTGCATCGAGGTTCCGGAGTGCCGCTCGACGAGCAGGTGCCGCACACCGAGACGGCCCAGGAACACGGACATGGACAGGCCCACCAGTGAGCCGCCCACGATGAGGACGGGCACGTGGTGGTCGGCTTTTTGACGCATCGAAGCCTCCAGTGACGGGGGTGCGCGCGTGAGGCGCCTGTGACTTCTCATGCCCGGTGCCGCCCGCTCCGCCCGCCCAATCACCCACGTGGTTCATACGAGTCGCGGGCCGCCCCGGGTCGTCACAGGATCAAGGAACGCTGCCGTGCCCAGCCGAGGCCGGCGCCGGTTCCGCCCCCGCGAAGGAGATGTGTGCAGGATGACCACGACGTCTGAACGTCCATCGGAAACGCTGACCCGCGAGGTCTCGAAGCGTGTCTCCCAGTCCGTGTTCGACGGCTCCCCGCTGCGGGTCGTCCTCCTGGTCGACGTGTACGACGGCGCGCAGCAGCAGTTCCTGGAGGCGTACGAGCTGCTGTGCGCGCAGGTCGCCCAGGTGCCCGGACACGTCAGCGACCAGCTCTGCCAGTCCATCGAGAACCCCTCGCAGTGGCTGATCACCAGCGAGTGGGAGAGCGCCCCGCCGTTCCTCACCTGGGTGAACAGCGAGGAGCACGTGGCGATGGTGGAGCCGCTGCACTCCTGCGTCCGCGACACCCGCTCGCTGCGCTTCCACGTCGTCCGCGAGACGAGCGGCGCCGCGGCCGCCGCCCAGTCCTCCGGCAGCCGCCGCCTCCAGACGCACCCGCGCATCGGCGACGGTGTCATCCGGCACGCGCTCACCTTCACGGTGAAGCCGGGCACGGAGGACAAGGTCCGGAAGATCCTCGCGGACTACGCCTCCCCGGAGGCCCGTGTCGACGACACCACCCGTCTGCTGCGTACCTCGCTGTTCATGGAGGGCAACCGCGTGGTGCGCGCCATCGAGGTGCGCGGCGACCTGCTGGCGGCGCTGCGGCACGTGGCCCGGCAGCCGGAGATCCGTGCCGTCGAGGAGGCCATCAACCCCTACCTGGAGCAGGACCGCGACCTGGACGACCAGGAGTCGGCGCGGATGTTCTTCACCCGTGCGGCCCTGCCCGCCGTGCACCACGTGACGGCGGAGGCCGCCGGTGCCGAGAGCGCCCGGCTCGCCCTGTGCTACCCGGCCCGCGCCGACCAGGGCATGCGGCTGGCCGAGCTGCTCGCGCAGAGCGACCAGGCGGCCGCCGACGACCCGAGGAGCGCGGTGCTGCGCAGCACGGTCTTCCAGCGCGACGACGTGGTGGTCCGTCTGGTGGACGTGCGCGGCGACGACGTCGACGCCCTGCCGCGTGACGCGGGCGCCGCCGCCGAGGTGCGCGCACTGCTCGCCGGTGAGCCCGCCCGGATGGACCTCGTCACCGACCGCCGGTCGCAGGGCGCCTGATCGGTGTCCGTCTCCCACCCCGAAAAAGCCGACGCGGCACATTCCACGGAGGAAGCTGTGACCAAACCCCGTCCGAAGATCGTGAACCTGATGGACGCCGAGCCCAACACCCGGCGCGGCGGTGACCTGCGCGCCATGCTGACCCCGGCGACGGTCGGCTCGACCAGCGGTTTCATGGGCGTGGCCCTCATCCAGCCCGGCGACCGCATCGGCGAGCACTACCACCCGTACTCCGAGGAGTTCGTGTACGTCATCTGCGGCCGCCTGGAGGTGGACCTCGACGGCGAGGCGCACCCCCTCCTGCCGGAGCAGGGCCTGCTGATCCCGATGAACATGCGGCACCGCTTCCGCAACGTGGGCGACGACGAGGCACGCCTCGTCTTCCACCTGGGTCCGCTGGCCCCGCGCCCGCAGCTGGGGCACGTGGACACCGAGGAGACGGACGTCGTCGGCGCCGCCGCTGTGGTGACGGAGGCGGGCGCCCGGCCCGGCCGGGAGCAGGTGCCCTCATGAGCCGCCGGGTGGCGGTCACGGGCATAGGCATCGTGGCCCCGGGCGGCATCGGCGCCCCGGCCTTCTGGGACCTGCTGTCGAGCGGCCGTACCGCGACGCGGGGCATCACCTTCTTCGACCCCTCCGGACTGCGCTCGCGCATAGCCGCCGAGTGCGACTTCGACCCGGCGGCGTACGGGCTCGACGCGGAGCAGGTCGAACGGGCGGACCGGTACATCCAGTTCGCCCTGGTGGCCGGTGACGAGGCGGTGCACGACTCGGGCCTGGACCTCGCGCGGGAGAACCCGTGGCGGATCGGGGTCTCGCTCGGCACCGCCGTCGGCGGCACCACCCGCCTGGAGAACGACTACGTCCTCGTCAGCAACGGCGGCGAGCGCTGGGACGTGGACCACGAGAAGGCGCGCCCGCAGCTGCACCGGGCGTTCTCCCCGAGCACGGCCGCCTCCTCGGTGGCCGAGCGGTTCGGGGCCCGGGGCCCGGTGCAGACGGTGTCGACGGGCTGCACCTCGGGTCTGGACGCGGTGGGCTACGCCTTCCACACCGTGCAGGAGGGGCGGGCGGACATATGCATCGCCGGAGCCTCCGACTCGCCGATCTCGCCGATCACGATGGCGTGCTTCGACGCGATCAAGGCGACCTCCCCGAACAACGACGACCCGGCGCACGCCTCCCGCCCCTTCGACAACAACCGTGACGGGTTCGTCATGGGCGAGGGCGGCGCGGTCCTGGTCCTGGAGGAGCTGGAGCACGCACGGGCCCGCGGCGCGCACGTGTACTGCGAACTGAGCGGGTACGCCACGTTCGGCAACGCGTACCACATGACCGGTCTGACCCCCGAGGGCCTGGAGATGGCCCGCGCGATCGAGGCGGCCCTGGACCAGGCCCGGCTCGACCCGACGGCGATCGACTACGTGAACGCCCACGGTTCCGGCACCCGGCAGAACGACCGCCACGAGACGGCGGCGGTCAAGCGGGCGCTCGGACAGCACGCCTACGACACTCCGATGAGCTCCATCAAGTCGATGGTGGGGCACTCCCTCGGGGCGATCGGGGCCATCGAAGTGGTGGCGTGTGTGCTGGCGCTGGCCCGGCAGACCGTCCCGCCGACCGCGAACTACGAGACGCCCGACCCCGAGTGCGACCTGGACTACGTGCCGCGCGAGGCCCGGGAGCGGAAGCTGTCCGGCGTGCTGTCGGTGGGCAGCGGGTTCGGCGGTTTCCAGTCCGCGGTGATCCTGACCCGGCCGAGGGAGTGAGGACACGATGAGCGCAACCGAGGAACGTCGGGCGGCCGTCACCGGCATCGGTGTGGTCGCGCCGAACGGCATCAGCACGGAGACCTTCTGGAAGTCCACCCAGGAGGGGCTCAGCCTCCTGGACCGGGTGACCCGGGAGGGCTGTGAGCACCTGCCGCTGAAGGTGGCGGGCGAGGTCCGCGAGTTCGACCCGTCGGTGGTCGAGGAGCGGTTCCTGGTGCAGACCGACCGCTTCACGCACTTCGCGATGGCGGCGGCGGACCGCGCCCTGGAGGACGCCCGGCTCGGCCAGGCCGACACCGACGCGGACCCGTACGCCATCGGCGTGGTCACCGCGGCCGGTTCCGGCGGCGGCGAGTTCGGCCAGCGCGAGCTCCAGCAGCTGTGGGGCAAGGGCAGCCGGTTCGTCGGGCCGTACCAGTCGATCGCCTGGTTCTACGCGGCGAGCACCGGCCAGATCTCCATCCGGCGCGGGTTCAAGGGCCCCTGCTCGGTGGTCGCCTCCGACGAGGCGGGCGGTCTGGACGCGCTGGCGCACGCGGCGCGTGCCGTGCGCCGGGGCACCGACCGGGTGGTGGCAGGGTCCACCGAGGCACCGCTCGCGCCGTACTCGGTGGTCTGCCAGCTCGGGTACGAGGAGCTGAGCGCCGAGGCCGATCCGGCGCGCGCGTACCGGCCGTTCACCGAGGCCGCGTGCGGGTTCGTGCCGGCCGAGGGCGGCGCGATGCTCGTCATCGAGGCGGAGTCGGCCGCGCGGGAGCGCGGTGCGGACGTCCGGGCGATCGTCGCGGGCCACGCGGCGACCTTCACCGGCGCCTCCCGCTGGGAGGAGTCCCGGGCCGGGCTCGCCGAGGCGATCCGGCAGGCGCTGGCCGAGGCCGCCTGTGCCCCGGAGGAGATCGACGTGGTCTTCGCCGACGCCCTCGGGGTGCCGGAGGCGGACCGCGCCGAGGCGCTGGCCCTGGTGGACGCGCTCGGTGAGCACGGCCGCCGGGTGCCGGTGACGGCCCCGAAGACCGGCATCGGGCGGGGCTACTGCGCCGCGCCGGTGCTGGACGTGTCGGCCGCCGTGCTCGCCATGGAGCACGGCCTGATCCCGCCGACGCCGAACGTGTTCGACGTCTGCCACGACATCGACCTCGTGACCGGGCGCGCGCGGGTCGCCGAACCGCGCACGGCACTGGTCCTCAGCCGGGGACTCATGGGGTCGAACGCGGCACTCGTGCTGCGGCACGGCGCCGCGTAGGCGAACAGCAAAGGAGAAACGGCATGAACGCGCAGATCACCGAGGAAGAACTGGCCGCCCTCATGAAGAAGGCCGCCGGGATCACCGTCGCACCGCAGGTGCTGCGGGAGCAGCCGGAGACCCTCTTCGAGACGCTCGGGCTCGACTCGCTCGGCCTGCTGGGCATCGTCGGCGAGCTGGAGAACCGGCACAGCGTCCCGATGCCGCCCGACGCCGAGCGCTGCAAGACCCCCAAGCAGTTCCTCGACCTCGTCAACAGCGCACTGATGGCAGGAGCCTGAGATGGCAGGACACACCCAGAACGAGATCACGATCGCGGCCCCGCTCGAACTGGTCTGGAACATGACCAACGACCTGGAGAACTGGCCGCAGCTGTTCAGCGAGTACGCCGCCGTCGAGGTCATCAAGCGTGAGGGCCGCAAGACGACCTTCCGGCTGACCATGCACCCGGACGAGAACGGCACCGTCTGGAGCTGGGTCTCCGAGCGCGAGCCCGACCGCGACCACCTGGAGGTCCACGCCCGCCGCGTGGAGACGGGCCCGTTCGCCCACATGAACATCCACTGGCGGTACGAGGAAGTGCCCGCCGGTACGCGGATGGTGTGGACGCAGGACTTCGCGATGAAGCCGGAGGCGCCGGTCGACGACGACTGGATGACCGACAACATCAACAAGAACTCCAAGGTCCAGATGGCCCTCATCCGGGACAAGATCGAGAAGGCCGCCGCCGGTCACCGGCCCGCGCCGGCCCTGGCCGACTGAGCCCGCAGGAGAGGACTTACGTCATGCACCAGGGACTGATCGTGGCCCGGATGGCGCCGGGTTCCGCCCAGGACATCGCGAAGATCTTCGCGGAGTCCGACCGGGGCGAGCTGCCGCACCTCGTCGGGGTGCGCCGCCGCAGCCTGTTCCAGTTCGGCGATGTGTACATGCACCTCGTCGAGTCGGACACCGACCCCGCCCCCGCCATCGCCAAGGTGGCCGGACACCCGGAGTTCCGCGGCATCAGCGAGCGCCTGACGGCGTACGTGAGCGCCTACGACCCGGAGACCTGGCGCTCCCCGAAGGACGCCATGGCGCAGCGCTTCTACGTGTGGGAGCGCGACTAGCACTCCGGAGCAGCCGGGTTCGTCCCGGACGGAAAACCGGCCGCCGGGCCCGCAGCGTCGCGGGCCCGGCGGCCGGTTTTCCGGTGTGCGCCGGACGAGTCGGTCGAGGGTGGGTCAGCCGACGACGTGGCACTCGAAGGCGTGCAGATACGGGTTGACGGGACGGATGTCGTCCACGGCCAGGCCCGCCGCCGTGAGCCGTCCGACCATGCTCTCGGTGGTGTGCTTGGCGCCGCCGACGTTGAGCAGGAGCAGCAGGTCCATGGCGGTGCTGAAGCGCATCGAGGGCGTGTCGTCGACGAGGTTCTCGATGACGACGACCCGGGTGCCCTTGCCGCCCGCCTTGACGACGTTGCCCAGGAGGCGGGCGGTGCTCTCGTCGTCCCACTCCAGGATGTTCTTGATGACGTAGACGTCGGCCTTGACCGGGACCGAGGAGCGCACGTCACCGGGCACGATCTCGGCGCGGGAGGCCAGGTCGCCGCCCTCGCGCAGCCGGGGCAGCGCGTTCTCGACGACGCGGGGCAGGTCGAGCAGGCTGCCGCGCATGGTGGGGTACTTGTCGAGGAGGCAGGCCACCACATGGCCCTGGCCGCCGCCGAGGTCCGCCACCGAGGCGGCGCCGGAGAGGTCCAGGAGGGCGGCGACCTCGCGGGCCGACTGCTCGCTGGAGCGGGTCATGGCCTGGTTGAAGACGTCCGCGGACTCGGGGGCGTCCTCGTTGAGGTAGTGGAAGAACTCCTTGCCGTAGAGGGACTCCACGACGTTGTTGCCGGTGCGCACGGCCTCGTCCAGCTTGGGCCAGGCGTCCCAGGTCCACGGCTCGGTGCACCACAGGGCGATGGCGCGCAGGCTGTTGGGGTCGTCCTCGCGCAGCAGGCGGGACATCTCGGTGTGGACGAAGGTGCCGTCCGGCTGCTCGGCGAAGACGCCGTAGCAGGACAGGGCCCGCAGCAGCCGGCGCAGCGGCTTGGGCTCGGTCTTCACCGCGGCCGCCAGGTCCTCCACGGCGGTGGGCCGGTCGGTGAGGGCGTCGGCGACGCCGAGCCGGGCGGCGGCCCGGACGGCGGCGGCGCAGGCCGCCCCGAACACCAGCTCGCGCAGGCGCATGGGGGGCGGTGGGGCAGTCTCAGCGGTCGTCATCTGCCGCCCTTTCTGGTTCCTCGGGCTCTTTCAGGCTGTGGTCTGGGGCTTTACGGACGGGCGGTCAGCACAGGCCCGCGGGCTTGGAGGTCCGGCAGGAGTTGCGCTCGAAGACGTTGGTCTTGGCCGCCTCGGTGTTCACGATGTCGGCGGGGGAGTTGTCCTCGAGGGTGTTGCGGTCGATCCGGTTGTTCACGCCCTTGGCGCCGACCATGCTCTTGAACAGCACGATCCCGCCGGACAGCGGGGACTTGCCGCGGTGGCCCGCGACGTGGTTGCCGGTCACGCGGGTCTTCTCGGCGCCGGTGAGGACGATGCCCGAGCCCTGGATGACGGGGAGGCGGGCGGTCTTCGCGCAGAACTTGTTGTTCTCCACCACCTCGTTGGAGGAGACGGTGAGGTTTCCGCCCTGCGGCTTGTTCTCGTCGCCGACGATGAACACGCCGCCGCAGTTGCCGGTGATGGTGTTGTCCGTGACGGTCAGGTTCCGCAGCCGGCGCACGGTCATGCCGAGGCGGTTGTTGTCCAGGCGGTTGTGCTCGACGAGCGTCCGGCCGGAGTCGTAGGCGCCGCCCTCCTCGTTGATGGTGTTGGCGAGGAAGATGCCCGCGTCGCCGTTGTCGCGGACCTGGTTCCCCCGGAGCAGGCTGTGCACCGAGCGCTCGGTGGCGATGCCCCAGACCTTGTTCTTGACGGCGTGCACCCGGCGGACCGTCAGGGTGTCGGTCGCCATGCCGAACACCCCGGCGTGGCTGAAGCCGGTGACCTTGAGGTCGGCGACGGTGACGCCCTCGACGTCCTTCTTCTTGGTGCCGAGCACGCAGATGCCGTCACCGTGCTGGGCGCAGGTGTTGGCGACCTTGCCGGTCTTGGTGGCGGCGGGCTTGACGACGGTACGGGCCCCGACGCCCCGCAGGGTCACCCAGGGCTTGTTGACGACGACGCTCTCGTGGTAGGTCCCGGCGAGCACGAGGACGGTGTCGCCGGGCTGCGCGGCGTTCACCGCCTTCTGGATCGACTGACCGGGACGGACCACGAGGGTCTGGTGCGCCGCAGAGGCAGGCGCGGCGCCGAGACCGCCGCCGAGGAGGGCGGCGGTGCAGGCGAGATATGCGAGGTGACATCTCTTCATACCGCGTACGGTATGACCGGATTATCTGGAAGGTCTGATATAGGCCGTCCGGCGGCGTGTCAGGGGGCGCGGTCGGCGGCTAGGACGTTGCCGTGGTGCGGGTCCCAGTGGAGGAGACGGTCGCCGGGCTCGTCGGCCACCTCGCGGAGGGCGGCGGCGCAGTCGCGGAGCAGGGCGCGGACGGCGGGGTCGGGTTCGGCGTCCAGGGCCCGGGGCGTGCGGTCGAGCATCCCCTGCGCGATGTCACCCAGTCGGCGGATTCCGGGTGGGGCGGGACGGGCGGTCAGGCGGCTGAGGAGGGTGCCGAGGACGGTGACCGCCTCGCGGGGGTCCGGGAGATCCGTCAGGGAGCGCGTGGCGTCCAGGCGTTCGAGCAGGAGCGTGGCGGTCGGCGGGTCGTCGCGCAGGAGGCGTACGGCGCCGTCGCCGGACCAGGCGCGCAGCGCGGCCGCCTCGCCCGCGCACTCGGCGTCCAGGTGCTGGACCTTGAGCGCGGCGGGGGTTCCGTCGGGCGCCGTCACCGGTGTGACCAGCGACGACGTGCCGGAGCGGGCCGCGCCGTCCGCGCGCAGGTTCCAGCGGCGGAGGAACCGTACGGTCCGCTCCCGCAGGTCCTCCCGGGCCGCGCGCTCGCCAGGCACCCCGGTCACCCGCACGACCATACTGGCCCGTGTGAGCCGGGTGACCCGTGTACGACGTGGGCTCGGGGCGGTCGCGGACCATCTCCGTTCCGCCCCGGGCACCTATGTGTGGCTGACCATCCTTTTCTTCACCACAGTGGCGCTGCACCATATGTCGCCGGAGTTCGAGAAGGAGTTCCTGCGGCAGCGGTCCACCAACATCCACGAGCTGTCGCAGAACCCGGTGCGGGTGCTGATCACCAGCGCGATGTGGATCGACAGCGGGCGCTGGCTGCCGTACGCCGTGCTGTACACCCTCTTCCACGCCCGGGCCGAGCGCTGGCTCGGCACCCTGCGCTGGCTCGCGGTGTGCGCCGCCGCGCATGTGCTGGCCACACTGATCAGCGAACTGGCCCTGCTGGTGGCGATCAACGGCGGACACGCCCCGCCCTCGGCGGTCAACACGCTCGACATCGGCGTCAGTTACGCCCTCGCCGGGGTCATGGCCGTCCTCACCTACCGGATCGCCCCGCCCTGGCGGTACGCCTATCTGGCCTTCCTGGCCGTCGTGTACGTCGTACCGCTCGTCACCGCCCGCACCTTCACCGACTTCGGCCATGTGCTGTCGGTCCTCGTCGGGCTCGCCTGTTGTCCGCTGGTCCGGGGGCGGGGGAAGGCGTGGAGTCCGGGCGCGGGCCTGACCGCCCTGCGGGAGCGGGACGCCCCGCACTAACCTGCCGTCCATGATCCGTACCGCGACCCCCGACGACGTCCCCGCGATCCACCGCATGGTCCGCGAGCTGGCCGCCTACGAGAAGGCAGCCGACGAGGCGCGGGCCACCGAGGAACAGCTGCGCGAGGCGCTGTTCGGGGAGCGCCCTGCTGCCTTCGCCCACCTCGCGGTGGACGACACCACCGGGGAGCCCGCCGGGTTCGCGCTCTGGTTCCTGAACTTCTCCACCTGGCGCGGTGTCCACGGCATCTACCTGGAGGACCTCTACGTCCGCCCCGAGGCACGCGGCGGCGGCCACGGCCGCGCCCTGCTGACCGAGCTGGCCCGGATCTGCGCCGAGCGCGGTTACGAGCGCCTGGAGTGGTCGGTGCTGGACTGGAACGCCCCGGCGATCGGCTTCTACGAGTCCCTCGGCGCCCGTCCCCAGGACGAGTGGACGGTCTACCGCCTCACCGACGCACCGCTCGCGGAACTGGCCCGCTCAGCCCACTGATTCCCGGACCCGGGGCTTCGTCGCCGCGCCCCGCCCGGCCGGCCGGGCCGTCACCATCAGGCCCGCGACCAGGGCGGCGAGGAGCATCACGCCGACCGCCCACCAGATGGCGACCGTGTAACCGTGCACCACGCCCACCGGGACGGCGGCGGCCCGGTCGGCGGGACTGCGCAGATGCGCGGCGATGTAAGCGGCGCTGCTGGTGGTGGCGATGGTGTTGAGCAGCGCCGTGCCGATGGAGCCGCCGACCTGCTGGGCGGTGTTCACCGTCGCCGAGGTGACTCCGGCGTCCTTGGGCGCGACCCCGGCCGTGGCGGTGGCGAAGACCGGCATGAAGGTGAGGCCCATGCCGAGGCCGAGCAGGATCAGGGCGGGCAGGATGTCCGTGGCGTAGGAGGAGTGGACCGTCATCCGGGTCAGCAGCATCAGGCCGACGGAGGCGAGGAGCAGGCCGGGGACCATGAGCAGGCGGGGCGCGACCCGGTTCAGCAGGCGGGCCGCGATCTGGGTGGAGCCGGTGATGATCGCGGCGGTCAGCGGCAGGAAGCCGAGGCCCGCGCGGACGGGGGAGTAGCCGAGGATGACCTGGAGGTAGTAGGTCATGAACAGGAACAGCCCGAACATGCCGATCACCGCGAGCATCATCGTCAGGAAGCAGCCCGCGCGGGTGCGGTCGCGGACGATGTGCAGCGGCAGCAGCGGGCTCGGGGCGCGGCCCTGCCACCACACGAACAGGGCGAGCAGCGCGATCCCGGCCGCGAACAGGGCGAGCACCACGGGGTCGGTCCAGCCGCGCGGCTGGGCCTCGCTGAAGCCGTAGACGACGGCGACCAGACCGCCGCAGCCGAGGAGGACGCCGGGCACGTCGAGCCGGGACTCCCCGTGGCCCGGACGGTCGTGGAGCAGGGCGAAGGCGCCGATCACCGCGAGGATCGCGATGGGCACGTTGACGTAGAGGCACCAGCGCCAGTTCAGGTACTCGGTGAGCAGGCCGCCCAGGATGAACCCGATGGCCGAGCCGCTGCCCGCGAGGGCGCCGTAGATGCCGAAGGCTTTACCGCGTTCGCGCGGGTCGGTGAAGGTCGTCGTCAGCAGGGAGAGCGCGGAGGGCGCGAGGACGGCCGCGAAGACGCCCTGGAGGGCGCGGGCGCCGAAGAGCATGGCCGGGCCGGTGGCCGCGCCGCCGAACGCGGAGGCGGCCGCGAAGCCGATCAGTCCGACGACGAAGGTGCGTTTGCGGCCCACCAGGTCCGCGACCCGGCCACCGAGGAGGAGCAGGCCGCCGAAGGCGAGGGTGTAGGCGGTGATGACCCACTGCCGGTTGCCGTCCGACATGTGCAGATCATGCTGGGCGGAGGGGAGCGCGATGTTCACGATCGTCGCGTCCAGCACCACCATCAGCTGGGCGAGGGCGATGACGACCAGGCCCCACCAGCGGCGGGGATCGACCGCCTCGGCCCTCGCGGGTATCGGTACGGACTCACCCGTTCGGCCGCTGCTCATTGGGCCAGAAGACCATGGATCGGTGCATGTCGCATCCGGGTCGGCGGGCTCTTCGCGGCCCCTTCCCGAGCGCTGTTTCACGGCTCCAGGACCACCTTTCCGACCGTGCCGCGCGTCTGGAGCGCCCGGTGCGCGGCGGCCGCCCCGGAGAGAGGCAAACGGGTGACGGCCGGGCGCAGCCTGCCCCGGGCCGCCTCGTCGAGGGCCCGCTCCTCCAGGGCGCGCAGACCGCCCGCCCGGCGCAGCATCTCCGGGCCGAGCACGGACGCGGAGACGCCCTCGACGAAGTGGCCCCGGGCCTCGTCCCCGATGCCCTCCGCCGACCAGCCGAAGACCAGATGGCGGCCGCCGGGGCCGAGCAGGGCGACGGCCTCCCGGGCGGCCTCGCCGCCGACGCCGTCGTAGACGAGCGTGGCGGGGCGTCCGGCGAGGAAGGCGCGGACCTCGTCCGGCCAGCCGGGGGCCGTGTAGTCGACGGCCAGGTCGGCGCCGTTCGCGCGCACCCGGGCGGTCTTCTCCGGGCCGCCCGCGAGGCCGACGACCGTGGCCCCGGCGTTCTTCGCGTGCTGTACGAGAAGGGTGCCGATGCCGCCCGCCGCCGCCGGTACGACCACCACGTCGTCCGCCCCCGGCTCCGCGAACCCGGCGATCCCGAGCGCGGTGCGGCCGGTGCCGATCATCGCGACGGCCGCCGCGAAGTCCAGGTTCGCCGGGATCTCGTGCAGCCGGTCGGTGTCGGTGACGGCGAGTTCGGCGTAGCCGCCGGGTACGGGGCCGAGGTGGGCGACGACGCGCCTGCCGAGCCAGGACGCGTCCGTGCCGTCGCCCAGGGCGTCCACGACCCCCGCGACTTCGCGGCCGGGAACGGTCGGAAGCTCCGGCAGCGCGGGCAGCGGACCGCGCCGGCCCTCGCGCAGGGCGGTGTCCAGGAGGTGCACTCCGGCGGCGGCGACGGCGATCCGCACCTGGCCCGGTCCGGGGACGGGGTCCTCGGTCTTCTCGTGGACCAGGTTCTCGGGCGGTCCGAAGGAGTGGAGACGGACGGCGTGCATGTGATCCCCCAGGGGTTCTCCGCTGCTGTCGGCGCGGGTTTCCGGCCGCTCGGGGCCCACTCTTCGACCTCGACCGGACTTGAGGTCAAGGGCCGCGCTGTCAGTGGCTGGGTGCAGCATGAGGGCATGGCGAGGAGAGCGGTGGGTGCGGGCGGCAGGGGTACGGCGGCCGCGGGTCGTACGGCGGCAGGGGGTCGTACGGCGGTGAAGGGCGCGCGGCGGCCGGAGGTGCGGCTGCCGCCCCTGCGGCCGTGGACGGAGCGGGAGCTGGAGGCCGACGGGGACTACGACGGGCTGGAGTTCCGGGACGCGGACCTGTCCGGGCAGCGGGGCGCGGGCGCGCGCTTCATGGACTGCGCGCTGACCGGCTGCGCGGTGGACGAGGCGGCGCTCGGCCGGGCCCGCTTCCTGGACTCGGTGCTCACCGGACTGCGGGGCGTCGGCACCCACCTCGCGGAGGCCACCTTCCGCGACGTGGAGCTGAGCGCGCCCCGGCTGGGCGGGGTCCAGCTGCACGGGGCGGTGCTGGAGCGGGTCGTCGTGCGCGGCGGCAAGCTCGACTTCCTCAATCTGCGCGAGGCCCGGCTGAAGGATGTGGTGTTCGAGTCCTGTGTGCTGGTCGAGCCGGACTTCGCGGGGGCCCGCCTGGAGCGCGTGGAGTTCGTGGACTGCGCGCTGAAGGGGGCGGACTTCGGGGGTGCCACGCTGAAGGACGTCGATCTGCGCGGGGCCGCCCCGCTGGAGGTCCAGCGGGGGCTCGACCGGCTGTCCGGCGCGGTGATCAGCACCGGCCAGCTCCTGGACCTGGCCCCGCTGCTCGCGGCGGAGCTGGGGATCAGGGTGGAGGGCTGAGGGGGCCTGAGGGGGCTTGAGGGGCTGAAGAAAGAGGGGGCGCCGTCAGGAGATGCGGGGATAGCGGGCCTGGAGGGTCCAGATCACCGGGTTCTCCGCCAGGTCCTCGTGCATGTCGGTGAGGTCCGCGATCACGTCGTGCAGGAAGTCGCGGGCCTCACGGCGCAGTTCTGCGTGGGAGAAGGTGATCGGCGGTTCCTCGGCGCGCATCCAGTCCGCCTCGATGTCGACCCACCCGAAGCGGCGCTCGAAGAGCATCCGGTCGGTCGACTCGGTGAAGTCCAGCTCCGCCCGCTGCGGCCGGGACGCGCGGGAGCCCATGGGGTCCTGGTCCAGCTGCTCCACGATGTCGCACAGCGCCCACGCGAAGTCCAGCACCGGCACCCATCCCCAGGCTGTGGACACCTCATGGTCGCTCTTGGTGTCGGCCAGATACACGTCCCCGCAGAACAGGTCGTGCCGCAGCGCCCGCGCGTCCGCGCGGCGGTAGTCGGTCTGGGGCGGGTCCGGGAACCGGTTGGAGAGGGCATAGCCGATGTCGAGCACGTCGCCGATCGTCCCACGCCACCGGCCCCGCTCCGGCCAGCCCGCGCGTTCGGCTCAGCTCGCGCGGCCGCCTTCCGCAGCTCCTTGTGGCGGCCCTCGCGGATCAGGCGCCCCGCTCCCCGGCGCGCTCGTCCGCCCGCTCGGCCGACAGGTCCGCCCGCTCGGCCAGCAGCCGGTGCAGGTCCTGCGGCCACACCGGCTCGTCGGTGGCGGCCAGTTCCGCCCGGCTCCACCAGCGCCAGGCGAGGATGCCCTCGTCCGCGTGGCCGGTGAGCGCGGCCGCGGTGGGGGCGCGGCGTGGGCCCCGGGCGACGTAGACGTGCTCGTGCTGGCGGACCGGGACGTCTCCCCGGGTGAAGTCGTGCTCCCAGACGCACAGCAGCGGGCCCGGCTCCAGATCGGTCCAGCCGGTCTCCTCCGCCAGTTCGCGCGCGGCGCCCTCGCGGGGGCTCTCCCCGGGTTCCAGGCCGCCGCCGGGCAGCGTCCAGTGCGGCCCGGTCTCGACGTTCTTCTGGCGGCAGAGGAACACCGCGCCGTCCGGCGCGACCACGGCGATACGCGCCGCCTGTCTCGGGACGCGCAGCAGCACCTTGCGCAGAACGGTGCAGGGTCGGCCGAGTTCGCGGTCCCGGCGGTGGCCCAGGAACGAGTAGCCCAGCGCGGTCCAGAAGGCGAGGCCCCCGAGGTTGTCGTCGAGCACGGCGAGGCGCACCGCCCGGTGCCCGGCGGCCTTCAGCCGCTCCTCGACGAGGGTGGCGGCCCGGCTGCCGTGGCCGTTGCCCTGCTCGGCCGCGTCCACCAGCAGCAGGCCGATCCACGGGTCGGGGTCGGCCGGGTCGGGGTGGCGGGCCAGGGTGATGACGACCGCGACGAGCCTGCCGTCGACGCGCGCGAGCAGCACCTCGGCGTCGGGGTGGGCGAGTTCGGCGGCCAGGGCGTTGGCGACCTGCTCGGAGCGGATGTCCGCCGGGTCCGGGAACTCCCCGCTCATCGCGTGGAAGCCCTCCTGGGAGGCGTACAGCGCGGTCAGCTCCGCGAGCAGGGGCGCGGGGACGGGCGTACCGGCGGCCAGGGGTTCGAGGATCACCGGGACACGCTAACGTCCGCGCGCGGCCGGTGACTTGGACTTCGCGGGCCCCGGGGGCCGGTGGAGGCGCCCGGGGCCCGGCGTGTGTCAGACGTTGACGCCGAAGTCCTGGGCGATGCCG
>NZ_WWIR01000385.1 GCF_009863025.1 Streptomyces sp. SID4985 | reverse complement strand
CCGCGCCCCGCACAGCTGGCACTGAGCCGCACACGTCCTACGAGAGCGGGCCGCCCCACCCGGGGCGGCCCGCTTCTTCGTGTCCTGCCCCCGGAAAGCCGAAAGGTGCCCCTCCTGCTGGGAGGGGCACCTTTCGATTCAGGTGCGTACTGCCGGAGGTACTACCGCAGGCGCGCCATCAGCGCGTGCTCCACCAGGGTGATCAGCGCGCTCTTGGCGTCCGCGCGGTGGCGGGCGTCCGTCGTGATGATGGGGGTGTCGGGGCCGATCTGGAGGGCCTCGCGGACCTCCTCCGGGTTGTAGGGCTGGCTGCCGTCGAAGCCGTTGAGGGCGATGACGAACGGCAGGCCCGAGTTCTCGAAGTAGTCCACGGCCGGGAAGCAGTC
>NZ_WWIR01000384.1 GCF_009863025.1 Streptomyces sp. SID4985 | reverse complement strand
AGTAGAGCGGTAGAGCGGTAGACCGGCAGACCGCGGACGACCGGGGCCAGCACATGAGGGGTCGCCTCTCATGTGCTGGCCGGTCGGCTGACACGGGGTGCTCGTCGCGGTCGTCCTCGCGCCGGTAAGGGCACCCGGCCGGTCGCACAGGGGAGCACCACAACGAGATCGCCGCCGAGAACCGGACGACGACCGGCGGATGCCGGGCG
>NZ_WWIR01000383.1 GCF_009863025.1 Streptomyces sp. SID4985 | reverse complement strand
TCGACTCGGGGTTGATCCCGTCCTCTTCGAGGTAGCCGACGACCTTCTCGCCGCCCTGCCAGCCCGAGGCGTACTGGCCGCGCACGGTGTGCTCGCCCAGCTCGTCGGGGAGGCGGACCGACTTCAGGACCTTCAGCTTCTCGGTGAGCAGCGAGTCCGCGTCGAACGCGATCGGCTCCTCCATGGCGGTGAGCGCCATGAGCTGGAGCAGGTGGTTCTGGATGACGTCACGGGCGGCGCCGATGCCGTCGTAGTAGCCCGCGCGGCCGCCGATGCCGATGTCCTCGGCCATGGTGATCTGCACGTGGTCCACGTACGACCGGTTCCAGATGGGCTCGTACATCTGGTTGGCGAAGCGGAGCGCCAGGATGTTCTGGACGGTCTCCTTGCCGAGGTAGTGGTCGATCCGGAACACCTGGTCCGGCTCGAACACCTCGTGCACGACCTTGTTCAGCTCGTGCGCGCTCTCCAGGTCGTGGCCGAACGGCTTCTCGATGACCGCGCGGCGCCAGGAGCCCTCGGGGGCGTCGGCCAGGCCGTGCTTCTTGAGCTGCTGGACGACCTTGGGGAAGAACTTCGGCGGCACCGAGAGGTAGTACGCGAAGTTGCCGCCGGTGCCCCGGGAGGCGTCCAGCTCGTCGACGGCGTCCTTCAGCTGCTCGAAGGCGGTGTCGTCGTCGAAGTCGCCGGGGATGAAACGCATCCCCTCGGCGAGCTGCTGCCACACCTCCTCGCGGAACGGCGTGCGCGCGTGCTCCTTGACCGCGTCGTGGACGACCTGCGCGAAGTCCTGGTCCTCCCAGTCGCGGCGGGCGAAGCCCACCAGGGAGAAGCCCGGCGGCAGGAGGCCGCGGTTGGCGAGGTCGTAGACCGCGGGCATCAGCTTCTTGCGGGACAGGTCACCGGTGACACCGAAGATGACCAGGCCCGAGGGCCCCGCGATGCGGGGCAGCCGGCGGTCGCGGGCGTCGCGCAGCGGGTTGTCCCAGTCGGCGGCCGGGGCCACCGGGACGCGCACCTGCTCGGCCGCGCGGGCGGCGGCGGGCCGCTCCTTGGCCTTGGCGCGCGTCTTGGGCTCGGCCTCGGCGGGGGCCGCCTTGGCCTCCGTCTCGGCGGGGGCCGCCTTGGCCCCGGCTGGCTTGCTTGCCATTACGCGTCCACTCCCTTGCTCTTCAGGGACTCGGTCACGGCGTCCAGAAGCTCCAGCCAGGCGGCCTCGAACTTGGCCACGGCCTCGTCCTCGAGCTGCTGGACGACCTCGTCGTAGGAGATGCCCAGCTTCTCCACGGCGGCGAGGTCGGCGCGGGCCTGCTCGTAGCGGCCGGTCACCGTGTCACCGGTGATGTCGCCGTGGTCGGCGGTGGCCTTGAGCGTGCCCTCGGGCATGGTGTTGACGGTGCCGGGGGCGACCAGCTCGTCCACGTACAGGGTGTCCTTGTACGCCGGGTCCTTCACGCCGGTGGAGGCCCACAGTGGACGCTGCTTATGGGCACCCGCGGCGGCGAGCGCCTGCCAGCGGTCGGAAGAGAAGACCTCTTCGTACGCCTCGTAGGCCAGACGGGCGTTGGCGAGGGCCGCGCGGCCCTTGAGGGCCAGGGCCTCGTCGGTGCCGATGGCGGTCAGGCGCTTGTCGATCTCGGAGTCCACGCGGGACACGAAGAAGGACGCCACGGAGTGGATCTGCGACAGGTCGATGCCGCGCTCCTTGGCCTTCTCCAGGCCGGCCAGGTAGGCGGCCATGACCTCGCGGTAGCGCTCCAGGGAGAAGATCAGGGTCACGTTGACGCTGATGCCCAGGCCGATGACCTCGGTGATGGCCGGCAGGCCCGCCTTGGTGGCCGGGATCTTGATCATCACGTTGGGGCGGTCGACCAGCCAGTTCAGCTGCTTGGCCTCGGCCACGGTGGCGACGGTGTGGTGGGCCAGACGGGGGTCGACCTCGATGGAGACCCGGCCGTCGCGGCCCTCGGTGGCGTCGTACACGCCGCGCAGGATGTCGGAGGCGTCGCGCACGTCGGCGGTCGTCATCATGCGGACGGCCTCGTCGACGGTCAGGCCGCGCACGGCCAGGTCGGTCAGCTGCTCCTCGTAACCCTCGCCCGAGCCGATGGCGGCCTGGAAGATGGAGGGGTTGGTGGTGACGCCGACGACGCCGCCGTCCGTCACCAGCTCGGCGAGGCTGCCCGAGGTGATCCGCTTGCGCGACAGGTCGTCCAGCCAGACCGAGACGCCCTCGTCGGCGAGGCGCTTGAGGGAACCGGGGGTGCTGATTGCTTCGGTCACAGTGCTCATTCTTTCTTTGTCGCGTGGATCAGGCGCGCGCGGCGGCCAGCGATTCGCGGGCCACGGCGGCGACGTTCTCGGGGGTGAAGCCGTACTCGGCGAACAGGGTCTTGGCGTCGGCGGAGGCGCCGAAGTGCTCCAGGGAGACGATGCGGCCCGCGTCGCCCACATAGCGGTACCAGGTCAGGCCGATGCCGGCCTCGACGGCGACGCGCGCCTTGACGGCGGGCGGCAGGACGCTCTCGCGGTAGGCGCGGTCCTGCTGCTCGAACCACTCCACGGACGGCATGGACACCACACGCGTACCGACGCCCTCGGCCTCCAGGGCCTCACGGGCGGCCACGGCGAGGTGGACCTCGGAGCCGGTCGCGATGATGATCACCTCCGGGACCTCGGTCGAGGAGTCGCGCAGGACGTAGCCGCCCTTGGCCGCGTCCTCGTTCGGAGCGTACGTCGGGACACCCTGGCGGGTGAGCGCGAGTCCGTGCGGGGCCGGGTCGGTGGCGTGCCTCTTCAGGATCTCGGCCCAGGCGATGGCGGTCTCGTTGGCGTCCGCCGGGCGGACGATGTTGAGGCCCGGGATCGCGCGCAGCGAGGCCAGGTGCTCGACCGGCTGGTGGGTCGGGCCGTCCTCGCCGAGACCGATGGAGTCGTGCGTCCAGACGTACGTCACCGGCAGCTGCATCAGGGCCGACATGCGGACGGCGTTGCGCATGTAGTCGGAGAACACCAGGAAGGTGCCGCCGTAGATACGCGTGTTGCCGTGCAGGGCGATGCCGTTCATCTCGGCGGCCATGGAGAACTCGCGGATACCGAAGTGGACGGTACGGCCGTACGGGTTCGCCTCGGGCAGCGGGTTGCCCTCCGGGAGGAAGGAGCTGCTCGCGTCGATGGTGGTGTTGTTCGAGCCCGCGAGGTCGGCGGAGCCGCCCCACAGCTCGGGCAGGACCGGGCCGAGGGCCTGGAGGACCTTGCCGGAGGCGGCGCGGGTGGCGACCGAGGTGCCCTCCTCGAAGACCGGCAGGGCGTCCTGCCAGCCCTCGGGCAGCTCGCCCTTGGAGACGCGGTCGAACAGCTCGGCGCGCGCGGGCTGGGCGGTGCGCCACTCGGCGATCTTCTTGTCCCAGGCGGCGTGCGCCTCGGCGCCCCGGTCCAGGGCGCGGCGGGAGTGGGCGAGCACCTCGTCGGAGACCTCGAAGGACTGCTCGGGGTCGAAGCCGAGGACGCGCTTGGTGGCCGCGATCTCCTCGGCGCCGAGGGCGGAGCCGTGGGACGCCTCGGTGTTCTGGGCGGTCGGGGCGGGCCAGGCGATGATCGTGCGCATCGCGATGATGGACGGGCGCCCGGTCTCGGCCTTGGCGGCGGCGAGGGCCGCGTGCAGCGCGGGGACGTCCACGTCGCCCTCGGCGGTGGGCTCGATGCGCTGGGTGTGCCAGCCGTAGGCCTCGTACCGCTTGAGGACGTCCTCGGAGAAGGCGGTCTCGGTGTCGCCCTCGATCGAGATGTGGTTGTCGTCGTAGAGGAAGACCAGGTTGCCGAGCTTCTGGTGGCCGGCGAGCGAGGACGCCTCGGCGGAGACGCCCTCCTCCAGGTCGCCGTCGGAGACGATCGCCCAGATGGTGTGGTCGAAGGGGGAGGTGCCCGCGGGGGCCTCGGGGTCGAACAGGCCGCGCTCGTAGCGGGCGGCCATGGCCATGCCCACCGCGTTGGCGGCGCCCTGGCCGAGCGGTCCGGTCGTCGTCTCCACACCGGCCGTGTGCCCGTACTCCGGGTGTCCAGGCGTCTTCGAGCCCTGGGTGCGGAACGCCTTGAGGTCGTCCAGCTCCAGCTCGTAGCCCGCGAGGAAGAGCTGGGTGTAGAGGGTCAGCGAGGTGTGGCCCGGGGACAGCACGAAGCGGTCACGGCCGGTCCACTCCGGGTCCGCCGGGTCGTGCTTCATCACCTTCTGAAAGATCGTGTACGCGGCAGGCGCGAGGCTCATCGCGGTGCCGGGGTGGCCGTTGCCTACCTTCTGCACGGCGTCGGCCGCGAGAAGCCGGGCCGTGTCGACGGCGCGACGGTCGAGATCGGTCCACTCGAAGCTCTCGGGTGTCTGCGTGCTCATCTTCAAGAAGTCCTCGTTCGAAGCCTGGTTACTGATCAAACGCGTTCAAACTTAAAAGTCTGACTTTTTCGCGGAAAGGTCGGGGTGTGTCAGCCTGTGGTGAATCTGGGACATCGAACGCGTGAGAGGGATGGCGCGAAAAGAACATGGCGGACAGAACGACTCAAGTCGCCGGTCAGGGCGGGCACGGCGAGGGCATCGCGACCTTCCCCTTCCCGACCGAGCTGGCGGTGGGCGGCGTCGGGATGCAGGTCGGGGCGATGGGCACCGACCACACCTGGCACGCCGACGCCCCGCTCGACCGCGTCCACCGCATCGACTTCCACGTGGTCATGCTCTTCACCGGGGGCCCCGTACGGCACATGATCGACTTCGCCGAGTACGAGGCGGGGCCCGGCGACCTCCTGTGGATCCGCCCCGGCCAGATCCACCGCTTCGACCGCACCAGTGACTACCGGGGCACGGTCCTCACCATGCAGCCCGGCTTCCTGCCCCGCTCCACCGTCGAGGCGACCAACCTCTACCGCTACGACCTGCCGCCGCTGCTGCACCCCGAACCCGCCCAGCTCGCCGCCCTCCAGGCGTCCCTGGACCAGCTGTGCCGCGAGTACGAGGACACCACCACCCTCCCGCTCAGCCTCCACACCGCGGTCCTGCGGCACAGCCTGACGGCGTTCCTGCTCCGCCTCGCCCATCTCGCGGCCAGCTCCGCCGAGGCGTCCCGGCGCCAGGCCGACACCACGTTCAGCCTCTTCCGCGACGCGGTCGAGAAGGGCTTCCCCACCAACCACAGCGTCAACGCCTACGCCGACGCCCTCGGCTACTCCCGCCGCACCCTGGTCCGCGCCGTCCGCGCCGCCACCGGCCAGACCCCCAAGGGCTTCATCGACCGCCGCGTCATCCTGGAGGCCAAACGCCTCCTCGCCCACACGGACATGCCCATCGGCCGCGTCGGCGCCGCCGTCGGCTTCCCCGACGCCGCCAACTTCTCCAAGTTCTTCCACCTGCACACGGGGCAGACACCGGTGGCCTTTCGGGCGGAGCTGCGGTGAGGCGGGGCACGCGCACGCACGGGTGCCGCCGTGAGGAAGCTCCTCCCGGCGGCACCCGTGGGACCGTGACCCCCGCTCAGTGACCGAAGCCGAACCAGTTCACGTTCACGAAGTCCGCCGGCTGGCCGCTCGTGAAGGTGAGGTAGACGTCGTGCTTGCCGGTGACCGACGAGATGTTGGCCGGGACCGTGCGCCAGGTCTGCCAGCCGCCGGTGTTGCCGACGGCGAAGCTGCCGATGGGAGCGTTGGAGCGGCTGTCGAGGCGGACCTCGACCAGGCCGCTGACGCCGTCGGCGGCGCCGCTCGCGACACGGGCCTTGAACTGGGCGGCCGGGGTCGAGCCGAAGTCGACGCCCTTGTAGAGGGCCCAGTCGCCGCCCGAGACGTAGCCGATGTCCTGGCCGCCGCCGGTGTCCGTGGTGGACTCGGTGGTCGTGCCGGACTGGCTGTCGTAGGACTCGGCCTGGATGGTGCCGTAGGCGTCACGGCCGCCGCCGGAGGGCGGGGGAGTGGTGCCGCCGCCGGACTGGAGGACCTGGACGTAGTCCACGGTCATCGGGTGCCCCGGCTCGGTGCCGCCGTCGGGGCCGCCGCCGAAGGCGCCCGGGAAGCCGCCGCCCATCGCCACGTTGAGGATGACGAAGTAGCCGTGGTTGGTGGCGTTGGCCCACGTGGTGGCGTCGACCTGGTTCGCCCTGACGGTGTGGAAGTTGACGCCGTCGAGGTAGAAGCGGATCTCCTCGGGGCTCGTGGAGCGGTCCCACTCCATCGCGTAGGTGTGGAAGCCCGCCTGACACGTGGTGCCGGTGCAGGAGGTCGAGCCGCCGATGCCGGTGGTCTCGTTGCACGGGCCGCCCGGGTTGGTGCCGCAGTGCACGGTGGACCAGTCGGTGTTCAGGCCCTGGACGTTCTCCATGATGTCCAGCTCGCCCACGCTCGGCCAGTTCCAGTAGTTGCCCCGGAACGGCGCGCCGAGCATCCAGAACGCGGGCCAGTAGCCCTTGGCGGCCGCGCCCGTGACGTTGGGCAGCTGGATACGGGCCTGCACCCGCAGCTTGCCGCCCGCCGGAGGCTGGAAGTCGGTCCGCTTGGTCTCGATGCGGCCCGAGGTCCAGTTGCCGGAGCCGTCCCGGCGCGGGGTGATCAGCAGATTGCCGTTGCCGTCCAGCGCGACGTTGCTGGTGCTGGAGGTCATCGTCTCGACCTCGCCGGTACCCCAGCCGGCCGCGCCACCCGGGTACGAAGTCCCGATGTCGTACTGCCAGTTGGAGGTGTTGACGCCGGAACCGGCCGCGCCGTCGAAGTCGTCCAGGAAGACCTGGCTCCAGCCGGCGGAGGGCGCGGGCGCGGAGGCGTCGGCGGGGACGACGCCCGTCGCGGCCGCCACGGCCGCGAGGCCCAGCGTGCCGATGGCCGCGACGAG
>NZ_WWIR01000382.1 GCF_009863025.1 Streptomyces sp. SID4985 | reverse complement strand
GCGGCTGGCTGCCCAAGTGGGGCTACGGCACGGTCGAGACCAACATCATGACCGGCGACCCGGTGACCCCGTTCCTCACCAACGCCTACCAGCAGGGCCTGCTCAAGGGGTACGAGGAGCGGGCCTACAAGGCGCTG
Source organism: Streptomyces sp. SID4985 (assembly GCF_009863025.1). Classification (GTDB taxonomy): domain Bacteria; phylum Actinomycetota; class Actinomycetes; order Streptomycetales; family Streptomycetaceae; genus Streptomyces. The sequence continues at coordinate 707 of NZ_WWIR01000382.1, read as the reverse complement.
CGGAAGAACGCCGACGGTGTGCCCCCGGCCGGTTCCCCCGCCGTGGGCCGCGAGGCGAACGAGGAGTACATCGCCGACGGCTTCGCCCCCTACGTCAAGGGCCGCCCGCACGCCAAACCCGGCGACTCGGACTACGACCACGGCGCCTCGGCCACCCTGGAGTACGCCCTCTCCGACGCGATGCTCGCCCAGATGGCCCGGGACCTCGGGCACCACGCCGACGCCGTCCGCTACGCCGCCCGCGCCCAGAACTACCGCCGCGTCTTCGACGCCTCGACCGGCTTCTTCCGGGCCCGGGACGCCTCCGGCGCCTTCACCGGACCGGCCGACCCGGCGCAGAGCGAGGGCTTCCACGAGGGCACCTCGTGGCAGTACCAGTGGCTCGTCCCGCAGGACCTGCCCGGCATGGTGGACATGATCGGCGGCAAGCAGGCCGCCAACGACCGCCTCGACTCCTTCTTCGCCTACGCCGACCTGCTGAAGGACCCGGCGAAGACCGCGCGGGAGACCTGGGTGAACGGGCCGTACGCCTACTACAACGCGGACAAGTACAACCCGCAGAACGAGCCCGACCTCATCGCGCCCTACACCTACCTCTCCACCGGCCAGCCGTGGAAGACCACCGACGTGGTGCACGCGGCGCTGACCCTGTTCACGGACGGTCCGACCGGCATGACCGGCAACGACGACCTCGGCACGATGTCCGC
>NZ_WWIR01000381.1 GCF_009863025.1 Streptomyces sp. SID4985 | reverse complement strand
CCGCGCCCTGGCCGCGGAGCCCGGCGTGCGCGCCCGGCTGCCGCGCACCTTCCGCGCCGACGGCGAGGAGTGGGTGGTCTGGGTGACCGACGCGGAGGGCGAGGACGCCCTGGAGTTCGCCCCCGCCACCGGCCTCGCCCCCGGCGCCGTACCCCGCCGGATCGCCGCCGGACAGCTCGGCCGCGTCCTCGCGCTCGCCATGTCCCCCGACGGCACCCGGGCCGCCGTCGCCTCCCACGACGGACGGCTGCTGCTGGTCGAGCGGGAGACCGGCGAGGTCCGCGAGGTCGACCGCAGCGAACACGGCGACGTCCACGGCCTCGTCTTCTCGCCCGACTCCGGCTGGCTCGCCTGGGCCCACCCCGGCCCGCGCCCGCTCTCCCAGATCCGCATCGCCAGCACCACCGACCTCACGGTCACCGAGGCGACCCCGCTGCGCTTCCAGGACTACGCGCCCGCCTTCACCCTGGACGGCAAACACCTCGCCTTCCTCTCCAGCCGCTCCTTCGACCCCATCTACGACCGGCACGTCTTCGACCTGGCCTTCGTCGACAGCGTCCGCCCGCACCTGATCACGCTGGCCGCGACCACGCCGTCCCCCTTCGGACCGCAGCGCCACGGCCGCCCCTTCGGCACACCGGACAAGGACGAGACCCCGGAGAGCGAGGGCGCCCCGGTCACCCGGATCGACCTCGACGGGCTGGCCGACCGCATCGTGCCCTTCCCGGTCGAGGCCGCCAGCTACACCAGTCTGCGCGCCGCCCGCGACGGCGTCCTCTGGCTGCGCCACCCGATGCGCGGTGTCCTCGGCGCCGCCCGCGCCACGCCCGACGCCCCCGACCCCAAGACCGAGCTGGAGCGGTACGACCTCGCCCAGCAGCGCCTGGAGCACCTGGCCGCCGACGCCGACCACTTCCGGGTCAGCGGCGACGGCAAGCGCGTGCTGCTCTGGAGCGAGGGGCGGCTGCGCGTCGTACCCGCCGACCGGCGCGCCTCCGACGACGAGGAGAGCGACTCCAACATCGTCGTGGACCTCGGCCGCATCCGGCACACCGTCGACCCGGTCGCCGAGTGGCGCCAGATGTACGAAGAGACCGGCCGCGTCATGCGGGACAACTTCTGGCGGCCCGACATGAGCGGCGTCGACTGGGACGGCGTACTCGACCGCTACCGCCCGATCCTCGGCCGCCTCGCCACCCACGACGACCTGGTCGACCTCCTCTGGGAGGTGCACGGCGAACTCGGCACCTCGCACGCCTACGTCACCCCCGGCGGCGGCTTCGGCGGCGGACCCCGGCAGGGCCTGCTCGGCGCCGACATCTCCCGTCACGAGGACGGCAGCTGGCGCGTGGACCGCATCCTGCCCTCCGAGACCTCCGACCCCGAGGCCCGCTCCCCGCTCGCCGCGCCCGGTGTCGCCGTACGCCCCGGCGACGCGCTCGTGGCCATCGGCGGCCGCCCCGTCGACCCCGTCACCGGCCCCGGCCCGCTGCTCACCGGCACCGCCGGAAAACCCGTCGAGCTGACGATCTCCCCTGCGGGCGGCGGTGAACCCCGGCACGCCGTGGTCATCCCGCTGTCCGACGAGGAGCCGCTGCGCTACCACGCCTGGGTCGCCGACCGGCGCGCCTACGTCCACGAGAAGTCCGGCGGCCGCCTCGGCTATCTCCACGTCCCCGACATGCAGGCCCCCGGCTGGGCCCAGATCCACCGAGACCTGCGCGTCGAGGTGGCCCGCGAGGGCCTCGTCGTGGACGTCCGCGAGAACCGCGGCGGCCACACCTCCCAGCTCGTCGTCGAGAAGCTGGCCCGCCGTGTCATCGGCTGGGACCTCCCGCGCGGCATGCGCCCCGAGAGCTACCCCCAGGACGCCCCGCGCGGCCCGGTCGTCGCCGTCGCCAACGAGTTCTCCGGCTCCGACGGCGACATCGTCAACGCCGCCATCCGCGCCCTGAACATCGGCCCCGTCGTCGGCACCCGCACCTGGGGCGGCGTCATCGGCATCGACAGCCGCTACCACCTGGTCGACGGCACCCTGATCACCCAGCCGAAGTACGCCTTCTGGCTGGAGGGCTACGGCTGGGGCGTGGAGAACCACGGAGTGGACCCGGACGTAGAAGTCGTCCAAAAGCCCCAGGACCACGCAGCGTCCAGGGACACCCAGCTGGACGAGGCGATAAGGCTGGCGCTGGAGGAACTGGAAAGGGTGCCTTCCAAGACTCCGCCGACTCTGCCCAGCTAAGGGGCATGCGGGGTGCCGCGAAACACCCTGGACCCTGCCAACCTAAGGGGCGCGGGGCCGTATCGATATGCGGCTCTGCCGCGTGGGCGCGACCAGCCACAACGCGAGCCGCACTGAACCGACTACGATGACCCCGCACACGATCACCGGCGAAAGCGAGCGCAGCGAAATGGCTGGGGAACCGCAGGAAGACTGCCTCTTCTGCAAGATCGTCGCAGGCCAGATCCCGGCGACCGTGGTCCGCGAGACGGACACCACCGTCGCGTTCCGGGACATCAACCCCCAGGCCCCGACGCACATCCTGGTGATCCCCAAGGCGCACTACAAGAACGCCGCCACCCTCGCGGCAGAAGCCCCGCAGCTCGCCGCCGACGTGCTCGCCGAGACGCAGGTCATCGCCGACGAGGAAAAGCTGGAGAGCTACCGTACGGTCTTCAACACCGGCGCAGGCGCCGGCCAGACCGTCTGGCACGCCCACGCGCACGTCCTCGGCGGCCGCGGCCTCGAATGGCCCCCCGGCTAAGCCGCAGGACCCGTAGAAGAACCCGCGGAAGATCCCGTAGAGGAAGATGTCCGTACGCGAACTCGTCGTCCTCGGCACCGCCAGCCAGGTCCCGACCCGGCACCGCAACCACAACGGCTATCTGCTCCGCTGGGACGGCGAGGGCATCCTGTTCGACCCCGGCGAGGGGACCCAGCGGCAGATGCTGCGCGCCGGGGTCGCCGCGCACGACCTGAACCGGATCTGCGTCACCCACTTCCACGGCGACCACAGCCTGGGCCTCGCCGGGGTGATCCAGCGGATCAACCTCGACCGGGTGCCGCACGAGATCACCGCGCACTACCCGCGCTCCGGGCAGCGCTTCTTCGACCGGCTGCGGTACGCCACCGCCTACCGCGAGACCGTCGCCCTCACCGAGGCCCCCGCCGACTCCGACGGCGTTCTGGCGCAGACCCCCGCCTACACGCTGGAGGCCCGCCGCCTCTCCCACCCCGTGGAGTCCTACGGCTACCGGCTCGTCGAGCCCGACGCCGTGCGGATGCTGCCCGACAGGCTCGCCGCGCACGGCATCACGGGCCCGGACGTGGGCCGTCTCCGCCGCGACGGCTCCCTCGGCGGGGTGACGCTGGAGGAGGTCAGCGAGGTCCGGCGCGGGCAGCGGTTCGCGTTCGTCATGGACACCCGGCTGTGCGAGGGCGTCCACGCGCTGGCCGAGGGCTGCGACCTGCTCGTCATCGAGTCCACCTTCCTGGACGAGGACGTACAACTCGCCAAGGAACACGGCCACTTGACCGCCGGGCAGGCCGCGACCGTGGCCCGGGACGCGGGCGTGCGGCACCTGGTGCTCACCCACTTCAGCCAGCGCTACTCCGACCCCGAGGTCTTCGAGCGGCAGGCCCGCGCGGCGGGCTTCACCGGCGAGCTGACCGTGGCCCGCGACCTCCAGCGCGTACCCGTACCCAAACGGCGCTGAGCGCCACTTCCGCGTCCGGATGAATGGGTGGGTAAAGGGCCGTACGATGCTCTGATGCCCCTCCCCAAAGCTGAACTGCACCTGCACATCGAAGGCACCCTGGAGCCCGCGCTGGCCTTCCGGCTGGCCGGGCGCAACGGCGTGACGCTGCCCTACGCGGACACCGAGGCGCTGCGCGAGGCGTACCGGTTCGAGGACCTCCAGTCCTTCCTGAACCTGTACTACGAGCTGATGGCCGTCCTGCGCACCGAGCAGGACTTCGAGGACCTCGCCAACGCCTACCTCGCCCGCGCCGCCGCGCAGGGTGTCCGGCACGCCGAGATCTTCTTCGACCCGCAGGCGCATCTGGCCCGGGGCGTGGACATGGGCACCGTGGTCGAGGGGCTGTGGCGCGCGCTCGGCTCCAGCGTGGAGAACCACGGCGTCTCCACCCGGCTGATCATGTGCTTCCTGCGCGACGAGTCCGCCGAGTCCGCGCTCGCCACCCTGGACGCCGCCAAGCCGTACCTGGACCGGATCACCGGCGTCGGCCTGGACTCCGCCGAGGTCGGCCACCCGCCGGTGAAGTTCCGCGAGGTGTACGAGGCCGCCGCCGCGCTCGGTCTGCGGCGCGTGGCGCACGCCGGTGAGGAGGGGCCGCCGGAGTACATCACCGAGGCCCTGGACGTGCTCGGGGTCGAGCGCGTGGACCACGGGCTGCGCTGCATGGAGGACCCGCAGCTGGTCGAGCGGCTGGTCCGCGACCGGGTGCCGCTCACCCTGTGCCCGCTGTCCAACGTGCGCCTGCGCACCGTGGACACCCTGGCCGACCACCCGCTCCCGGCGATGCTGGAAGCGGGCCTGATGTGCACGGTCAACTCCGACGACCCCGCCTACTTCGGCGGCTACGCGGGCGACAACTTCGCCGCGGTCCACGAGACCCTCGACCTCTCCCAGGACCGCCTGCGCGAGCTGGCCCGCAACTCCTTCCTCGCCTCCTTCCTGGAGGACGACGAGGAGCTGCGCGCCCGCTACCTCGCCGAGGTGGAGGCGTACGAGTTCGAGTGACCGGGGAGCGCGCGGACCGGGAGACCGGGGGCGGTCTCCGCCAGGAGGGGTTCCAGGAACGGGACCGTCTCCGGGTGGGGCACCCGGTCCGCGCGCACCGAGTCCGTGAGCACCGAGTCCGGGATCTCCGCAAGGGGGATCTCCACGAGAGCGACCTCTGCGAGAGCGGCCTCCGTGAGCGAGGTCTCCGCGTGCGGGAGCTCCACCAGCGGGATCTCCACCACCGGCAGGTCCGCGACCCGTGTCGTCCGCCGCGCCGGGGCGGTCGCGCGCAGGGCCGCCGCCGTCATCGGCACCGCTGAGGCCAGCAGGACGAGGGCCAGGGTGCGGCCCATCGCCGGGTAGCCCGCCCACGCCGACAGCAGACTGCCCGCCAGCGGTCCGGCCGCCGTGCCGAGCGAGCCCGCCGAGCCGACCAGTACCGCCCAGCGCCCGCGTGGGTCGAGGGAGGCGGCGAGCCCGATGACGTACGAGAGCACGAGCGGGTAGCAGGCGTTCCAGGCGATCTCCCCGCCCGCGAACGACACCGGCCCCGAGGCCGACGCGCTGACCACGACGCAGGCCGCGATGAGCGCCGTACCGACGCCGATCGGCACCGCGCGGCCCAGGCGCGGTCCGAGCGCGCCCGCGCCGAGGACGCCGAGCAGTCCGGCACCGAGCGCGGCCGCGAACACCGCGCCGACGGTGACCTCGGTGAGGTGCGCCTGGGTCAGACCGATCCGGCCGCTCACTCCCCACAGGGAGTTCTGCGCGAGGGACCAGCAGGGCATGGCGGCGGCCAGCAGAAGTCCCGTGCTCCGGTGGGGGAGCGGGGCGGGTGCGGCGGTGGCCGTGGTGGTGGTCGTACGGGCGGGCAGGCGGCCGGTGAGGGGGAGGACCGCGAGCGCGGTCAGGGCGATCGCGGCGAGCGGCAGGCCGTGGCCCGGGCCGAGGTGCGGGATCGTCAGATAGAGGGCGCCCGCGAGGGCGGAGACGGTGAGCAGTCCGAGCGTGGTGACCCGGTGCGGGTCGGGGCGGCCCGCTATCCCGCTCGCGGCGACGGCCGTGGCGGTGCCCGAGCCGAGGCCGCCGACGATCACGCCCGCGACGACCGCAGGGACGGAGCCGGTGAGGGCGGCGGCGCCGTAGCCCAGGACAGCGAGGGTGAGGCCGACGCGGGCGAGGGTGCGCGCCCCGGCCCGTCCGCCGCGCGCGGCCAGCAGGAAGCCGGCCGTGGCGGAACTCAGCAGCAGGACGCTGCCGGCGGCCCCGGCCTCGGTGGCGGTGAGCGGAAGCCCGGCGTCGAGTCTGCCGACGGTGGTGGGCAGCAGATACGGCGCGAGATACCCGGCCGTGAAAAGGGCGACGAGGGGCCAGGGGGTGGTGCGGGGGGCGGACACGGGCGTTCCCAGGGCAGGCGAGAGCGACAGCTCGAAAGGATGCGGGAGAGGGGAGAGAGACGCCGGTGGTCCGGGGGACGGGAGGGCGCGAGCAAGTTGTATCAAGCACGTGGTTTCGAGCAGAAGTTGAGTGACTGTGATCTGAGTCACATATGGTTTGGGGTGCATGATCGCGGGTATTGCCCTGCGCTCCCCCGAGTGGGTGACCGGGTGGGTGACCGGGTGGGCGGTCGGTTTGTGATCTCGGGTGATCACAAACGGCCGAGGATGCGCTATGGTTGATCACGTCGCGGTCGCCGGAACTCCCGGTGGCGGACAGTGCGTTGGTGGTCCAAGGAAAGACGCCCCGCTTCCTGCGGGGAAATGCAGGTGCAAGGCCTGCCCGGCGCTCGATCGAGCCCCATCCCGTCGTTCGGCGGGATGGGGCTCTTTGCTGTGCGCCCGCCCCTTCCCGCCGCATCTCTCCCGCCGCACGCCTCCCAACATGCCCCTCCCGATGCGCCATTGACGGTGTCGTGTACGTGTACCTAGCCTCTGTTCTCATACGTGATCGGCATTCACAAGGGGAGATGATGGCCGATGAGCGACGACCCGGACCCGCGCGATGTGGCACGACGGCTGAGGGAGGGGATGGCGCGCGGCGTGCTGTCCTTCCCGCTCACCGCGTTCCACGACGACGGCTCCCTCGACCCCGACGGCTTCCGCGCCCATGTGGCCTCCCGGCTCGCGGCCGGACCCGGCGCCCTCTTCCCGGCCTGCGGCACCGGTGAGTTCTTCTCCCTGGACGAGGACGAGTACCGCCAGGTCGTCGTCATCGCCGTCGAGGAGGCGGCCGGGCGGGTGCCCGTGGTCGCCGGGACCGGGTACGGCTGGGCGCAGGCCGCCCGCTTCGCCCGGATCGCCGAGGACGCCGGGGCCGACGCCCTGCTCGTCCTCCCGCACTACCTCACCGCCGCCCCGCAGGCCGGTCTCGTCGCCCAGCTGGAGCAGCTCGCCGCCCGCACCCGCCTGCCGCTGATCACCTACCAGCGCGGCCAAGTCGCCTACGACACCGAGTCGTTGCGACTCCTGGCGCGCATCCCCGGCGTCATCGGCCTCAAGGACGGACACGGCGACCTCGACCGCCTCCGGCGCCTCACCCTCGCCGCCCCCGAGGACTTCCTCTTCTTCAACGGCGCCGCCACCGCCGAACTCCAGGCCCGCGCCTACGCCGCCGTCGGCGTCCCCGCCTACTCCTCCGCCGTGCACGCCTTCGCCCCCGAGATCGCCGGGGCCTTCTTCACCGCCCTGCGCGGCGGCGACCACGGCACCACCGAGAAGCTGCTCCGGGAGTTCTACGGCCCCTTCGCCGACCTCCGCGACCGGGTGCCCGGGTACGCGGTCTCCCTGGTCAAGGCGGCGGCGAGGCTGCGCGGACAGCGGGTCGGACCCGTGCGCGCCCCACTCGTCGACCCCTCGGACGCCGACCTCGCCACGCTGCGGGAGCTGCTGGCCACCGGACTCGACCTGGTGGGGGCCGCGCTGTGAACCGTGAACTGACCGTGGTGGACGTCCGGTTGACCCCCGTCCTGGTGGCCGACCCGCCGCTGCTCAACGCCCAGGGCGTGCATCAGCCGTACACCCCGCGGCTGATCGTGGAGGTGGTCACGGCGGGCGGGGCGACCGGGCTCGGGGAGACCTACGGGGACACCGACTACCTGGAGCTGGCGCGTCCGCTGGCCGAGCATCTCGTCGGCCGCTCGGTCACGGATGTGAACGCGCTCTTCGGTCTCGGACTCGATGTGGACGAGGACCGGGTGCGTGGCGCGCTGGACGCGGGCGGACTGCGCGGGGTGCGCAGCGCCGACAAACTCCGCCTGTCCGTGCTCTCCGCCTTCGAGGTCGCCTGCCTGGACGCGCAGGGGCGGGCGCTCGGGCTTCCCGTGCACGCGCTGCTCGGGGGGCGGGTGCGGGACTCGGTGGAGTACAGCGCGTACCTCTTCTACAAGTGGGGCGCCCACCCGGACGGCGTGCGGGGCGAGCCGGACGACTGGGGTGCCGCGCTCGACCCGGCGGGGATCGTCGCGCAGGCCCGCCTCCTCGCGGAGCGGTACGGCTTCACCTCCTTCAAGCTCAAGGGCGGGGTCTTCCCGCCGGAGCAGGAGGTCGCCGCCGTGCACGCCCTCGCCGAGGCGTTTCCCGGGCAGCCGCTCCGGCTCGACCCCAACGGCGCCTGGTCCGTGCCGACCTCGCTGAAGGTCGCGGCCGAACTCGCGGACGTACTGGAGTACTTGGAGGACCCGACGCTGGGCACTCCCGCGATGGCCGAGGTGGCCGCCGGGAGCGGGGTGCCGCTGGCGACCAACATGTGCGTGACCACCTTCGGGGAGATCAGGGAGGCGTTCCTGCGCGACGCCGTGCAGGTCGTCCTCTCCGACCACCACTACTGGGGCGGGCTGCGCAACACCCGTCACCTCGCGGCGATATGCGCCGCCTTCGGGGTCGGGGTGTCCATGCACTCCAACACCCATCTCGGCATAAGTCTGGCCGCGATGACACAGGTCGCGGCGACCGTGCCGAACCTCCACCACGCCTGCGACTCGCACTATCCGTGGCAGTCGGAGGACGTGCTGACCGAACGGATCGAGTTCCGCGACGGCCGGGTCGCGGTCTCCGAACAGCCTGGCCTGGGCGTCGAGTTGGACCGCGAGGAACTGGCCCGATTGCATCGGCGCTGGGCCGAGGACGACGGGCGGCTGCGCGAACGGGACGACGCGGCGGCGATGCGCGTGGCCGAACCGGGGTGGCGGACACCGGTGATGCCGCGCTGGTGAGGGGGCGTCCCCGCGCGGCTCGGCTCCGGGTACCACCTGGGGCTGACGTCGTGCGGGACCTTCCCTGTACGTGGCCGACGTGGTGCACACTGGCCAGATCCGCACCACGACAGGGAGCTCGCCGTGACCCCGTCCCCCGCGACCGCCGGAGAGGAAGCCGGAGGAGAACCGGAACACCTCACCCGGGCAGCGCGCCGCCAGGCGCAGGTCGACCCGCTGGCCGGTCTGCGCGCGCCCGGCGATCCGCCCTTCGACGTCTATCTCACCGGCACGGTCTTCCTGGACATCGTCTTCACCGGCCTGGACTCGGCGCCGGTGCGGGGTACGGAGTCCTGGGCGCGGGGGATGGGGTCCAGCCCCGGCGGTGTCGCCAACATGGCCGCCGCGCTGGCCCGGCTCGGCCTGCGCACGTCGCTCGCGGCGGCCTTCGGGGACGACCACTACGGGGAGTACTGCTGGGACGCGCTCGCCCGGGGCGAGGGCATCGACCTCACGCCGTCCCGCACGGTGCGGGGGTGGCACTCGCCGGTGACGGTCTCCATGGCGTACGAGGGCGAGCGGACGATGATCTCCCACGGCCACGAGCCCCCGCCGGAGGAACCGGCCCCCGACTGCCCGCCGCCCGCCCGCGCGGCCGTCGCCTCCCTCGCCCCCGGCACCCGCGCCCCCTGGATCGCCCAGGCCGCCCGGCGCGGCACCCGTATCTTCGCGGACGTGGGCTGGGACGACACGGGAGCGTGGGACCTCGCCGGTCTGGCCGACCTCGAACACTGCGAGGCGTTCCTCCCCAACGCGGAGGAGGCGATGCGGTACACCGGCGCGACCTGCCCCCGGGCCGCCGCCCACGCCCTCACCGCACACGTCCCGCTGGCGGTGGTCACCCTCGGCGCGGAGGGCGCCTACGCGGTGGACCGCCGCACGGGGGAGACGGCCGAGGTCCCCGCGATCGAGGTGGAGGCCCTCGACCCCACCGGCGCGGGCGACGTCTTCGTCGCGGGCTTCGTCACGGCCACCCTGGCGGGATGGCCCCTGGCCGACCGCCTCGCCCTGGCCGGCCTCACGGCCGCCCTCTCGGTCCAGGAATTCGGCGGCTCCTTGTCAGCCCCCGGCTGGTCCGAGATCGGCGCCTGGTGGCGCCGCGTCCAGTCCGTCCCCGGCCAGAACCCCACCGCCCTCCACCGCTACGCCTTCCTCGACCAGGTGGTCCCACCCCGCCTCGACCGCCCCTGGCCGCTGCGCCGAGCGGTCCCGACGATCGGGTTCGGCCGGTCGGCGTAGGGGGGCGCGGGGCGCGGGGCTGGGCTACCGGAACGGCGACGACCGCCCCGCGAGCCTGCCGTGCGCGGCCCAGCCCTGCACGGCCGCCGTGCTGCGCGGCCAGGCTATTCCGGAGCCCCGCGCAGCGGGACCACCTCCGGGAGGAAGCCCCCCGTATCCGTAGGCCACCCACCCCGCTGCCCCGCGCAGCGGACCGCCCCCGAGGGGCAGCCCCGTCGAAGCCCAGGGCACCGGACCCCCACCCCCCCGACCGGAGGAAAACCGCTGCCGCCTTGTCGGGGCCGCGTCGTACTCTGGACAGTGCGAGGCCGCCCTCAGGGGTGCGGCCGTGATGAGGAGGATTCGCAGGCCCTGAGCGCCGGCCCATGACTCAGACACCCACAGCTCAGACTTCCGCGCAGCGGGCGCGAGCACAGATCAGCATTCCCGCCCAGCACCCCATGGTGACCGTGCTGGGGTCCGGAGACTCCCTGCTGCGCGTGATCGAGAGGGCCTTCCCGGCGGCCGACATCCATGTCCGGGGCAATGAGATCAGCGCGACGGGCGACTCGGCGGAAGTGGCCCTCATCCAGCGCGTGTTCGACGAGATGATGCTCGTGCTCCGCACCGGGCAGCCGATGACGGAGGACGCAGTGGAACGCTCGATCGCCATGCTCAAGGCGAGCGACAACGGCACGAGCGACGGCCCGGAGACCCCGGCCGAGGTGCTGACGCAGAACATCCTGTCCTCGCGGGGCCGCACGATCCGCCCCAAGACGCTCAACCAGAAGCGTTACGTGGACGCGATCGACAAGCACACGATCGTCTTCGGCATCGGCCCCGCGGGCACCGGCAAGACCTACCTCGCCATGGCCAAGGCGGTCCAGGCGCTCCAGTCCAAGCAGGTCAACCGGATCATCCTCACCCGCCCCGCGGTGGAGGCCGGAGAGCGGCTCGGCTTCCTGCCCGGCACGCTCTACGAGAAGATCGACCCCTACCTGCGCCCGCTCTACGACGCCCTGCACGACATGCTCGACCCGGACTCCATCCCGAGGCTGATGGCGGCGGGGACGATCGAGGTGGCTCCGCTGGCATATATGCGTGGCCGGACCCTCAATGATGCTTTCATCATCCTGGACGAGGCCCAGAACACCAGCCCCGAGCAGATGAAGATGTTCCTCACCCGCCTCGGCTTCGACTCGAAGATCGTCATCACCGGTGACGTCACCCAGGTCGACCTGCCGAACGGCACCAAGTCCGGCCTCAGGCAGGTGCAGGAGATCCTGGAGGGCGTCGAGGACGTGCACTTCTCGCGGCTGTCGTCGCAGGATGTCGTCCGGCACAAGCTCGTGGGCCGTATCGTCGACGCGTACGAGCAGTACGACAGCACGCACGGCACCGAGAACGGCGCCCGCAAGGGACACAGCCGCGGCAAGGCCGGACCCAAGGGGAAGTAGACCAGCACGACCATGTCGATCGACGTCAACAACGAGTCCGGCACCGAGGTAGACGAGCAGGCGATCCTCGACATCGCCCGCTACGCGCTCGCGCGGATGCGCATCCACCCGCTCTCCGAGCTCTCGGTGATCGTCGTGGACGCCGACGCCATGGAGCAGCTGCACATCCAGTGGATGGACCTGCCGGGGCCGACGGATGTCATGTCCTTCCCGATGGACGAGCTGCGTCCGCCGGGCAAGGAGGACGAGGAGCCCCCGCAGGGCCTCCTCGGCGACATCGTGCTCTGCCCCGAGGTCGCCACCCAGCAGGGCAAGGACGCGCCGACCCAGCACTCCATGGACGAGGAGCTGCAGCTGCTCACCGTCCACGGCGTGCTGCACCTCCTCGGCTACGACCACGAGGAGCCCGACGAGAAGGCCGAGATGTTCGGGCTCCAGGCCGCCATCGTGGACGGCTGGCGGGCCGAGCGCGGGCTGACCGGGCCGTCCCCGGCGCCGACCGTCTCGTAAGAGGGGTCGCATGAGTCCGCAGATCGTGGTCGGCGCGGTCGCGCTGATCGTCGTGGCCTGGCTCGCCGCCTGCGCGGAGGCGGGCCTCGCCCGTGTCTCCAGCTTCCGCGCCGAGGAGGCCGTCAAGTCCGGCCGCCGGGGCAGCGCCAAGCTCGCCCAGGTCGCCGCCGACCCCACCCGCTATCTGAACGTCGCCCTGCTGGTCCGCGTCGCCTGCGAGATGGCGGCGGCCGCGCTGGTGACGTACGCCTGCCTGCGGGAGTTCCCGGACACCTGGGAAGCCCTGCTGATCGCCATCGCGGTGATGGTCCTGGTGTCGTACGTCGCCGTCGGCGTCTCCCCGCGCACCATCGGCCGTCAGCACCCGCTGAACACGGCCACGGTCGCGGCGTACGTGCTGCTGCCGCTGGCCAGGATCATGGGCCCGATCCCCTCGCTGCTGATCCTCATCGGCAACGCGCTCACCCCCGGCAAGGGCTTCCGGCGCGGGCCGTTCGCCTCCGAGGCGGAGCTGCGCGCGATGGTCGACCTCGCGGAGCAGGAGTCGCTGATCGAGGACGACGAGCGCCGCATGGTGCACTCCGTCTTCGAGCTGGGCGACACCCTGGTGCGCGAGGTGATGGTGCCGCGCACCGACCTGATCGTCATCGAGCGGTACAAGACCATCCGCCAGGCCCTCACGCTCGCCCTGCGCTCCGGGTTCTCCCGTATCCCGGTCACCGGCGAGAACGAGGACGACATCGTCGGGATCGTGTATCTCAAGGACCTGGTCCGCAAGACGCACATCAACCGCGACGCGGAGAACGACCTCGTCTCCACCGCGATGCGCCCCGCCGTCTTCGTGCCCGACACCAAGAACGCGGGCGACCTGCTGCGCGAGATGCAGAAGGACCGCAACCACGTCGCCGTCGTGATCGACGAGTACGGCGGCACGGCGGGCATCGTCACCATCGAGGACATCCTTGAGGAGATCGTCGGTGAGATCACCGACGAGTACGACCGGGAACTCCCGCCCGTGGAGGACCTCGGCGAGGGCCGCCACCGGGTCACCGCCCGCCTGGACATCACCGACCTCGGCGAGCTGTACGGCCTGGAGGAGTACGACGACGAGGACGTGGAGACCGTCGGCGGCCTGCTCGCCAAGGCCCTCGGCCGCGTCCCCATCGCGGGTGCCTCGGCCGAGGTCCGACTCCCCGACGAGCGGCGCCTGAAGCTCACGGCGGAGGCGGCCGCGGGACGCCGGAACAAGATCGTGACGGTACTGGTCGAGCCCGCCGACAGCGCGGCGCGGGAGGAGAAACCCGAGTGACGCCCCAGGAGTTGCGCGCCCTGTGCCTGTCCTTCAACGCGGTCGTGGAGGACTTCCCCTTCAACCCCGAGACCTCGGTCTTCAAGGTGCTGGGCAAGATGTTCGCCCTCACCAACCTGGGCGCGCGACCCCTGACGGTCAACCTCAAGTGCGACCCGGAGGACGCGATCCGGCTCCGCACCGAGCACGAGGATCTGATCATCCCCGGCTGGCACATGAACAAACGCCACTGGAACACCGTCACGGCGGACGGTGCCCTCCCGGACACCCTCCTGCGCGAACTGATCGAGGATTCCTACGACTTGGTCGTGGCTGGGCTGCCACGGGCGGAACGGCTGCGGCTCGACCGCCCGTGACGGAACGGGGGTCGAGGCCCCCGACCGGCTCGGCGTACGGGGGTGTTCAGGCCCCCGACCAGCCGGGTCCGCAGGGGTGTTCAGGCCCCCGTCCGGCCCCGGCGCAGCCCCACCCCGACCAGCACGGCGGCGGCCAGCACGATCGCCGCGTCCAGGCCCAGCACCGTGTGGACGCCGGAGAGGAGGTCGGGGGAGGCGGCGGCGAGACTGCCGAGCAGTGGGATGCCGACGGTGATGCCGACCTGCTGGGTGGAGGTCACCAGGCCCGTGGCCAGGCCCTGTTCGGTGTCCGGGACACCCGAGGTGACGGTCAGGCCGTACGACACGATCGCGCCCAGGTGGCACACGCTCGCCAGCGAGACGGCTGCGGTGGCGAGCCACGCCGACCAGGAACCGGTGTCCAGCAGAAGCAGGGTCGCCACCAGCGCGCCCTGACCGGTCAGCGAGACGACCAGGGTGCGGGGGGCGCCGAGGCGGCCGATGACCTTCGGGGCGAGGGTGCCCGCGACGACCGACAGGACGCCCTGCACGCCGAAGACGAGCCCGGTCTCGAACGCGGACAGGCCCAGGATCTCCTGGAGATACAGGGTCAGTACGAAGACGACCGCCGACATCATCGAGAAGGTCACCAGACCGCCCAGGTTGCCCCACGCCACCGTGCGGCGGCGCAGCATCGGCAGCGAGACCAGCGGGGCGGGCGTACGGGACTCGATCATCGTGAACCCGGCCAGCAGGGCGAGCCCCGCGACCAGGCAGGCCAGCACGTCGGCGTGGCCGAAGCCCCGGTCGGCGGCGCTGGAGAGGGCGTAGATCAGGGACAGCAGGCCGCCGGTGACGGTGACCGCGCCGGGTACGTCCAGGCGCCGGTGCGTGGCGGTGCGGGACTCCGGCAGCAGGGCGGGGGCCAGCGGCAGTACGAGCAGCGTGACGAGCGTGAGCAGGGCCATCGTGGAGCGCCAGCCGAGCGTGTCGGTGAGGACGCCGCCCGCGATCATGCCGGTGGTGAAGCCGAGGGAGAGCAGGGCGCCGGAGACGCCGAGCGCGCGGTCGCGGGCGGGGCCCTCCGCGAAGGTGGTCGTCAGCAGGGACATGCCGGTCGGCACGATGGCCGCCGCGCCGAGCCCCTGCAGCGCGCGGGCGGCGAGGAAGATCTCGGGGTTCCAGGCCAGCGTCGCCAGCAGCGAGGCCGCGCCGAACAGGCCGAGCCCGCCGAGGAACATCCTGCGGCGGCCGTAGAGGTCGCCGACCCGGCCGAACAGCAGCAGGAAGCCGCCGGACGGCAGCGCGAACGCGGTGACCGCCCACTGGAGCGCGGTACGGCTCATGCCGAGGTCGTCCCCGAGCCGGGGCAGGGCCACGTTCAGGACGGAGAAGTCCAGGGCGACCATGAACTGGGCGGCGCACAGGACGAAGAGGACGAGCCTGTCGCGGGTGGACAGCCGTACGGGGCTTACGGGGGCGGGCAGTTCGCTTGCGGGGAGATTCGGTTCGGTGGTCGCTTCGGTGGTCGGGTCGGTCGTGTCGATCGCCATGGCACGAGCCTGCGGGCACGGGAAGAAACGCGGGGAGTCGGAACTTATGGTGGTGGTGGCACCACCAGACACGGCGACGACGGGGGAGCGGCACGTGGCGCCTGCGGGCACGGGTACGGGCACGGCGAGAAGTGAACGGCGCACGGAGCTGCGGGAGTTCCTGATGACCAGGCGCGCCCGGGTGAGTCCCCAGGAGGTGGGGCTCCCGGCGGGCGGGGTACGGCGCCGTACGCCGGGGCTGCGGCGCGAGGAGGTGGCCGTGCTCGCGGGCGTGGGCGCCTCCTGGTACCAGTGGCTGGAGCAGGGGCGGGACATCTCCGTCTCCCCGCAGGTCCTCGACGCGGTCGCGCGGGTGCTGCGGCTCAGCGACGCCGAGCGGCGGCACCTCTATCTGCTCGCCGGGCTGAACCCGCCCGCGCCCCAAGTCGCCCCGGACCGCCGGGACATGTGCGACGGGCTGCGGCGGCTGATCGACACCTGGATGCCGTATCCGGCGCACATCATGGACCGTTACTACAACTGCGTCATGTTCAACCACGCGGCCGTCGTGGTGCTCGGGATGGGGCGCGCGGGCGCCCCCGGGAACTGCCTGGTCGACTTCTTCACCGACCCGCTCTACCGGCTCCGCAGCCGGAGCTGGGAGCGCAACGCGCGCACCGTCGTCGCGCAGTTCCGGGCGATGTACGCCGCCTCCCCCGACGACGAGGGCTTCCAGGCCGTCCTCGCCGAAGTCGGCGCGGCCAGCCCCGAGTTCCGCCGGATCTGGGCCGAGCGGGACATCGAGGACCAGGGGCAGATCCGCAAGGAACTGGAACACCCCGTGGCCGGGCGGCTGGTCGTCGAGTCCACGGCGATGCAGGTGCCCGCACGGCCCGATCTGCTGGTGGTGCTGCACACCCCCCTGGACGAGGCCGACACTGCCGCCAAGCTGGAGTGGCTGGCGGGGGAGGGGTCCGCTGTTCGTATGCTCGGGGCATGAGCGAGAACGAGCTTGATCCTGAGGACCGGAAGATCGTGACGCTGGCGCGGTCGGTACGGGCGCGGAACGGCGTCGCCGAGGGGGCGGCGGTACGGGACGAGACGGGGCGGACGTACGCGGCGGGGTCTGTGGAGCTGCCGTCCCTGTCCCTGAGCGCGCTGCGTACGGCTGTTGCGATGGCGGTGGCTTCGGGGGCGAGGTCTCTTGAGGCGGCGGCGGTGGTGTCGGAGGCGGTGGCGGTCGCCCCGGCGGACCTCGCTGCGGTTGCCGACTTGGGAGGCGCGGGCACGCCGGTCCTCCTCGCTGCCCCGGACGGAGTCGTCTACCTGACCGTCCCCTCCGCCTGAGGCCCCCAGGGGGCTCCGCCCCCTGGACCCCCGTCTCGCCCACCACACCCACGCGTCTCGGGAGACTGAAGAGGGCACCGTCACGGGGTGGCTGCTCGGGTGGGTGAGAAGGCGCCCGGCGCCGGGAATGCCTCCGGCACGGCCTGCCGATCCGAGTTGCCGCCCCTCGCTGTGTGAGCGCCGTCAGCCGCCGACGTGAGCCGAGTACGGGTAAGGGCGGGCGGGTGGCCAAACTTGGTCAGAGCGCCGCAGGCCCCCGCTCCCCCGTCCGCACCCGCACCACCGTCTCCACCGGTACCGCCCACACCTTGCCGTCCCCGATGCGCCCGGTCCGCGCCGCTTCCACCACCGCCGAGATCGCGTCGTCGGCCACCGCGTCCTCGACCAGGACTTCGAGGCGGACCTTGGGGACGAGGTCGACCTGGTATTCCGCGCCCCGATAGACCTCGGTGTGGCCGCGCTGGCGGCCATAGCCGCTGGCCTCGGTGACGGTGAGGCCGTGGATGCCGAGGGCGCGGAGTGCCTCTTTGACCTCGTCGAGGCGGTGGGGCTTCACGACGGCGGTGATGAGCTTCATGCGGGGGTGCCGGCCTTCCGGACGGGGGCGCCATGGCCCAGGACCCCGTGATCGTAGGCGGTCTCGGCGTGCACCGTAAGGTCCAGGCCGGTCCGTTCGTGGTCCTCGCTCGCGCGCAGGCCCATCAGGCGGTCGAGGAGCTTCCCGAGGGCGTACGTCATCGTGAAGGCGTACGCGCCGACGGCGAGGACGGCCACCGACTGGCGGCCCAGCAGCGCGAAGCCGCCCCCGTGTAGCAGCCCCTCCACCCCGCCGGTCAGCGCGCGGTCCGCGAACAGCCCGATCAGCAGCGTGCCGATGATCCCGCCGACCAGATGGACACCGACCACGTCCAGGGAGTCGTCGTAGTTCAGCCGGAACTTCCAGCTCACGGCGTACGAGCAGACGACGCCCGCCGCGAGCCCGACCACCAGCGCGCCCAGCAGGGAGACGACCCCGCAGGCGGGGGTGATCGCGACAAGACCCGCCACCGCGCCCGAGGCCGCGCCGAGTGTCGTCGGGTGGCCGTCCCGCTTCTGCTCGACCAGGAGCCAGCCGAGGAGCCCGGTGCAGCCGGCGGCGAGGGTGTTGAGGAAGGCCGCCGCGGCGAGCCCGTTCGCGCCGAGCGCGGAGCCCGCGTTGAAGCCGAACCAGCCGAACCAGAGCAGACCGGCACCAAGGACCACAAAAGGAATGTTGTGCGGGCGCATCGCGTCCTTCTTGAAGCCCAGCCGCGGTCCGAGGACCAGGCACAGCGCGAGCCCCGAGGCGCCCGAGGTGATCTCCACCGGCAGCCCGCCCGCGAAGTCCAGCGCGCCCAGGCCGTCGCCGCCTATCCAGCCGCCCGGACCCCACACCCAGTGCGCGACCGGAACGTATACGAGCAGGGTCCACAGCGGCACGAACACCAGCCACGCCGGGAACCGCGTCCGGTCCGCCACCGCCCCGCTGATCAGCGCCGCCGTGATGATCGCGAAGGTGAGCTGGAAGGTCGCGAAGAGGAGGGTGGGGACCGTGCCGTGGAGGGAGGAGGGGCCGATGTGGGCCATGCCCGCCTCGCGCAGGTCGCCCAGCAGGCCCGCGCCCAGGTCCGCGCCGAAGGCCAGCGAGTAGCCTCCCGCCAGCCACACCACCGTGACCAGGGCGATGGACACGAAGCTCATCATCAGCATGTTGAGCACGCTCTTCGCGCGCACCATGCCGCCGTAGAAGAGGGCCAGGCCCGGGGTCATCAGCAGGACCAGGGCGGTGGCGGCGAGCAGCCAGGCGGTGTCGCCGGAGTCGGCGTGCGCGGCGGCGAGGGTCACGGGCGTCTCCGGCGGTCGGGAGAGGGGGCGGGGGCTCGTCAGAGGGTCACCGGTCCGCGTTTCCGGGCGCCTACGAGGGCGTTACCGTGATGTTTCGGAGAGTGACGCCCACCGTCCAGGAGCGCGGGAATCCGACCGGTGACGCTCCCGGAAGCCCCCTCCACCGCACCCCCACACCCGCCCGTGCGGCGCCGCTCCGTGGATCAGGGAGAATGGTCGGCATGAGCGTTCGTACCCAGTCATCCGAGCGGTCGGGCGACAGCGTCCACCGCGCAGGCTTCGCGTGCTTCGTGGGCCGCCCCAACGCGGGCAAGTCCACCCTCACGAACGCTCTCGTCGGGCAGAAGGTCGCGATCACCGCGAACCAGCCGCAGACGACGCGGCACACGGTGCGCGGCATCGTCCACCGCGACGACGCCCAGCTGATCCTGGTGGACACCCCCGGCCTGCACAAGCCGCGCACGCTGCTCGGCGAGCGGCTGAACGACGTGGTGCGCACCACCTGGGCCGAGGTCGACGTGATCGGCTTCTGCCTCCCGGCGAACGAGAAGCTCGGCCCCGGCGACCGGTTCATCGCCAAGGAGCTGGCCGGGATCAAGAAGACCCCCAAGGTCGCGATCGTCACCAAGACGGACCTGGTCGACTCCAAGGCCCTCGCCGAGCAGCTCATCGCCATCGACCAGCTCGGCAAGGAGCTGGGCTTCGAGTGGGCCGAGATCGTGCCGGTCTCGGCGGTCGGCGACAAGCAGGTGGGTCTGCTGGCCGACCTGATCGTCCCGCTGCTGCCCGAGGGCCCGGCGCTCTACCCCGAGGGCGACCTCACCGACGAGCCCGAGCAGGTCATGATCGCGGAACTGATCCGCGAGGCCGCGCTGGAAGGCGTGCGCGACGAGCTGCCGCACTCCATCGCCGTGGTCGTCGAGGAGATGCTGCCCCGCGAGGACCGCCCGGCCGACAAGCCGCTGCTCGACATCCACGCGAACGTCTACATCGAGCGCCCCAGCCAGAAGGGCATCATCATCGGCCCCAAGGGCAAGCGCCTGAAGGACGTCGGCATCAAGTCCCGCAAGCAGATCGAGGCGCTGCTCGGCACGCCGGTCTTCCTCGACCTCCATGTGAAGGTCGCCAAGGACTGGCAGCGCGACCCCAAGCAGCTCCGCAAGCTCGGCTTCTGACGGGCGTTTCACCGTCTACGTCAGCACCCCCGCCGGACTCCGCGCCGCCTTCCGCAGCCGTGCCGCGTCCTGGCTCGGCGGGGCCCCGAACTGGCGCCGGTACTCCCGGCTGAACTGCGACGGATTGTCGTAGCCCACGCGCCGCCCGACCCCGGTGATGTCACCGGGACGGGTCGCGAGGAGCAGCCGGGCCTCCTGGAGCCGGATCTGCTTCTGGAACTGGATGGGGCTCATCGCCGTCACCGCCTGGAAGTTGCGGTAGAACGCCGAGACGCTCATCCCGGACAGCCGTGCCACGTCCGCCACCCGGAAGGGCTCCGCGTAGTGCTCGCGGATCCAGCCGACGGCCCGTGAGACATGGCTGAGCTCGCTGTCGGGCAGGCCGAGCTGGCGGACCGTCGCGCCCTGCTCCCCGGTGATCAGCCGCCACAGGATCTCCCGCTTGACCAGCGGTGCCAGTACGGCCCGGTCGCGGGGCTCGTCCAGCAGGCGCAGCAGCCGTACGACCGCGTCCAGCAGCGTGGCGGGCGCGTCGCTGACGGCGATGCCCGAGGGTGTGCCCTGCACCGCGCGGGGGAGGTCCCCGGGGGCCGCCCGGAGCAGCAGTTCGGCGACGGCCGAGGGGTCCAGGGTGAGGCCGAAGCCGAGGGCCGGGTGGCCGGGTTCCACGCGGGTGAAGTGTCCCGTCACCGGCAGGTCGACCGACGCCACCAGATACTGCCCGGCGCCGTACGTGAACACCCGGTCGCCGAGGGCCAGTTGCTTCGCGCCCTGCGCGATCACCGCCAGAACCGTCCCCGACATCGAGGGCTGCGGGGGATCGGGACGGTCCACCCGTGAGATGAGGACGCCCTCGATCGCCGTGGTCCAGTCGGGCCGCACATGCCGCTCCAGCAGGGCGCGCAGCTCCTCCAGCAGTACTTCCGCTCGTGTGCCCGCGTGTGCGTCAGCGCGTCTCTCGTCCGGCATACCGCCATTGCAGCACCTCCGGCCGCCCTGGCTCCCGCGCACGCGAGGATCGTGCAGGTACGGAGGAGGATCGTTCTACGTTTTCGCAGGTCAGAGGCGCCTAATGGAGGGAGGAAGTCCATCGGCCCTCACTCCTGGAGGAATCCCATGCAGGTCGCCATCGTCACCGGAGCCAGCTCCGGCATCGGACGCGCCGCCGCCGTCGAGATCGCCAAGCGCGGTATCGGTGTCGTCCTCACCTACGGCCGCAACCGGCAGGGCGGGCTCGACACCGTCGCCGCCGTCGAGAAGGAGGGCGGCACGGCCGTCGCGCTGCCGCTGGACCTCGGCGCGTCCGGCACGTTCGACGCCTTCCGCGACACCGTGGCCGGCGTGCTGCGCGACACCTGGCAGCGGGACACCTTCGACCACCTGGTCAATAACGCCGGGCTCGCCCAGTCCGCGCTGATCGAGGACATGACCGAGGACGCCTTCGACGTGCTGACACGGGTGTTGCTGAAGGGGCCGTACTTCCTGACCCAGAAGCTGGTGCCGCTGATGGCCGACGGGGGTGCGATCGTCCACACAAGCAGCAGCTCGGCGACGGCCGCCTCCCCGGAGCCCGGCTACTCCGCCTACGCGGCCCTGAAGGGCGGCCTCAACGTGCTGACCCGGTACATGGCCAAGGAGTTCGCCCCGCGCGGCATCCGCGTCAACGCCGTCTCGCCCGGCCCGACCCGCACCCGCCTCGGCGACGACGGCTTCACCCGCTTCCCGGAGGTGATCCCGGCCCTCGCCGCGCGCACCGCGTTCGGCCGGGTCGGCGAGCCCGAGGACGTCGGCGCGCTGATCGCCACCCTGGTCTCCGACGAGAGCCGCTGGGTCACCGCGCAGAACATCGAGGTGTCGGGCGGCTACGACCTCTAGGCGCGTACGACCCTAGCCGCGCAGGCTCCGCAACAGCTCCTGGTACCAGCGGTACGACGCCTTCGGGGTGCGCTCCCGCGTCGCGAAGTCCACGTGGACCAGACCGAAGCGGCGGGCGTACCCCTCGGCCCACTCGAAGTTGTCCAGCAGGGACCACACGAAGTACCCGCGCACGTCCACCCCGGCGGTCAACGCGCCGTGCAGGGCGCGGACATGGGTGTCCAGGTAGACGATGCGCTCCTGGTCGTCGAGGCCCTCGTACGAGCAGCCGTTCTCGGTGATGACGATCGGCGGGAGCCGGTCACCGTAGCGGTCGCGGAAGCCGGTGAGCAGCTCGGTGAGGCCCTCGGGGACCACCGGCCAGCCGAAGTCGGTGACCGGGTAGCCCTCGATCTCCTTGAGGGAGAAGGGGAGTTCGGCCGGGACGGTGACTCCGCCGAACTCGGTGTCGGTGCCCTGCGGGGCGCCCACCCGGGTCGGCGCGTAGTAGTTGATCCCGTACCAGTCCACCGGCTCCCCGATGATCCGGGCGTCCGCGTCGGGGTCGCCCGGCATCAACTCCCCGATGCCCTCCGGGTACTGGCCCAGGATGACCGGCTCCGCGAACATCCGGTTCAGCAGGAGGTCGTAGAAGGCGGCGGCCTCCTGGTCGGCCGGGTCGGTGGAGGCGGGCCAGGTGGGGCCGTGGGAGTTGGCGATGCCGACGCTCGTCGCCCCGGCCGCGCGCAGGGCGCGTACCGCGAGTCCGTGGCCCAGGAGTTGGTGGTGGGCGGCCGGAAGCGCGTCGAACAGCAGCCGCTTGCCCGGCGCGTGGATGCCGAGCGCGTGGCCCAACAGGGTGTGTTCGGCAGGCTCGTTGAGGGTGATCCACTGCCCCACCCGGTCCCCGAGCCGCTCCGCGACCCGCGCCGCGTGATCCGCGAACCGGTGTGCCGTGTCCCGCTCCAGCCAGTCCAGCGAGGCGGGCAGATCCCAGTGGAACAGCGTCGGCACGGGCCGCACGCCCGCCGCACACAGCGCGTCCACCAGCCGGTCGTAGAAGTCCAGGCCGCCCGGCGACTCCACCCGCGGCCAGGAGACGGAGAACCGGTACGCGTCCACCCCCAGCTCCGCCAGCAGCGCCACATCCTCCGGCCAGCGGTGATAGTGGTCGCACGCGACCGCCGCCGTCGACCCGTCCCTCACCCGCCCCGGCTCGGCGGTGAACACGTCCCACACCGACGGCTCCCGCAGCCCGACGGCCCCCTCGATCTGATGCGCCGAGGTGGACACCCCCCACAGAAACCCGTCGGGAAACCGGGGCACAGGACCGCGCGCGTCAGTCGCCATGCGGGGATCATCCGTACGCCCGAGGCGCTGAGTCAACAGCGCCTACGCGCCTTCCTTCAGTACCCGCGACACCAACTCCCGCTGTGCGTCGGTCAGTCGGGGATCGGCGGCGTGGATCGTGCGGCCGTCGACCGTGATCTCGTAGTGGAAGCCGTCGGGGACGCCAGGGGGTGGCGTGGTGGGCGCGGAGGCCAGGGCGCGTTCGGCCAGGGAGCGGAGTTCCGCCGCGTCGGGGCGGGCCGAGGTGTCGATCTCGGCCCGCCGCTCGATGCCCGCGAAGCCGCCCGTGCGCCGTACTTGGATACGCATGGGGACCTGTCTAGTACGTAACTAGAGCGTCCGCACCCCGACTTCCTCCCACGCCTTCTCCACGGCCTGGAGTTCCGCGCCCGCGCCGAACCGCTCGCGGGCCGCCTTCACGGTGAGGGTGGCGAAGTCGCTGAACTGGGCGTCCTGTTCGAGGGCGCCGCCGGTCAGCACGTCGTACCAGATGTGGCCGGCCTTCTCCCAGGCGTAGCCGCCGATGGCGGAGGCGACGAGGTAGAAGGCGCGGTTGGGGATGCCGGAGTTGATGTGGACGCCGCCGTTGTCCCGGCCGGTGTGGACGTAGTGCTCCATGTCGGCGGGCTGGGGGTCCTTGCCGAGGACGTCGTCGTCGTAGGCGGTGCCCGGTTCCTTCATGGAGCGCAGGGCCTTGCCGGTGACGCGCGGGGCGAGCAGGCCCGCGCCGATCAGCCAGTCGGCGTCGGCGGCGGTCTGGCCGAGGGTGTACTGCTTGATCAGTGAGCCGAAGACATCGGAGAGCGACTCGTTGAGCGCGCCGGACTGGCCGAAGTAGGCGAGGTTGGCGGTGTACTGCGTGACGCCGTGGGTGAGTTCGTGGCCGATGACGTCGACCGGGATGGTGAAGTCGAGGAAGATCTCGCCGTCCCCGTCGCCGAACACCATCTGGTCGCCGTTCCAGAAGGCGTTGTCGTAGTCCTTGTCGAAGTGCACGGTCGCCTTCAGGGGCAGGCCGCTGTCGTCGATGGAGTGGCGGCCGAACGCCTTCAGATACAGCTCGAAGGTGGCGCCGAGTCCCGCGTACGCGCGGTTGACGGTGGCGTCGGAGCCGGGCTCGGAGCCCTCCGCGCGGACCCGGTGTCCGGGCAGGTTCTGGGTGTGCCGGGCGTCGTAGATCGTGCGGTGCGGCTTGTCGGCGGCGGCGCCGTGCGGCTCGACGGCGGCCGCGCCGACCACGGTGGTCAGCCGCCGCCGGGTGCGCTCGAACGCGTCGCGCTCCAGGGAGCGGCGGGCCGGGCCCGACACGCTCGGGTCGGCGTCCTGGGCGAGCTTGTCGAGGACGTGCGGCGGGACGATCGTGCAGAAGACGGGCTCGAAGCCCCCGTGGGTACTCATACCTGGAAATGCTTGCACTGCGTGACATCAAAGTCACTAGTTGCCACCGCGATTGATGAAATGCGGGGATATCGGTCATCACTCCGCGTCACTAGATGCTATGGGCCGGTTCCGCATGCTGATACGCCCCGGCGCGTCCGGAACGGCTCGGCTAGGCTGCCCAGCATCATGCGATTCGGGCTGCTTCTCCTTAGCTGCCGCGGCGAGGGCCTGTAGACAAGGCCGACCCCCTCCCCGCGGTGCTCTGGCGTTGCGTCGTCGGCCGTCCATCCGGACCTTTCCGAGGAGCCCACGCGATCATGGCCAACCGCCAGCAGCCCAGCCCCATGCCGACCCACAAGTACGGCCGGTACGACCAGGTCGACCTCTCCGACCGCACCTGGCCGCAGCGGCGGATCACCACCGCCCCCCGCTGGCTCTCCACCGACCTGCGCGACGGCAACCAGGCGCTGATCGACCCGATGTCCCCCGAGCGCAAGCGCCGGATGTTCGACCAACTGGTCAGGATGGGCTACAAGGAGATCGAGGTCGGCTTCCCGGCCTCCGGCCAGACCGACTTCGACTTCGTGCGCTCCATCATCGAGGAGGAGGGCGCGATCCCCGAGGACGTGACGATCTCCGTCCTGACCCAGGCCCGCGAGGACCTGATCGAGCGGACCGTGGAGTCCCTGAAGGGCGCCCGCCGCGCGACCGTCCACCTGTACAACGCGACCGCGCCGGTCTTCCGCCGGGTCGTCTTCCGCGGTTCCAAGGACGACATCAAGCAGATCGCCGTCGACGGCACCCGCCTGGTGATGGAGTACGCGGAGAAGCTGCTGGGCCCCGAGACCGAGTTCGGCTACCAGTACAGCCCGGAGATCTTCACCGACACCGAGCTGGACTTCGCGCTGGAGGTCTGCGAGGCGGTGATGGACGTCTACCAGCCGGGTCCGGGCCGCGAGATCATCCTCAACCTGCCCGCCACGGTGGAGCGTTCGACCCCGTCCACGCACGCGGACCGCTTCGAGTGGATGGGCCGCAACCTCTCCCGCCGCGAGCACGTCGTCCTGTCCGTGCACCCGCACAACGACCGGGGTACGGCGGTGGCGGCGGCCGAGCTGGCGCTGATGGCCGGCGCCGACCGCGTCGAGGGCTGTCTGTTCGGGCAGGGCGAGCGCACCGGCAACGTCGACCTGGTGACCCTGGGCATGAACCTGTTCTCGCAGGGCGTCGATCCGCAGATCGACTTCTCCGACATCGACGAGATCCGTCGTACGTGGGAGTACTGCAACCAGATGGAGGTCCACCCGCGCCACCCGTACGTGGGCGACCTGGTCTACACGTCCTTCTCCGGCTCCCACCAGGACGCCATCAAGAAGGGTTTCGACGCCATGGAGGCCGACGCGAAGGCGAAGGGCGTCACGGTCGACGACCTGGAGTGGGCGGTGCCGTACCTGCCCATCGACCCCAAGGACGTGGGCCGCTCCTACGAGGCCGTGATCCGGGTCAACTCGCAGTCCGGCAAGGGCGGTGTGTCGTACGTCCTGAAGAACGACCACAAGCTGGAGCTGCCGCGCCGGATGCAGATCGAGTTCTCGAAGATCATCCAGGCGAAGACGGACGCCGAGGGCGGGGAGATCACGCCGCGCGACATCTGGGCGGTCTTCCAGGACGAGTACCTGCCGAACCCGGAGAACCCGTGGGGCCGTATCCAGGTGCGCACGGGCCAGTCGACCACGGACACCGACGGCGTGGACACGCTGACCGTCGAGGCCACGGTGGACGGCGCGGACACGGTCCTGACCGGTTCGGGCAACGGTCCGATCTCGGCCTTCTTCGACGCCCTGCAGTCCATCGGCGTGGACGTACGCCTGCTGGACTACCAGGAGCACACGATGAGCGAGGGCGCCTCCGCGCAGGCGGCCTCCTACATCGAGTGCGCGATCGGCGACAAGGTTCTGTGGGGTATCGGCATCGACGCGAACACGACACGTGCGTCGCTGAAGGCCGTCGTCTCCGCGGTGAACCGCGCGACCCGCTGACCCACCGCTGACCGGGCCTTTCGGCGCCCGGGCCGTCGTATACGACCTGTGTACGACGGCCCGGGCGCCGCTGTTCAGGTGGCGTATACCGGCCATCCCTCACACGGGGTAATGGGCCGGTCTCGTGCGAGGTGCTGACTCGGGCTCCGCAGTGTGGCTAACATCACGCCAGCGCGGCGATGTTGCCGCGTCGTTACGCGCGGAGGTGCGACGTGCTGCCAGTACGGGGACGAGACGGCCGTGCCGCCAGGGCTGCGCGCATTCTGGGCACCCGCACCACCTGGACTCCGGCCGGGGACGGCGAGTTCTTCTGCCCCGGCTGCGGCGGCGACCGCAACTACCAGCGGATGACGGGCCACGTCCGCCTGACCCTCCTCGGCGTACCGGTCCTGTCACGCGGCGAGACCGGCCCGGTGGTGGAGTGCGCGGCCTGTCAGCGGCACTACGGCCTCGACGCCCTCGACCACCCCACCTCGCGCCGCCTCTCCGCGATGCTGCGGGACGCGGTCCACACGGTCGCCCTCGCGGTCCTGGTGGCCGGCGGCACCGCCTCCCGCGCCCCTGTCGCCAAGGCCGCCGCCACCGTCCGCGCGGGCGGCGTCGAGGACTGCGCGGAAGAGGAACTGGCCGCTCTGGCCGACGCGGCGGGCCCCTACGGCGCGGGCCTCGCCCTCGAACTCCACACCACCCTCGACCCCCTGGCCCCCCACCTCGCGGCCCCCGGCCGCGAGGCCCTCTTCCTCGACGCGGCCCGCATCGCCCTGGCGGACGGCCCGTACACCCCGGCGGAGCAAGGCGCACTGGCCGCGATCGGCGCGGCGCTGCTGCTGGGGGCGGGGGAGACGGGGCGGCTGCTGGAGGTGGCGCGGCGGAGGTTCTGACGGGGCGGCCGGGAACGCCCCTCGCAGCCGATCGGACTGCCCAGGGCCGGGCCGCACCCGGCCGGACCGCTCACGGCTGCCCGTGTTCCGGTTCGTCGAACGCCGCTGGGGTCTGGTCGGACCAGGTGAGGCGGCCGTCGGCCAGGTCGCGGACGACGGAGCGCAGCCACTGTTCCTCGGCCGCGGCGATCGTGCGCAGGTAGTCGAGTTCGAGGGTGGAGACCCGGGGGAGACCGCGCCCGGCCTCGGCGGCCAGGGCTGCTTCGAGGGCGGCCCTGTTCCTCTCGACGTGGTCGAGGCGCTGCCGCAGGACGTCCCGTGCCTCGGGCGGCGTGAGCATGAGGACGTAGGAGAGCGCGGCCGGGAACTCGGGGTACTCCTGCCGCGGCACGGTGAGCATCCGCTCCAGCCACTGACGGGTGACCGCCCGTCCGGCATCGGTGATCTCGTACACCGTCCGCTCGGGGTACTGCTGATCGCGTTCGGTCTGCCGGACGGCGATCAGACCGGCCTCCCGCAGCCGCTCGATCGTGCGGTAGAGCCCGGCGCGCTGGCCCACGTTGACGACCTGGTCCTTGCCCCACTGCTTGATCAGCCGCTGGATGCCGTACGGGTGCAGCGGCTTGTGGTGCAGCAGGGCCAGCACGGTCAGGGCGAGGGGCGAACTGCGTACGGGGCTGCTCATGGCGTCATGGTAGCCACGGGAAAACTAGTTGACCAGAGACTAGTTGCACTGCAACTATGAAGCCATCGCGCATTCTTCACGTCGAACCACGGGAGGGGTCATGGACAAGGTCAGGACCGCGTTGGTGATCGGCGGCGGGATCGCCGGTCCCGTCACCGCGCTCGCGCTGCGCGGGGCGGGGATCGAGGCGACCGTCTTCGAGTCGCACCCGGCCGCCGCGGCCGACGGCGTCGGCGCCATGCTGAGCCTCGCGCCCAACGGGATCGACGCCCTGCGCGCCGTCGGCGCCGACGCGGCGGTCGAGGCCGTCGGGCAGCCGGTGCCGGGGGTGGTGATGGCGGACGGCGGCGGAAACCGCCTCGCCGAGTTCCACGGCTTCCCCGGTCTGCCCGCCACCCGGGCCATGGCGCGTGCTGATCTGTTCCGCGCACTCTCCGACCACGCGAGCGCGGCAGGCATTCAATTCATCTACGGCAAACGCTTTGTGACGGCACATCAGACTCCGGACGCGGTCACCGCGACGTTCGCGGACGGCGGCACCGCCACCGCCGACATCCTCATCGGCGCCGACGGCATCCGCTCCACCGTCCGCACACTGATCGACCCGCACGCTCCGGGCCCCGAGTACGGCGGCGTGCTCAGCTTCGGCGGCTACGCGACCGGCAGCGGGGTCGAGGCGGAGCCGGGCAGCATGTACTTCGCCTTCGGCCGCACCTTCATCGGCCACTGGGCCCTGCCCGACGGCCGCATCGCCTGGTTCGCCGGTCTCCCGAGCGCCGAGCCGCGCACCTCGGCGGAGGTGGCCCGCGTTCCCGCCGCCCAATGGCTGGACACGCTGCGCGAGTTGTACGCCGGTCACACCCCGGGCCGGTCCCTGCTCGCCCACACCGCACCCGACGACCTGATCGCGGTCGGCCCGATGGAACGGATGCCGTCCGTGCCGCACTGGCACCGCGGCCGCATGGTCCTGGTCGGCGACGCGGCCCACGCCCCGTCCTCCAGCTCGGGCCAGGGCGCCTCGCTGGCCGCCGAGAGCGCCGTGGAGCTGGCCCGCTGCCTGCGTGACCTGCCCACGCCCGAGGCCGCGTTCGCCGCGTACGAGGCGCTGCGCCGCCCCCGCGTCGAGATGATCGGCGACGACGCCGCCGCCAAGAACAAGGCCAAGGCGGGCCACGCGGGCGGCAAGCCGGCCTTCCCGACCCCGGAGCGGATGTTCGCCCCGGTGCACCGCCACCACATCGAGTGGGACGAGCCGGTCAAGGACTGACGGGCTGACCCGGCGTCCCGCCCCGGCCGGCCCGTGTCGAGGTCAACTCCGCTTCAGCAGCCGGGCGATCCACCCTTCGCGGGGGCGGTTCTCCTCGTCCAGCGCCCGGCGTGCCGTCTCCGACGGGCCGAGCGGGGGATGGCCCGGCTGGTGGCGCTGCCAGGAGCGGGTCACTCTCCGCTCCAGCCCGGCGGCGTCGAACTCCTCGGTCCGGGCCAGGACGACCGGGCCCTCCCAGCCGTCGGGCGCGGTGAGGGCCAGGACACGGCCGTCGGGGGCGTAGGCCGTGTACTCGCCGTCCGCGACGTCGATCGCCTCCAGGTCGTTCGTGGCGTGCGCGAAGGACGCGTAGACGGACAGCCAGTCGTCGCGGTCGAAGATGAGCGCGGTCTCGGGAGGCAGGGGCTCGGTGCCGTTCACTGGTCCCCCCGGAGGAACGCCCGGTAGGCATCCGCGGCGTCGGGCTCCACGGTCGGCACGTCCGGTCCGTACCGCGTGTCGGTGCGGTCGCGCTTCGGGCCGGAGAGCCAGAAGGTGTCGTCCGTGTCTACGTCGTAGAAGTTCGCGTCGGACAGGCCGAGACCGGTACCGCGCCGCAGGGTCCGCCCTTGGAAGTAGGCCGTCTTCCAGGTCTTCGAGAAGTCCACCCAGCCGATCCAGGACGGTCCCCGGTCCGTGTCGTAACCCGTCTTGAGCTGCACGAACATGAGTTTGCGAGGCATGGCACCAGCTTGGCGGGGAGGGGGCGCGCCGTAAAGCGGATTTGCGCCCCGGACGACAGGCTCAGACGCGCCGTGCCCGCCACAGCCACGCCGTCGTACCGGCCAGCAGCACGAACACCGCCAGGTTGGCCAGGAGGGCCGGGGTGCCGGTGGCCGGGCCGGTGCCGGAGAGGTTGGCGGTGGCGAAGACGGCGCTGGGGAGGATGGTGGTGAGGAGGACGCCGGTGGTCTTCTGGACGGTGGTCCAGTGGCCCGAAGTGCACAGGAGCACCGCGCCGACGATGCGGAAGAGGACACCGAAGGCGGGCCCGGGAAGGTCGGGGAAGACCATCATGAAGGGCAGCGAGAGGGTCAGCATCAGGAGCGGGACCAGGGGGTGCACCTTGCCGCGCCGGACGGGTGCGTCCTCAACACCGTTGCCCAAAAAGACCGTTGGCCCGACCCCTGCCTCGGCCAGCGCGGTCGCCGCGATCGTGCGGGGGTCGCCCAGTCCCGCCAGGATCTCGCCGAGCGCGGTGCCGGGTCGCTCGGCGCGCGTCACCTCTATGTGCTCGGCCAGGTCGGCGAGGAGTTCCTGACGGCGCTCGGCGGGGAGCGCGGACGTCTCGCGCTCGACGGCGGAGAGGTAGTCGCGGACGGCGTCGGCAGAAGTCTTCATGCGAGGTCTCCGGTGGAAGAGGGCGGCGTGGCCAGGAAGGTGTCGACGGCGTCGCGGAAGCCGGGCCAGACGCGGGTGAACTCGTCCAGCGCGGCCCGGCCGCTGTCGGTGAGCGCGTAGTAGCGGCGGGGCGGTCCCGAGGGGGACTCCTGCCAGGTGGTGGTGACCAGGTCGTCGCGGCGGAGCCGGGAGAGCAGCGGGTAGACCGTGCCCTGACTGGTCGCCAGCGCGCCGGAGTCCTCCAGGGACTGCAGGAGTTCCACGCCGTAGCGGGGACGGTCCCGCATCAGCGCCAGCACGCAGTACTCCAGCACCCCCTTGCGCAGTTGGGCGGCCGCCCGGGCCTGCTTGGTCGAATCACCTGGTTCCATGCGATGCAAGATACCCGGCTAGGCAAGTCCAGGGAAGGGGGCGGTGTCGGCGCCGCCCGCTCGGCACTTCCGCCGAAATAATCACGGGCATGAGTGACGACCCGTCGACGCCTCCCTGGACCGAGGACGCGCCCGGCGTGCTCCGGCTCCCCTCCGGACGCCTGGTACGCGGCCGGGGCCTGCGCCGCCCCCTCGACCCCGCCGCACCCCCGCCCACCTACGGCGTCTACCTCCTCGGCAAGCAACCGCCCCCGGTCTCCTGGGAGTTCCAGTGGCTGCGCTGGCCAGACTTCCGCCTCCCGGCCGACCACATCGCCGCCCGAGCGGTCCTCACCGACGCGTGGGAGCGGGCCGCCGGTGACCGCGTGGAGTTCGCCTGCGGGGGCGGCCGGGGTCGCACGGGTACGGCGCTGGCCTGCGTGGCGGTGCTGGACGGCGTACCGGCGGGGGAGGCTGTGGCGTTCGTCCGGCGGCACTACGACCGGCACGCGGTGGAGACGCCTTGGCAGCGGCGGTATGTACGGAGGTTCGCGTCTCGCTGAGCTGTGGGGGACGACTTGTCAGCGGCTGAGTCCGGCAGCAGCTACCCAGCTGGAAAGCCCGGCGGCGGCAGCATCGGCCGGACGCATGGCGGGTGGTCGCCCCCGCTGGACCTAACGAGGCCCGTAGGGCGTGACGTGTGGCCGCGCGGGCTCAGGGGCGCCGAGGTCGACCATGGGCATGTGGCTGGTGACGACATCGACGCGGTGATGCCGGGCGTAGGCGGCCAGGGCGAGGGACAGCCTCGGTTCCGTGGCGGTCCGGCGCGCGGCCGCCGACATGTGGTGCAGCAGTCCCGGCGTCAGGCGGACGCGGCCCAGGAGCAGGCGGAGATTGTCCGGGCCGTGGTCGTCGGCCAGTTGCCGGGCGTGGAGAGGATCGGGTTTTTCGACGATGGTGGCCATGGCGCGGACCGGCCCGGTACCCGTGCAGATGACTCCCAGTGACTTCCCGCTCCAGCATCCGCATTGCTCGGTCGAGCGGGCCTTCCGGCCGACCAGATGGCGGGCCGCGTTCTGTGACCTGTTCGTCGGTCACCCGCTTCAGGGTCAGACCCAGGTGTAGTTCTCGTCGGTGACGGCGTCCAGAGCCGCGTTGGCGACGGCCGCCCGGGGGTCGGCGAGGGCCGCGAGGGCGGGGCCGATGGGCGGGAAGATCGGAAGCTCTGCGGTCTTGCGGTAGTCGATCCACTCGATCACGCCGACTTCGTGGCTTCCGTCGGGCAGCTCGTCCAACTCCTGCTCGGCGAGCGTCGCGCGGACGTCGGGGCTGATGTGGAAGCGGTGGATCAGGTGGAGCTTGCGCGGGGGTGGGGTGGGGCCGGGGCGGGTGACGCGCTGGTCGACGACCCACAGCAGATCCCCGCCTTCGGCCTGTGTGATGTCCAGGTCGAGTTCCTCGGCGAGTTCGCGGGCGAGGGCGGCGTCGAGGTCCTCCCCATGTTCGACGTTGCCGCCGGGCGGGGTGTAGTGGGTGGACTCGGCGCGGTCGCGGCGGATGAGGGCGACGTCGTCGCCGCAGAACACCAGGGCCCCGGTCCGGATCTTGATCCTGGAGAACGGGGCCGACGGGGTGTCGGGGGTGCTTGTCATGGCGGCCAGTATCGCGGCCGCCCCTGGGGTCCGGGCGGGCTTTGCCCCTCTTTCACCCGCCCGCCCGGAGCCGGTCGTTCAAGCGGCGGGCAGGCCGGGCAGCGCGAACGCGGCGCGGCCCTCCTTCATGCTGGTGTGCTCGATCCAGCCGTCAGGCAGACGCAGGACGTGGCGGCGCAGGCGGCAGCCGGTGGTGCGCATGACCGGGGAGAGGTGGCAGGGGTCGAGTTCCTCGACGAGCAGGCTCGGCGCGATGGTGGCCTGGTTCTTCTTCCCGGTGACCGCGATCGGCAAGCGGCCGGCGGCGGTGAGGGGCAGCGGGGTGATCCGCCAGATCGGGCCGCGGACGGTGGACAGGCTGGCCTGGCCGAAGCCGCGTTCCTCGCGCGGGGTCATCGGCTCTCCGTTGGTGGCGGTAAGGCCGCGGAACAGGTTCTCGGCGCGGCCCTGGTTGACGATCTGGCCGGTGTCGATGGTGAAGGCGCGGGAGAAGAACAGGCTCGGCGGGTAGTCGGCCCGTTCCAGCGCGGCCGCGTACGCGGCGACCTGGGGGTGGATCTGCTCACGCAGGTGCGCCGCCGCAGCCGTGTCGACCGGCTCCAGTTCGTCGGCGCGGGCGCTGAGCGCGGCGAGGACGGCGTCGACATCCACGCCGGTCGCGGCGGTGAACTCCTCCCGACGCGCGAGGCCGCGGGCTTGCTTGTGGGCGAGGAGGGTGTTGAGCAGGTGCCTGGAGGCGTCGGTGTACCCGGACGTCTTCCGCACGCCGGTGGCCGGGTAGAGGTGCAGGGCGGTGAAGGAGCCGTCGGCGTGGAAGTCGGGATCGGCCGCCCAGTACGGGCCGTCGGCGTTGGTGAAGCAGTGCAGCCGAACCCGGCGGACCTGGTGCGGCACCGTCAGGCTGCCGGTGAGCGCGGCCCGCACCGTCTCCGGCGTGGGCTCGGCCTGGTCGGAGGTGACGTGCAGGTACTCAGCACCGGGGCGGGAGTAAACGGGCTGGGTGCGCTCGTCGAGCCGCTCGATCACGGTCTCGGGCAGCTCGCCGGTGGTCCTCTCGCAGGAGATGAGCAGGTGCGGGCCGCAGACCAGGACGTGGTGGCCGCTGACATGGATGTCGGTGAGCGGGTGGATGCCGACGAGCGGGGCGAAGCGGAGCTCGCAGGCGGCGGTGGCGGCGCCGTGCCCGAGCGCGTCGAGCAGCGGCCGGTAGGTCCGCAGGGCGGCGGCGAGGTCGTCGATGTACGCCTGTCGGTCGGTGCCGGAGCGGCCGGTGAAGCCGAGAGTGTAGGGAGTGATCGAGAAGCGGACCCCGTCGAAAGAGCCGGAGTGCCTCTCCACCAAGCGGCGGTGCATGACGGCCAGGTCTTTGGAGTGGGCGGAGTAGCCGACCGTGGAGATCCGCAGCTTCACCCCGAGCACGTCGCGGGCCAGATGCGCATAGTGGTCGAGGTGGCGGTAGGAGCCGATGTCGTTGTCCAGGTAGGGGAAGACGACCCGGGGGCGGTGGATCCGGCCGGAGGCGATCACGAGGTTCCGCTCGGCGGCGGCCTGCGCAAGCGCGGTGAACAGGCCGGTCAGCCCGTCCTTGGTGAGGCCCCAGGTGTCGCGGCCGGCGAACTGGGAGCACATTGCGCAGCCGTTGAAGCAGCCGACCTGCGGCGCGATGTACTGGACGCGGGTGAACGCGTCGTCGGGCAACGCACGCAGCTGCTCCAGCAGCCCGGGCATCACGGTGGCGGTGGTCATGACGGTGTCACCTCGCGGGACGTCGGGTCGAGGGCGGGGGTGAGGTGGGCGGCGAGCGCGTCCAGGACGGCCGCGCCGAGAGCGGACAGCTGGTGCGGGGCGGCGAACGGAGAGCCGGGGCCAGTGGTGACGGCTTCGGCGGTGCCGAGTTCGGCGCCGGGCAGGCACACCACGTGCTCGGCGGGCAGGCTCGCCAGCAGCAGCTCGCCGAGGTCGGCGTTCGCGCCCGCCGGGTGGGCGCCCGGCCGCACCCACGCCAGCCGGTCGCCGTCGAGGCGGTAGACGCCGGGGCCGCGCAGCCCGCTCACGCGGACCGGTGCGGTGCCGCGGTGGCGGAGTTTGAGATAGAACGGGCCCACCCCGGCCGTTCTTGCCGCACTGACCGAGCCCGCGTTGAAGTCCTCCGGGTCGTCCAGCCAGTCCACCCGGCCGCCGAGCAGCACCGTGAGATGGGCGGTGAGGAACGGCGGCAGCCCGCGCAGCTGCTGGTTGACGCCTGAGACCTCGGTGGTGCCCTGGTTGCGGCAGTTGATCTCGTTGAACACCGCCCACCCGTCGGGGGTGAGGACGGCGTCCAGCCCGAACAGCCCGGCCATCCGGTGCTCCGTCCACAGGTGGTGGCCGATGCGGACGGCGGCGTCGACCAGGTCGGCGGCGGCCTTCTCCGGCCAGGGGCGGGACCAGTCATTGCCAGCGCTCTTGCCGGGCCCGATCCCGGCCTGGGCGATGCCGATGGCCTTGTGGGAGGGCCGGTCCACGTACACGGCCACCGAGCCGTTGCCATCGGGGACGGACAGCACGGTGGTATTGGAGGACCAGCCCGCGACGAACGCGGCGACCTTGTACGGGCCGGGCATCGCCGCCGCCTGTACAAGGTCGGCGGCGGTGTCGACGAACACCGTGCCCCGTCCGCCGGAGTCCGCCCCGGCCTG
This sequence comes from Streptomyces sp. SID4985, assembly GCF_009863025.1. Classification (GTDB taxonomy): domain Bacteria; phylum Actinomycetota; class Actinomycetes; order Streptomycetales; family Streptomycetaceae; genus Streptomyces. Next base: position 15,366 of record NZ_WWIR01000381.1, on the reverse strand, counting down.
CACCACCAGCCGCTCGCTGCCGACCCAGCGCCGAAGCTCGCTCAGCGCGGGCAGCGCACCGTCGACGCGCACCGCCGGGATCCGCATCCGCTCCGGTATCCCCGCGTTCTCCAGAAGGCTGTCGAAGGCGGCCTTGTCCTCGATGACCGCCCGCAGGCGACCGTCGATCGCGGCGATGACACCGCGCGGGCCGGCCCAGCGGCGCAGACGGCCGGTGGCATACCAGGCGGCGACAACCGGCGGCGCGGACAGCCCGGACAATAGAGAGGCGGCCTTGCCGTCGACCTCCCCCATCCACGTGTGCCGCTGCACCGGACCCCGTACGAGGGTGTTGTCCTCGGCGGCCAGCACCGTGCCCGGCCGGGCCACGTCCCAGCCGGGGTAGCAGCCGACCGCGAGCGCCGGCCGGGCGCCGTGGAGCGGTCCGGGCCCGGCGTACAGGGTGCGCATCGAGGAGCCGAATCGTTCGGCCGTGACCAGGAGGCGGCCCGCCAGGGCCTTTTGAAGGGCCGTGTCCGCCGCGTCGAGCAGTCCCTGCTCGGGCGGTGTCATCCAGCCGGTCACGCCGCACGCTCCAGCTCACCGGGCACCAGGGCCGGAACCGTGGCCGAGGTACCGAGCAGGGCGTCGGCGACGGCGGTGGCCATCTCCTTCGGACTGTGGGCGGAGGTGTCGAAGACGAGCAGCTTCTTGTGGCGGCGGCCCATGCCACGGGTGAGCATCGCGGTGAACGTGGCAGCGAACTCGGCGTCCTCGACCCCGCGGATGTCGACGGCGTCCGGTTTCTCCCGCGTACCGAGCCGCGTACGGCGGGCGTCGGCGGGGGCGTGGAGGTGGACGGCGACGTCGAAGGGGGCGAACACGCGCGGCCAGCGCAGTGCGAGGACGGCCGCCAGGTAGGGGCCGCCGGCCATGCCGAAAGCGACGGTGCGGTCCACGTAGCCGTCCTGGATGAGGACGGTGCCCGCCTGATCGGGCGCAGAGGTCCGCACCAGCAGGGAGTCCAACACGTATCCGGCGGTCAGGTAGGCGGTGGTGACCAGCGTGCTGTCGGGCTGCCGTACGAGCGGCAGCTTCCTGAGTAACCGGCGGGCGGGGTGGCGGGGGGCGAGCAGCCCCTTGTGGGTGAGCACGCTGTGGCCGCGGGCTTCGAGCTCGTCGGCGAGCGCGGTGACGAGGGTGGTCTTGCCGGACAGGTCCAAGCCGTCCACGAGGACGCGCATGACGGTTCCCCTCCTGAAGTGCCGATGGGGGCGTGCCCGCCAGGGGTGCCGGCGGGCACCGCCCACGTTCGGGCCCGGCCCGGGCCGGGCGGAAGACGCCGGAGGTTGCTGCGGGTTGCCCGCCGGTTGCTCCCCGTTGCCTCACGGCGATTGCCGTCTTCCGGGCCGCCACCGGTGGGCGGGACACTTACGGGATCTGTTTCTGGGGGAGGCCGAGCGCCCGTGATCACAGCCACCGCTGTCCAGCCCCACCCGCTCACCACGCTGATGGCCCGGCACGGCCTGACCGCCGCCGCGTACCTCAAGCGGGTGGCCGACCGTCACCTGGCCCTCGGGTTCGGCGCGATGGCCCACCGCAAGGAGAAGGCCACCCGTTGGACCCGGGAGGGCGTCACCCCGGAGAGGACGGCGCTGCTGGCGATCGCCAGCCTGCACGGCATCGATGTCGCCGACGTCGACCGGTACGGCTGGCCGGGCTTCCTGCTTCTGGCCCTCGATGACGACCGGACCGTTCTGGAGTCGCCGTGGACGGCGGCGGGTACGGTCAACACACTGACGGAAGTGGGAGGGCCCGTGAAGGATCGTCGCGGCTTTCTGATCGCATCCACCAGCACGCTGGCCGCCGCCCTCGCGCAGTGGGTCACCGCCGAACCCGCCCTCGCCATCGGCGACCGCGGCCGTCGGGTCGGCGCCGAGGCCGCCGCCCTGTTCGACGTCCGCCTCGACGCCCTGCGGCACCTGGACGACTCCGTGGGGGCCGGGCAGGTCTACGACGCCGCCGTCCTCGAACTGCGCCTCGTCACTGACCTGCTGAAGAACGCCTCCTACAACGAGGCCACCGGGCAGCGGCTGTTCGCCAGCGCCGCCGAGGCATCCCGCCTGGCCGGCTGGTGCTCCTATGACGAAGGCCGCCACGCCGCCGCCGAACGGCACTTCCTCGTCTCCCTGCGGGCCTCCGGATCCGCCCACAACCCCACCCTGGGCGCGGTCACCCTCGCCTTTTGGGCCAACCTCCGCTACAACGCTGGCGACGCCCGCGGCGCCCTGAACCTCCTCGACGGCGCCCTCGCCGACCACCGCAGAATCTCCTCGCCCCGGGTGAGGGCGATGCTGCACGCCCGCGCCGCCCGCGCCCACTCCAAGACCGGCGAGCCGCTCGCGGCCTGGCGGCAGGTCGACGACGCCTTCGACGCCTACGGCAAGGCCGACATCCCCGAGGCGGACCTGGCGTCGATGTACTGGATCAACCACGGCGAACTCCACCAGGTCGCCGCCAGCTCCGCCCTCAGCCTGGGCGACCCCAAGCGGGCCCTGGAGAACTTCCGTGCCGCCCTCACCCACGAAGACCCCTACGACACCGACCGCGAGGTACGTGGCGCCGTCATCTACCAGGTCCGCCAGGCCGAGGCCCACCTCGCCCTCGGCGACGTCGACGCCGCCCTCGACCTCGGCCACCAGGTCATCGACACCATGGGCGGAGTCGACTCCGCCCGCACCACCCACACCCTCGAAGAACTCCGCGCACAGCTCGACGGTCACCGGCACATCCCCGCCGTGGCCGACTTTCTCGACTACGCGGCTTGATCCGGTTCAGACCCGCGCGAACGCCGCTCAGCCCCGGCGGTGTTGGTCTTTCTGAGCCCGGCGGAGCGCCTGGGCGTATCCGGGGGCGTCGCTGAAAGGGATGCGGTTGAGCTTGAGCCGTTCGGGGTGGACACCCCAGGGGCGCGGTCCGCCTCGGGCGGCGGAGCGTAGCCGGGTCCCGGCCGGATCAGTGAGCCGTCACGTGAACCCTTGCGCCTCAGAGGTTGGCTGCTCCGACCGCGTTGATGAAGTGGGTCCAGGCGGGGGTGCCGACGACGACTACGGCGCCGTTCTGGACCTTGCTGTCGCGGACGGGGATGACACCGGGGACTCCGTCGGCCACCTCGACGCAGCTGCCGCCCTCACCGTTGCTGTAGGTGCTCTTGTACCAGCGGGCGTGGGTCAGGTCGTACTCGCGCATCGTCTGAAGTCCTCCGCCGCCGACTCGATCAGGGTCAGGGACGCCTCCGGCGACAGCGCGACGACCCTGAGCAGATCGTATGCGCGCTGGGCTCGCTTCACCACGGTCGGCACGTCCACCAGCGTCCCGGAGAACGAGGTCTCTGTATAGGCGAGCGGGGGTGCGTCATCGAACTCCATGAGCTGGAGCATTCCGCCCATCGCAGCGAGTGCTCCCGCTGAGAAAGGAAGCACCGTCACTATGGCCGTGCGGTCCCGCATCAGGCAGGCGATGTACTCCAGTTGGGTCGCCATGACCTCGGGGCCGCCCACGGCGACGCGCAGTACCCCCTCGTGCAGAGCCACCCAATACTCAGGCCTTGTAGCGTCGTTCAGGATTCGCGACCGCTCCAGTCGGGCGGCGACGATGTCGTCGACGTACTCATCGGTCTTGAACGGGTTGGCCGCGATGGTCACCGCGCGGGCGTACCGCTCCGTCTGGAGCAGCCCCGGCACCACCGTCGGGGCGAACTCGCAGATCCGCGTGGCCAGACGCTCCAGGCCCACCACTTCGGTGAAGTAGTCCGCGTACCTCGGATCATCGATCAGCTGCTTGCACAGTCGCTCGAAGATGCCGTCCGTCTCCAGGACTTCGTCGATCCGCTTCGCCACGTCCAGCTGAGGCTTCCGGATCGCCTGCTCGAACTGGCCGATGTAGCCGCCGGAGACGAACACGCGCAAGCCCAGCTCCGTTTGAGTCAGCCCTGCGTTCTCCCTCCGCCTCTTCAGCTCCGTGCCGAAGAAATCCCAAACCGCCTGACGTGAACCGTTGGCCATCGCCAACCCCCTTGTGCTGCCACGCGCTTGTAGGGCCCAAGCCCCTTCCGAGGATAGGGCGATCGCGTCACCGTGAGGACACGAAGCGTGAAGACGTAAACAGAACGAAGGGATGCGAACAGTGGGATCACAGCACGCGTCGGCCTGTGTCGAGGAAGCGGAGCGAACCCTCGTCGAATTGCGCGACGCACTCGCGAAGGCCGGGATCAAGTTGCCCTCCCTCGGCATCGACCCCGTCTCGGTGGCGCGCGAGGCCCCGTGCCCGCTGGTGGAGCTGGGCCGTTGCTCGGTGGAGACGGCGGCCCGGCTCGTCGCGGCGCTGCGGTGAGCGCGAGCCGGCCACCGCTCGGCTCGTACGCGATGGACACGGGGACGGGGAGGGTCGGCGTGGTGATGGGCCACGAGGGGCCGTATGTACAGCTGCGCCCCCTCGGTGGCGGCCGCGAGTGGGACTGCCCGCCCGACCGCCTCCGTACGGCCACCGCCGCGGAGCGCCTCCGCGCGGCGACGGCGCGGGCCAACGCCCGCAGTCGGGGCGAGGTTCTGTGACCCCGCGCGGGTGCGGCCCCGTCAGAACGCGAGCCGCATCCGCTGCCTCGGCTCACCCGGGCCGAAGTACTCGGGGTGCGGTTCGCCGGACGGCGTGAAGCCGAGGTGGCGGTACAGGGCCACGGCGGAGCCGTTCGCGGGGTCGACCGTGAGCAGGACCTCGTCCGCCCCCTCCTCATGCAGCCGCCGCAGCATCGCGGTCATGAGTTCGCGGCCGAGGCCGTTGCCCCGCAGGGCCGGGCTGACGACGAGGCTGAGGATCCAGCTGGAGGCGTGGACCGGCGGGGTGGCGAGGATGTATCCGTGGAGGGTGGTGCCGTCGTCCACCACGAGAAGGTGGTCGCCCAGGGCGTCGTGGAACTGGCGGAGCGCGAAGTAGGGATAGGGGTCGTCCGGGAAGGTCTCACGGTCGAGCCGCAGCACGTCAGGGAGATCCGCTTCCGTGATTTTTCGCAGGAAGCGGTCTCCGTGAAGAGGAATCATTCCGTCCCCTTTCCGGTCCCCCGGAATTCGTGCGATATCCGCACTGATGCGACAGTATGCAGCCGCACCCGAGGCGTGATCGGTGCGGCTTCTCCCATGGTTACCCGCTGTTTTTCGGTCATCCAAGTAGAGATCCGGACCAAATATGGTTGACTGTGTCGCGCAAGCGAAATCGCGCGCAGTTCCGATATTGATCTTACCTCGCCCGTTGCTGAATCTTGCGCGGCGTGGGTTTCGTTGTGCGCTCATGCTGCTACGCTGAGTTAATGACCTCGGGATCGCCTGCTGGCGTGAAGAAGCTGAATGGTGATGTCGCGTGGGAGGATTTCGACCCCCAGGCGTACATCGAGCACAATTACCGCGTCCTGCATCCGGACGACGAGGCGATCATCACCGTCGTCCGAGATCATTTCAGCGGCCATTTCGGCGGCTCCGGCTCCGTGGCCTCGGGAATCGACGCGGGGGCGGGCCCCAACATCTATCCGGCGCTCAGCATGCTCCCCTGGTGCGACAAGATCACGCTCCTGGAGCGCTCCCCCGCGAACGTCCAGTATCTGAACTCCCAGATCGAGTCGTACGGCCCCCAGTGGGACCAGTTCTGGGACGTGCTGTGCCGGGACGACGCGTACCCCCGGCGGGTCGAGGACCCGCGCGCGCGGTTCGCGCAGACCGTCCAGCCCCGTCAAGGCAACCTGTTCGACCTCGCCAAGGGCGACGAACGCTGGGCGATGGGCACCATGTTCTTCGTCGCCGAGTCGATGACCACCTCGCCGGAGGAGTTCCGGCGTGCCGTCGGCTGTTTCATGACCGCTCTCGAACCGGGCGCCCCGTTCGCCGCCGCGTTCATGGAACATTCCCGGGGATACCGGGTGGGGGAGAGTGATTTCCCCGCGCTCGACATCGACGAGCAGGTGGTCCGCGCGACACTCGACATTCACGCGTCGAATGTCCAGACGCACCGGCTGGGAAAGCCGGGGGGCTTGCTGCGTGAGGGATACACAGGAATGATCGTCGCCACGGGTCATCGGAGCGACCGGTAAATGCGGAGATCCATTCACCGTCTTCACCTTCGGGATGACATACCTGTGTGAGGGGCATGGGGATGCAGATCCAACCCAGACAGAATCTGCTGTCGATCTGGCAGGCCGTAGCACGTCACTGTTTCCCCGGTGGAGCCTGGGAATGGGGAGAAGGGGGCGGACAGAGCAGCGTCGCCGACGCCGAGCGACTGCTCTGCCTGCTCTATCCCGCGACCGAGGCTCCCGCATTCCGTCTCGACGCGCCCGACACCACCCAGCCCGACGTGGAGAAATCCCTGCGCTCGGTCGGGGACGCCACGGAGATCCCGGAGACACTGGTCCGGGTGCTCACCGAATTCATGGAGCGCCACCGCGCCGGTGACACCCCCACCTTCTCCGGCGGGAACTACTTCTCCGCCCTCGGCGAAGAGGACGAACTGTCCAAGGAGCAGCGGGCCCTCGGCGTCGTCGACGCCTACAGCCTCTCCGTCACCCTGTGTCTGGCCACCCTCGGCTTCCTGAAGGTCTACCAGACCAAGACCGAACGGCCGGGCACGCTCCAGCTGATCGAGTCCCTGCGCGAGGCCACCAACGACCGGCTCACCGCCGCCATGGTCAACCTGCTGCGCGCCTTCACCGTCGACGTGTACACGGTCGACTCCCCGCAGGGCCAGGCGCTGTGCCGACTCCTCGGGCAGGGCCGCACCCCCGACCGCATGGTCCTCCAGCAGTTCCAGGAGCGCTTCCGCGCCCTGCGTGCCGTCATCCGCGAGAGCGTCGTCCTCGGCGTCGACGTCGAGGAACAGCTCGGCAACGAGAACCGCCTCTTCGAATGCGGCTGGGCCTGGAGCGTCGTCCGGGGCGCACCCCTGGTGGAGACCTCCGAGTCCATCGGCGAACAGCCCACCGGCATCGCCCGCGCCGTGCCGTACCTCTACTTCACCGTCGTCGCCCTCGACGGCATCCAGGACCTGTTCTCCGACCGCACCCTCGTCCTCGGCCTGCTCAACCAGGAACAGCAGAAACTCGCCGAAGCGCTCCGCCTGCGCTGGACCATCACCCAGCAGTACTGGTCCGGCATCGCCCGCTTCGACGACGACCGCTGGCCCCTGGAGGACATCCCCTGGCGCACCACGGGGCAGCGCATGGAGTCCGAGTACTTCTCCCTCTGCGTCGCCTCCATCCTCGTCCACGACCTGGTCCGCCGCCGTGCCACCGAGGACGACCTCAACCGCACGGTCGGCATCATGGAGCGCCTCGCCGAGCGCGGCCGCGTCACCGCGAGCATCACCCGCAAGGACTCCGCCGTCCTTCTGCACAACCCCGGACTCGCCCTGCCGCTCGCCTCCGACCACCCGCTCGGGCCGCCCATGCGGTGGACCATGACCGACTTCTCGGCCCAACTCCTCAAGCGCACCATCCAGTTGTGCGCCCTCTCGCGCAACGTCGCCGCCCACACCCGGCTGCTCCAGCTCGCCGAGCGCACCATGGACCATCTGTGGACGCGGCGCATCACCGACGGCGACGGCGTCGGCCTGTGGGACAACGTGCACGCGATCTTCCCCGACTCGGCCGACCGCCAGAACCAGCCGTCCTGGACCATCACCGAACGCGTCACCGAGTGCATGGTCGCCGCCCAGCAGCTCTACAACCAGTCACCCATCCGCAGCGCCGAACCCACCGCGCTCGCCCACGCCCTCCTCAGCGAGGCCACCCACCTCCTCGGCACCGAGCAGCTGGAGCAGCCCGCACCCATCGCCAAGAGCCAGGAAGGGGCGGAACTCAAGGGCATCGAAGCCGACCTGCGCCGCGCCCGCTCCCTGCTCGACACCCAGCCCGGCACGTCCTGCGCGCTCGCCCTGAACGTGCTCAGCCGGCTCGACGACCTCGCCCGCGCCCGCGCGGCCGGGTCCCAGGGGGTATGAGTCGTGCTCGTCTTCGCCGCCTCCGACAAGGGAGGCACCGGGCGCTCCGTCACCAGTGCCAACCTCGCCTACCGACGCGCCCTCGACGGCGACGACGTCTGCTACCTCGACTTCGACTTCGGCTCGCCCACCGCCACCGCCGTCTTCGACACCCCCGACGTCATGGAGGAGGCCGAGGGCCGCGGTCTGCACGCCTACCTCAAGGGCAAGACCGGCGAACCCCTGCGCATCGACGTGTGGAACCGCACCGAGCACCCCGTCCTCAGCGACCGCCCCAGCGGCTCCGGACGCCTCGTCCTCTTCCCCGGCGACCGGGGCGGCGGCGAGTTCGTCACCGACGAGGACAACCTGCACCGCTGCGTCGACCTCTTCCTGCGCCTGCACCGCGAGTTCGACCTCGTGGTGATCGACCTCAGCGCCGGGCGCAGCTACGCCATGGACCTCGCCCTGACCGCCACCGCCCGCGAGGAACTGCGGCACATCCGATCCCGCTGGCTGCTCTACCACCGCTGGACCCGGCAGCACGTCATGGCCGCCGCCGAACTCCTCTCCGGCCGCCAGGGCATCCTCGGCTCCGGCATCGCCATGGGCCACGACCGCACCTCGCTGCTCGGCTCGGTCCGCTTCGTCCGGGCCGCCGTACCCGACCTGGAGTCCCCGCAGTGGGCCCAGATGCCCGCCGCGCAGTACGCCTGGATGCGCCAGTGCGACAAGCGACTTGAGGAACTCGCCGCGTCCCTCGGCATCGGCAAGACCCGCGCCCTCGCCTCGATCCCGCTGGAACCCGTGCTCCAGATGCGCGAGCAGCTCATCACCGACGAGGACGTGCTCGACAGCAAGATCGCCAACTTCGCCACCCGGCAGGCCCTGGTGGAGCTGGCCGAGCGGCTCACCGACGACAAGCACTGGGGGCAACTGTGACGGAGGCCGCCGCCGTCTTCCGGGAGACCAGCGCCGACCCGGTCACCGCGTCCGTGCCGTACTCCCATCTCTCCCTGGAACTCGGCCACTTGTACATGGAGGACTTCGCCGAGGGTGCCGACCGGCTGACCCGCCACTTCACCGCCGTACGCCCCTGGGCCGACACCGCCCGCGCCTGGGCCGCCACCCTGCCCGACGGCAAACGGCCCCGGATCAGCACCTGTTTCCTCATCGACGACTACTTCAGCCGGCTGTCCACCCCGGCCAAGCTCGTGCCCACCCTGCTGGAGTCCGCCGAGCGGGCCGGGCTCACCATCGACTACCTCGCCCGCGAGTCCGGCTGCGCGCTCGCCGACCCCGCCCGCCCCGACCGGGCCGGACTCGCCGAGTCCGTGATGCAGCGGCTCGTCGAGTCGCCCCCGCCCGGCAGCAACGGCTTCCGGCCGCCCGTCAGCCGTACCGGCTGGCTCACCAACGGCCGCCGCGCGCCCACCCGGCGCACCTCCGCCGCCCTCGACGCCGACAGCGCCTGGCAGCCGCCCGCCGAGACCGAGGCGCGCGGCCACTCCGTCTTCGTCGACGTCGAACTCTGGGACGACAACGGCCCCCACCGCACCTGGTCCTGCGCCTTCCTCGCCGCCGTCTGGCAACTGGCCCGGCTCGGGCTGCTGCGCGACGACGGCCGCGCCGTCCTCACCCCGACCCCCTGGGAGCGGGACCTGCCCTTCCCCGACGACTGGGACGCGCTGCCGCCCCTGCTCCGGCTCAACCCGGCCGCGCCGCCCTTCACCGCCTACTACACGTGCAGCGTGCTCCCGGTCCGCTTCCTGCCCGTCGAACACGCCGTACGCGTCATCCTCGGCCAGGTCCACGTCGACGCCGACGCGGTCGGGCAGGCCGTGGAGCGGGCCCGCCAGGAGAAGGTCACCCTCCCCGAGGGCGTCGCGGAACGCACCTCCTACCTCTTCCCGCCGGGGCTCTGACATGGCCGCCGCCCCGGCCCTGATGTGCGGCGAGGTCCGCACCTGTCTGCTGCCCACCCGCGACGCGGTCGGCGAGCGCACCGCCGAACGGCTGCTGCGGCTGCGCCCCGACGAACGCGTCCGCCTCTCCCGGCGCCCCAACCCGCACGCCCTCTCCCCGGTCGTACTCACCGGCGTCGACTGCCGCCTCCCCGCCGTCAACGGCGCCAAGGCCCGCGCCATCGGCACCCTCGCCGCCCGCGCCGCCCTCACCGAGGGCCGGGTGCTCCAGGCCACGGCCCACTTCGCCGCCTCCGCGAGCGGGCCCGACCGGCGCCGCCCCTGGGGCGAGTACCTCGTCCACCCCGGCGTCCTCGTCCCGCTCGGAAAGCTCCCGGTCCGGGCGGTCGCCGACGGCTTCCTGCGCGAGACGCACGCCCCCGACCTGCTCGACACCGGCTCGGTCGCCGAGGGCATGCTGGCCCGGATCTCCCGCAACCACCGCCTCCTCGACCACGACACCCCCCTGCGCACCCCCACCACCCGGCTCAGGTGGGTCGCCCTGCCCGCCCCCGCCGGGACACCGGCCCGGCTCGTGAGCCTCACCGTCGACGACACCGACGGACTGCGCACCGCGGAACTGAGCGTCCCTGAGGACCTGGCGCCCGCCGCCGTCGCCGGGTTCTGCGAGGACCTGGCCCTGCACGACTGGCTGCTGACCACCGTCAGCCAGAAACTCGACGGACTGCCGCTCGCCCGGGCCGACGGCGCCGCCGCCCTCAAGGTGCTGCGCCCGCTCGTCGACCACCTGCTCCACCTCTGGATGCCCATGGCCCGCGTCGACCCGGCGCTCGGCCCGCTCTGGCACACCCTGGAGCAGCACCCCGGCTTCAGCCGTCAGTGGCACAACCTCGTACAGCGCGTCCGCGACCAGCTGGCCCTGCGGGCCCTGCTGCACCGGGAGGCCGCCGCCCTGGCCGCCTCCTGAACCGGTCTCCTGAATTCATACGGAAGCCCACATGATCCCGACGGGGGGAGAAGCGGGATGACAGGAACGATCACCACGCGCGGCCACCACGGCCACCAGGTCTCCGACACCGGGGGCCGGGAGGACGCGGGCCGCCGGTTATTGCAGAAACTGCTGGTCACGGTCGTGGCGGGCGGCGTGGTGTACGTACTGACCACGGTGCTCGCCCCCACCGCCGAGGACGTGTGGCAACTGGTCCTCTCGGTGCTGTGCGGGGGCGCGGTACTGATCGTGCAGTTCATGGTGACCTTCGCGCACCAGCTGAACGACCTGAAGAGCTCCGTCGACAAACGCTTCGTGGACATCGGCCGGGCCACCAAGCTCTTCAACGAGGTCGAGAAGCTGCGCGGCGACGCGGTGCCCCGGCTCGCCGAGAGCGCCACCCTGGTCGTCTCCACCGGCCCCGAGATCCTGCACGACTTCGCGCACGAGGAGATCAACCGGCTCGCCCTCCAGATGGACGACCTCACCAACCTCACCGCCGAGTGCCCCGGCGAGAACCACGACTGGCTGCTCAGCCTCACCAAGTGCGCCCAGCGGAGCATCGACGCGATCAGCACCTCCGTCGACCAGAACTTCTGGAGCACCGAGCCCGCCGGACGCTATCTGGAGTCCCAGCGCGAGGCGATCGACGCGCGCGGGATCAAGGTCAGGCGGCTGTTCGTCGTCCGGGCTCCCGAGGACATCCCGCGCCTGGCCGACGTCTTCAAGGAACAGCGGGACGTGCACATCGAGGTCCGCGTGGTGGCCCTCTCCTCGCTCCCGCTGCACGCCCGGCGCGGCAAGATGATCGACTTCATCATCTTCGACGGGGCCCTGTCCTACGAGATCGGCGCCGACCAGCTCAGCGTGAACTCCTGGACGACCGTGAACGCCCGCGAGGACGACGTACAGCAGCGGATCAGGCGGTTCAACGAACTGTGGAACGCGGGGGAGGGCGGTTCCCCGGACGGTGGCCCGGAGCCCGCCGTGTCCTGAAGCACGGGGACTGAAGCACGGGGACTGAAGCATGGGGACCGGGCCTGCGCACCGGACGCGTGCGCGAGAATGGCCCCATGAGTCTGTTCCGCGACGACGGCATCGTGCTGCGCACCCAGAAACTCGGTGAGGCGGACCGGATCATCACCCTGCTCACGCGCGGACACGGGCGGGTGCGGGCCGTGGCGCGTGGGGTACGGCGCACGAAGTCGAAGTTCGGGGCGCGCCTGGAGCCGTTCTCGCACGTGGACGTGCAGTTCTTCGCGCGCGGCAGCGAGCTGATCGGGCGCGGCCTGCCGCTGTGCACCCAGAGCGAGACCATCGCGCCGTACGGCGGCGGGATCGTCACCGACTACGCCCGCTACACCGCCGGCACGGCCATGCTGGAGACGGCCGAGCGGTTCACCGACCACGAGGGCGAACCGGCGGTGCAGCAGTATCTGCTCCTCGTCGGCGCCCTGCGCACCCTCGCGCGCGGTGAGCACGCCCCGCATCTCGTCCTCGACGCGTTCCTGCTCCGCTCGCTCGCGGTCAACGGCTACGCGCCCAGCTTCGGGGACTGCGCACGCTGCGGAATGCCCGGACCGAACCGGTTCTTCTCGGTCGCCGCGGGCGGCTCGGTCTGCGTGGACTGCCGGGTCGCGGGCAGTGTCGTACCGTCCCCGCAGACCCTGGTGCTGCTCGCCGCGCTGCTTACGGGAGACTGGGAGACGGCGGACGCGGCCGAGGCGCGGCACGTCCGCGAGGGGAGCGGCCTGGTGTCCGCCTATCTGCACTGGCATCTGGAGCGTGGGCTGCGCTCCCTTCGATACGTAGAGAAGTAAGCGGCTAGCACGGCTGAGGAGACGAGAAGCACATGGTCGTACGCGGATTTCTGGGGCGGCGGCAGCGCGAGTACAAGGCGCCCGAGCCGCACCCCTCGGGCGCGCGTGCGCCGAAGCTTCCCGGTGAGCTGATCCCCGAGCACGTCGCGATCGTCATGGACGGCAACGGACGCTGGGCCAAGGAGCGCGGGCTGCCGCGCACCGAGGGGCACAAGGTGGGCGCCGAGCGCGTGCTCGACGTGCTCCAGGGCTCCATCGAGGCCGGCGTGCGCAACATCTCCCTCTACGCCTTCTCCACCGAGAACTGGAAGCGGTCGCCCGACGAGGTGCGCTTCCTCATGAACTTCAACCGCGACTTCATCCGCAAGACCCGCGACCAGCTCGACGAACTGGGCATCCGGGTGCGGTGGGTGGGCCGTATGCCCAAGCTGTGGAAGTCGGTCGCCAAGGAGCTCCAGATCGCGCAGGAGCAGACCAAGGACAACGACCGGCTGACCCTGTACTTCTGCATGAACTACGGCGGCCGCGCCGAGATCGCGGACGCGGCGCAGGCCATGGCGGAGGACGTGAAGGCGGGCCGCCTCGACCCGTCCAAGGTCAGCGAGAAGACGCTCCAGAAGTACATGTACTACCCGGACATGCCGGACGTCGACCTCTTCCTGCGCCCCAGCGGCGAGCAGCGCACCTCCAACTACCTTCTCTGGCAGAGCGCCTACGCCGAGATGGTCTTCCAGGACGTGCTGTGGCCCGACTTCGACCGGCGTGATCTCTGGCGCGCCTGCGTCGAGTTCGCCTCCCGCGACCGCCGCTTCGGCGGCGCCGTCCCGAACGAGGAACTGCTCGCCATGGAGGCGGCGATGAGGGGCGACGACTCGGCCGACGCCTGACCGGTGTCGGGGGCGGATGCGGACACGGGGGCGTGATGGAACTGGCGTACCGGCCGCTGCTGGGGGACTTCCTGGCGGCGGCCTGGCGGAGGAAGCGGGTCTGGTGGCTCGTGTTCCTGGGCGCGGCCCAGTGGGCCTACGTCGCGCAGGAGGTCTGGTCGCTGCGGACGGGGCACCGCGGCGATCCGGTGCCCTGGATCGTGCTGCGGGCCGTCGTCGGCACGCTCCTGCTGGCCGCGCCGCTGGTGACGGCCTGGTTCGACTGGCGCCGCGCCGACCGTGACGGCACGGTCCGGGTGACGGTGGCGGAAACGGGGGTCACGGTGGCGGCCGGTGAGCGGGTGCGGACGTTCAGCTGGGCGACCCGGCCGCGCTGCCGCGAGACCCGTCGCGTCTTCCTCCTGACCGGCGGCAAGCCGCCGTCTCCCCGTCTCACGATCCTCCCGAAGCGGGCTCTGGCCACGTCCTCGGACACCGCGCGCCTGCGCGCCCTTCTGGAACGGCACGCGGGGCTCGGCTGAGCGTCGCAAAGGTCTCGTTCGAGCGCCGCAAAGAGATCGTTTCCGAAGATCGTCCGGCCTTACGATCCCCTCGCACCGTCATGGACATGAAGAGGGGTGGGGCTGTGGAGAAGGAACCGGATGCCGTCGGGGAGACGGCCGGGGGCATCGGGGAGACGGTCGGGGACGTCGTCGAGCTGACGTACCGGCTGGAGGCCGCCGACCACACCTCGGCGCTGGAGGCCCGGCTGCGGGTGAGCCGCCTGGGGTTGCTGTTCCGCTGGGTGCCTCTCGTGGTGGGCTGCGTCGCCGTGGCGCAGATCGCGTTGTACATCGCCGGAGTCAAGGAACATGTCTCGCTGAGCGCGAGCATCATGATGCTGTTCCTCTCCGTGGTGCTCCCCCTCTCTCCCCGGCTGGCGGGGCGCCGCATCGCCCAGTACAGCGCGCGGCAGGGCGTCCTGCGGGCCACCGTGACGGAGACCGGGGTCACGCTGGCGAGCGACACCACCAACCTGACGATCACCTGGCAGGCCCAGCCCCGCTACCGCGAGACGCCCCGCCTCTTCGTCCTGATCAGCGGTGACGGGAACGCCACGGGATTCACCCCGCTCCCCAAGCACGGCCTGCCCGACCGTGCGGACGTGGACCGGCTGCGCGCGCTGCTGGACCGACACCTCACGCGCTGCTGAACCAAGGAGTGGACATGGAGAAGGAAACGACCGGGGACGTGCTGGAACTGACCTACCGGCCGGTGGCGGAGGACTTCACCTCGGCGCTGCGAGCCCGGATGCGGATGAGCCGGACGGGGCGGCGGCTGCGCGCCCTCTTCGTCGTCGCCGGGTTCTTCCTCGTGCTGGAGGCCGTCCTCCTGGCCACAGGGAAGCCGGGCGTGCCGCTCGTGCTGCTGGTGGGGAGCGTGGCCGTCCCGCTGATGATCCTGTCGTCCCCCTGGCTGATGGCCCGCCAGATCCAGCGCCTGGCCGGACGGCAGGGTGTATGGCGGGTCACGGTGACGGAGGAGGGGATCGCGCTGACGACCGACACCACCACGACCTCGGTCACCTGGCAGGCCCAGCCCCGCTACCGCGAGACGGAACGCGTCTTCGTCCTGGCCAGCGACGACAAGAACGCCACGGGCTTCACGATGCTCCCCAAACACGGCCTGTCCGACGACGCGGACGTGGACCGCTTCAGGGAACTGCTGAACCGGCACGTGGCGCGCTGCTGAGGGGCGCGGGGGCGGCG
>NZ_WWIR01000380.1 GCF_009863025.1 Streptomyces sp. SID4985 | reverse complement strand
GGGCTACTGGCCCGCGTTCTGGATGCTCGGCGCCCCGCTGCGCTCCGGCGTGACGTGGCCCAAGTCCGGCGAGATCGACATCATGGAGGACATCAACGGCCGCGGTTCGGTCTTCAGCACCCTCCACTGCGGGGTGAACCCGGGGGGCCCGTGCAACGAGTCGACCGGCCTCGGCTCCGGTGAACGCTCCTGCCCCGGCTGCCAGACCGGCTTCCACGACTACGCGGCGGAGATCGACCGCTCGGTGTCGCCGGAGCAGATCCGGTTCTACCTCGACGGCAACAACTTCTTCACCGTCAACGCCAACCAGGTGGACGCGACGACCTGGGCGGACGCGGTCGACCACCCGTTCTTCATCATCTACGACCTGGCGATCGGCGGCGGCTTCCCGGACGCCTTCGGCGGCGGCCCGAACGCGGCCACTGTCTCCGGCGGCAAGCTGGTGATCGACTCGGTGGCCGTCTACAACAAGGGCGCGGGCTCCGGTGGCGGTGGCGGCGGCGGTTCGGTGAGCGGCCAGACCATCACCGGTCCCGGCGGCAAGTGCGTGGACGTGTCCGGTGACGACACCGGCGGCGACGGCACCGCCGTCCAGCTCTGGGACTGCCAGCAGGCGGCCAAGGACCAGCACTGGACCTGGAACGGCCAGACCCTGCAGACCCTCGGCAAGTGCCTGGACATCGCCGGCGGCGTGAGCACGGCCGGTACCAAGCTCCAGCTGGCCACCTGCAACAACGGCGGCTACCAGAACTGGGTCCGGCAGCCCGACGGCACCCTGCGGAACCCGGCCTCGGGCCGCTGCGTCGACTCCCCCTCCGGCGCCACCGCCAACGGCACCCGCCTCCAGATCTGGGACTGCAACGGCTCCGG
>NZ_WWIR01000379.1 GCF_009863025.1 Streptomyces sp. SID4985 | reverse complement strand
GGCTCCAGGTCCTTGTAGACCTCGAAGAAGTGCTGGATCTCCAGGCGGTCGAACTCCGACACGTGGTGGATGTCGCGCAGGTGCTCCACCCGCGGGTCGGTCGCCGGGACGCACAGCAGCTTGTCGTCGCCGCCGGCCTCGTCCGTCATCCGGAACATGCCGATCGCGCGGCACTTGATGAGGCAGCCCGGGAAGGTGGGCTCGTCCAGGATGACCAGCGCGTCCAGCGGGTCACCGTCCTCGCCGAGAGTGTTCTCGACGAAGCCGTAGTCGGTCGGGTAGGCGGTCGAGGTGAAGAGGCGACGGTCCAGGCGGATCCGACCGGTCTCGTGGTCCACCTCGTACTTGTTCCGCGAACCCTTCGGGATCTCGATCGTGACGTCGAACTCCACCGGTGGCTCCTCCATGATCAGGACATAGTTCTGGTGGTTAAGTGTCCCTCACGCAGGAGTGTGATCGCGAAAGGGGCTGGTGGTCGTGCCGGAGCTGAGACCTTGGCGAGCCGTAGGACCGCAGGTGGCACGGCTCGCGAACACCCTGCGGGCCCCTCTGGCGCGTGCCACGGCGACCGTACGACCGCGGATCGCACGGTTGACGGACGCCGTACGGACCGCGGCACCCCGCCCGGCCCGGACGCCGCACGCCCGGACCCTGCGGTACACCGCGGGCGCCGCCACCGCGGGACTCGCGCTGGCCGCCGGAGCGGTGGCCCTCGCCGGTCCCTGGGACGCCACCGGTCAGCGTACGGCCGAGCGGGACCGGGCAGTCGCCCTGGAGCTGCCGGGTGGCGCAGATCACGGCGGTACGGCCGTCTCCGCGGGCGGT
>NZ_WWIR01000378.1 GCF_009863025.1 Streptomyces sp. SID4985 | reverse complement strand
GGCTGGGGCCAGGGCACGGGCGCACCGTAGCGCGGCCTGTGCCCTGACACGGGGTCAGCCGACCATGAAGTCGTCCGCCGTCTTCAGCGCCGCGTCCAGCGCCTCCAGGCCCTCCTTCAGTTCCTCCTCGGTGATGTTGAGGGGCGGGACGACGTGGGTGCGGTTCATGTTGACGAAGGGCCACAGGCCGTTCTTCTTCGCGGCGTTGGCGAAGGCGAGCATGGGGGCGTTCGAGGACGGGGAGGCGTTGTACGGGACCAGCGGTTCCTGGGTCTCGGTGTCCCGGATCAGGTCCAGGGCCCAGAACATGCCCGTACCGCGCACCTCGCCCACGCTCGGGTGCCGCTCGGCCAGCGCGGTCAGGGCCGGGCGCAGGACCGTCTCGCCGAGCCGCTTGGCGTTCTCGACGATGCCCTCCTCCTCCATCACGTTGATCGTGGCGACGGCGGCCGCGCAGGCCAGCGGGTGCCCGGAGTAGGTCAGGCCGCCGGGGTACGCCCGCATGGCGAAGGTGTCCGCGATCTCCGGCGAGATGGCGACACCGCCGAGCGGCACGTACCCCGAGTTCACGCCCTTGGCGAAGGTCATCAGGTCCGGGACGACGTCGAAGAGGTCCGCCGCGAACCACTCGCCGGTGCGGCCGAACCCGGCCATCACCTCGTCCAGGATGAAGACGATGCCGTTGCGGTCGCAGATGTCGCGGACCCCGGCGAGGTAGCCGGGCGGCGGGACCATGATCCCGGCCGTCCCCGGGATCGTCTCCAGGATCACCGCGGCGATCGTGCCGGGCCCCTCGAAGGCGATCGTCGTCTCCAGGTGCTCAAGCGCCCGCGCGCACTCCTGCTCCTCGGTCTCCGCGTAGAAGCGGGAGCGGTAGAGGAACGGCGCCCAGAAGTGGACGACACCCGCGGTGCCGTTGTCGGAGGGCCAACGGCGGGGGTCGCCGGTGAGGTTGACCGCCTGCTGGGTGCCGCCGTGGTACGAGCGGTACGCCGAGAGCACCTTCGGGCGCCCGGTGTGCAGCCGGGCCATGCGGATCGCGTGCTCGACCGCGTCGGCGCCCGCGTTGGTGAAGAAGATCTTGTCCAGCTCGCCGGGCGTGCGTTCCGCGATCAGCCGGGCCGCCTCCGAGCGCGCCTCGATCGCGAACGCGGGCGCGAACGTCGTCATCTTCGCCGCCTGCTCCTGGATCGCGGCGACGACCTTCGGGTGCTGGTAGCCGATGTTGGTGAAGACGAGCCCGCTGGTGAAGTCCAGGTAGCGCCTGCCGTCGTAGTCCCAGAAGTACGAGCCCTCGGCGCCCGCCACGGCGAGCGGCTCGATCATGTCCTGCGCGGACCAGGAGTGGAAGACGTGGGCGCGGTCGGCGGCCTTCACGGCGCGGCCGAGGGCGGGGTCGGGGGTCGCGTGCGGCTGTGGCTGTGCCTGCGGCTGTGACGTCATGCCGGGGAGGGTATGCGGCGCGGGGTGGCCCGCGACATCGGCGGGCTGCCTGCCGGGTGGCTCCGCCGCGCGACAGACTGTCTGTTCCGCGACCGGGGCTGTCTGTTCCGCGACCGGGGGCCCCTGGTCCGGCTCGCCCCACTATTCTCGGAATCCGCGCATGTGCGGGGGATTTCCCGCGTGCGCCTGGGCCGCGCGTACGGGGGTGCGCGCCTTGGGGGAGGACGGGCTGTCGTGGACCGTTGGGGGCCGGAGGAAGTCGAGCACGGAGCCGTCGGCGACGGCGACCGGGACCACTGGCCCGCCGCGCCCGGCGGCGGTGGCCCCTACGGCCATCCCCAGGCCCACCCCCAGGCCCACTCCTACGGCCCGCCCGGCGCCGCCCCGCCCGAACCCCGGCGCGGCACCCCCTCCACCGTCCTGCTCGTCGTCGTGGCCCTGGTGGTCGCCCTCGGCGCGGGCGGCACCGTCTACGCCCTCCTCCACGAGGGCGGCGGCACCGCCACCGCCACCCCGCCGATCGCCGCCGAGGAGTCCGTCCCCGCCGCCTACGTCGGCACCTGGCTCTCCCCGGCCCACCGCCTGACCCTCACCCACGGCCACCTCGGCGACCCCGTCCTCACCCTGGTCACCGACACCCCGGCCCACCAGTGCGTCGCCACGGCCCCCCTGACCGCCGTCACCCCCCACTCC
>NZ_WWIR01000377.1 GCF_009863025.1 Streptomyces sp. SID4985 | reverse complement strand
CCGTCGAGCCTGCTGCACTGGACCCGCCGGATGATCGAGATCCGCAAGCAGAACCCCGCCTTCGGACTCGGCACCTACACCGAACTGCCGTCCTCCAACCCGGCGGTCCTCGCGTTCCTCCGCGAGTACGGCGACGACCTGGTGCTGTGCGTGCACAATTTCTCCCGGTTCGCGCAGCCCACCGAGCTCGATCTGCGGGCCTACGACGGGCGTCACCCGGTCGAGCTGATCGGCGGGGTGCGCTTCCCGGCGATCGGCGAACTGCCCTATCTGCTGACCCTCGCGGGCCACGGCTTCTACTGGTTCCGGCTCACCCGAGCCGCATCCCGCATCGGCCGCCGCCGCTGAGCGCCAGGCGCCGAGGAAAGGACGCGTGACCATGCCGAAGACCATCACCCTCTCCCCCCGCGCCGCGCTCGACGCGGGACGGCGGCCGGCCTCGCTGCGCGGCCTGCTGCTCGAATGGCTGCCCGAACAGCGCTGGTTCGCGGGAAAGGACCGGCCCGTCACCGACCTGACGGTGCTGTCCATGACCGAGCTGTTCCCGGGCTGTCTGCATCTGCTGGTGAACGCCTCGCACGCGCCGCTGCCCACCCCGGGCGGCACTCCCCCGCCCGGCGACTGCTACCAGCTCCTGCTCGGCCTGCGGGAGGAGATGGCACCGCGCCTGGAGCGGGCCTTCATCGGGCGTGCCACAGAGGGACCGTTCGCGGGCCTCGCCGTCTATGACGCGCTGCACGATCCGCGCTCGGCGCATCTGCTCCTGGAGCGGCTGCGCCGCCCCGGCCAGGCGGGCCCGCTGCGCTTCGAGACGGACCCGGCCGCGCGGGTGCCGGGCGGCCTGGCGCCCCGGCTGCTGACGGCCGAGCAGTCCAACTCCTCGATCGTGTACGGCGACGCGTACATCCTGAAGGTGTTCCGCCGGATCCAGCCGGGCGTCAACCCGGACCTGGAGGTGCCGAACGCGCTGACCACGCAGGGCTGCGCGCGGGTGCCCGCGCCGGTGGCCTGGTTCAGCACGACGAGCCCGCAGCCCGCGACGCTGGGCGTGCTCCAGCCGTTCCTGCCGGACGCCGCGGACGGGTGGACGCTGGCGCTGCGCGCGCTGGCCGAGGGCCACGACTTCACCGCCGAGGCGCGGGAGTTGGGCAGCGCCATGGCCGATGTACATCTGGCGCTCGCCGAGGCGTTCCCGCCGGCCGGGCCCGGTGAGCGGGGCCGCACGGCGGAGCAGATGTGCGCGCGGCTGGACGCCGCCGCGCGCGCCGTACCCGGGCTGCTGCCCCATGTGCCGGGGCTGCGGGCCGCGTTCGCGACGCTGGCCTCGTGCGACTCGGGGCCGCCGGTGCAGCGGGTGCACGGCGATCTGCACCTCGGCCAGGTGCTGCGGGCCGGGCGCGACTGGTTCGTGATCGATTTCGAGGGGGAGCCGTCCCGTCCGCTGGACGAACGGCGGGCCCCGCAGTCCCCGGTGCGTGACATCGCCGGGATGCTGCGCTCCTTCGACTACGCGGCCCGGCAGCGCCGCCCCTGGCGACCCGAATGGGCGCAGCGCTGCCGGGACGCGTTCTGCGCGGGCTACGCGGCCCGCGCAGGGTGGAACCCACGCGAGAAGCACGCGCTGCTGCGCGCGCACGAGACGGACAGGGCGGTGTACGAGGTGCTGTACGAGGCGAGACACCGGCCGGACTGGCTGCCGGTACCGATGGCCGCGATCGAGCGACTCGCCGCGTGGGGAGGCTGACATGGCACTGCGCGACATCTCTCCCCCCGAGAGCGCGGGCCCGCTGCGCGCCCTCGCGCCGCCGCTCGACGCCGGTGACCGTGACCGTCTGCTGGGCGGCGCGCACCACGATCCGCACGCCCTGCTGGGCGCCCACCCCGTGCCCGGCGGTGTGCTGTTCCGGGCGCTGCGCCCCCACGCCCGCGCGGTCCATGTCGTCGTGGACGGCGAGCGGTCCGCCCTGGAGTCGGAGGGCGGCGGCCTGTTCGCCGCCGTCCTGCCGTACCGGGAGATCCCGCCGTACACCCTGCTCGTCACCTACGACGACGCCGAGCACGAGGTCCACGACCCGTACGCCTTCCTGCCGTCGCTCGGTGAGCTGGATCTGCATCTGATCCGCGAGGGCCGCCACGAGGAGCTGTGGAAGGCGCTCGGCGCGGAGCCGATGACGCACGAGGGGGTGGCGGGCACCCGGTTCACGGTGTGGGCGCCGAACGCCCAAGGCGTGCGCGTGGCCGGGGAGTTCACGTTCTGGGACGGCACGCAGTACCCGATGCGCTCGCTCGGCGCGTCCGGGGTGTGGGAGCTGTTCCTGCCGGGGATCGGCGAGGGCACCCGGTACAAGTTCGAGATCACCTCGCGTCACGGCCACCGCTTCCTGAAGGCCGACCCGATGGCCCGCGCCACCGAGGTACCGCCGGACACGGCGTCGGTCGTGGCGGTGTCCCGGCACGAGTGGCACGACACGGACTGGATGGAGCACCGCGGGGACACGCCCGTGCACCGGGCGCCGTTCTCGGTGTACGAGGTGCATCTGCCCTCCTGGCGCCCCGGTCTGACGTATCGTCAGCTCGCGGACGAACTCCCGGCGTACGTCAAGGAGATGGGCTTCACGCACGTCGAGCTGATGCCGGTCGCCGGGCACCCCTTCAGCGGTTCGTGGGGCTACCAGGTCACCTCGTACTACGCACCCACCCCGCGCCTCGGCTCGGCCGACGACTTCAAGTACCTGGTGGACAGGCTCCATCAGGCGGGCATCGGCGTGATCATGGACTGGGTGCCCGCGCACTTCCCCAAGGACGACTGGGCGCTGGCCCGCTTCGACGGCGAGCCGCTCTACGAGCCCGGGGACTCCCGGCGCGCGGAGCACCCGGACTGGGGGACGTACGAGTTCGACTTCGCGCGGACCGAGGTGCGCAACTTCCTTGTCGCCAACGCCGTTTACTGGTGCGAGGAGTTCCACATCGACGGGCTGCGCGTGGACGCGGTCGCCTCGATGCTCTACCTCGACTACTCGCGCGA
>NZ_WWIR01000376.1 GCF_009863025.1 Streptomyces sp. SID4985 | reverse complement strand
TCGCCGGGTGAGGGGCGTCGGGGGCTGGGGTCGGGGTTTCGGGCGCGGGTGACGGGTCTGGGACCGGGGAGTCTCCGGGACGACCTCGGTCGGCGTACGGGGTTTCGGGCGCGGGTGAGCGGCCGGGCGCCGGGGAGCGCTTGGGGCGGCCTCCGTCCGCGTACGGGATTACGGGCGCGGGTGAGTGGCCCGGCTCCGGGCGGTGTCCCTGGACTCCGAGGTGGACGGTGCCGGGGTCGGCGTCCGGGGGCTGCGGCGGAGGTGTCCGGTCGGGCTTCGGGGGGTGCGCGGGGAATCCCGGGCGGATCGTCCCGGGGTCGGTATCCGGAGGCTCCGAGCCGGGTGCCGGGGCGGGCTCCGAGGTGTGACCGGGAAGTCCCGTACGGGGCGTCGTACCGGGCTCGGACGGCTGGGCGTTCTCCGGGGAAGGTTCGGGGCGTCCCGGATGGACCGCCCCGGGTTCCTCGGACGCGGTCGCGGACGCGGGCCAGCCGGGCATCGGCGGGAAGGTGGGGCGCGGGCCGCTCTCGGACTCGGGAGGCGTCCAGGGCGGTGCCGCGTCGGTCGGTGGAGCAGGGTCGGGAGCAGGGCCGAGGCCGGAGTCGAGGTCGGGGTCGGTTCGCTGGCCGGGGATGGGGTCGAAACGGTCCTCGGTGTCCGGGACGACGTCAGAGTCGAGACCCCGACCCCCTTCAGGGCTGGACCCCTGCAACCCGTCCGAGTCCCCCCGCTGTCCCCGCTGCCCAGGTAACGGAACCCGCACCCCCTCCCCCTCACCCCCGGAGGGACCCGCGTCCCCCGCCGGAGCCGACACCGTGTTCTTCGCCGAGGCGAAGCGGTCGTCCAGGGAATCGGGCGCGGCCGTGGGGCCGGTGTCGTCGGCCGATTCGTCGTACAGCTGCCCCCACCAGTCGTCGTCACGACGGGCGGGCCTTCCCCCCTGCTGGCTCATGCCCTTGATTCTCACCGCAGGGGCGGTACGAAAACGGGGCATCGGAGAAATCCGGCGCTCCCACCCATCTCGAACGGCCTATCGAGTGAATGAGTGGACGACAGTACGAAAATCTGCCGCTCGCCGGGAGGGGTACCGCCCGCCCGCCGTGACCTGCGTTCCTCCCTCTTCTCCGGCACCCTGGGCAGATGGGAGCGTGGGAACTCCTGCTGGTCGGTCTGGTCATCGCACTGGGCGTGTGCGGTGTGCTGGTGCCCGGCGTGCCGGGGTCGTGGCTGGTGTGGGCCGGGGTCCTGTGGTGGGCGCTGACCAGCCACGAGCCGGTTTCATGGGCCGTACTGGTCGGCGCCACGGTCGTCCTGCTGCTCTCCCAGGTGGTGCGCTGGGTACTGCCCCCGCGCCGTCTGCGCGAGAGCGGTGCCACCCCCCGTATGGCGGTGTACGCGGGCGTCGGCGGCGTACTCGGCTTCGTC
The DNA here is from genome assembly GCF_009863025.1 of Streptomyces sp. SID4985. Classification (GTDB taxonomy): domain Bacteria; phylum Actinomycetota; class Actinomycetes; order Streptomycetales; family Streptomycetaceae; genus Streptomyces. The sequence goes on along the minus strand of NZ_WWIR01000376.1, from coordinate 3,990 downwards.
CTGCTCCCCGTGGTGGGCGTCGTACCCGGCTTCATGGGCGGCATCTACCTCGGCGAACGGCTCAGGCTCGGCCGCCACGGCGAGGCGATGGCCGCACTCCGCACGGCGATGCGCTCCGGCGGCTCCAGCGTCCTGGCGGAGTTCTTCGCCTGTCTGCTGATCGCGGGAGCGTGGCTGGGCGCGGTGCTGTGGGGCTGACGGGCCGCGACTCAGCCGCTCACCGCCACCGCTCCAACGCCTTGCCGACAGCCGACGCCACCGCGGCCATCCCGTCGTCGTCGAAGTGCAGATGATCACCGGGGTCGTACCGGGGCGACAGCCGCCCCGCGTCAGCCGGATCACGCAGCGCGGCGTCCGCGTCCGCCACCGCGTCGAAGACACCCCTCTCGCGGATGAACGCGTTCACCCGCTGCCGTACCCCCTCCCGCGCCGCCGAATACGCGGGATGACCCCGATACGGCGTCAGGGTCACCCCGACGACCCGGATGCCCCGGGCGTGGGCACGGGCGACGATCGTGCGGTAGGCCGCCGCGTAGGCGTCGGGGTCGGTGGCCGCCGGGGTGCCGTTGATGTCGTTGACGCCCTCGAAGAGGACGAGGAACCGCACCCCGGCGCGGTCGAGCGCGTCCGTGTCAAGGCGGGCGAGGGCGCTCGGCGCCGTACCGTCGCGCAGCAGGCGGTTGCCGCCGATGCCCGCGTTGAGGACGCCGAGGCGGTGGCGGCGCAGCCGGTCGGCGAGCAGGTCGGGCCAGCGGTGGTTGGTGTCGGGGGTGGACCCGGTGCCGTCCGTGAGGGAGTCCCCCAGGGCGACGACGCTGCCGCGCGTGGTGGCGCGTACGTCGACGCCGGTGACGTAGTACCACCGGCTGACGGCCTTCGCCGTGTACGCCGTGTCGTCCTCGTCGCCCGCGTGCCCCGCGCCGTCCCGGGCGACATAGCTGGTCTGCAGGGCGGTGCGATGCTCGGTCGCCGGTCCGCAGTCGTCGGGGACGAACACGGTGACCAGCAGATCGGCGGCGGCACGCACCGTCAGCCGCACCGGGTCACTGAGCAACTCCCGGCCGGCCGGAACGACGACGGTACGCCCACCCCGGAACGTCACGACCCTCATACTCCCCGCCACAGCCCCCGCCCCGCTCCCCCGCCGCACCGCGACGGTGACCGCCCCGACCCGCAGCGGCGCGACCCCGAACCGATTACCGATCCGCACCCGCAACGCGCCACCCCCGACACTGAGATGAACGACGTTCCGCACGGCGGCCCCGGGCAGCCCGGCGGTCGTCCCGGAGGGCGCGGCTTCCCAACTGCCGGTCCAGGAATGCCCCGTACCGCCGGGAACAGCGGCCGAGGCCGTGCCCGGCACCAGGGCAAGGAGTACCGCCGCGAGCCCCCGCACGACCTTGCCCACGCATGCCCGCCCTTCGCAGCCGTACCGTCACGGCCGACCGTCCCACACGCACGGCACGCCCGGTCGGCAACAGCACCAGCACCCCACCCGCTCGGCTCAACACCCGCCCGGACGGGCGGAGATGAGGACGGCCGTTTCAGACCTCCCCCGCCACCCGCAAGTGCTGGACCGCGTACGTACGCCACGGCCGCCAGCCCGCCGGAGCCTCGATGTCGGGCGGGGCCACATCGGGGTCGCCCAGGGCGCGGGTGCGCAGGGTGGTGATGGTGGCCGGGGTCAGGCCGGGGAGGTTGAGCAGGGTTCGCTCGGCGTGGGCGCGGTCGGTGCCGGGGTCGAGGTGGAGGGTGCCGTCGGCCAGGGCGGTGGCGAGGGCGCCGAGGGGGCCGGGGGTGCCCGCCAGGGCGGCGGGGTCGGGGAAGAGGTGGGTCAGGGTGCCGCTGGAGGCGTCCAGGGTCTTGCCGTAGCGGCACACCAGGCGGGCCACGGCCTCCGGCGGCCCGGCGAGGGCGCGGGAGGCGGCCTCCAGCGGGTCGACGGTGCCGGGTACGCGCAGGCCGGGGCGGGCGGCGACCAGTGGGGCGAGGCGGGGGTCGGCGGCGAGGCGTTCGTCGACGGCGTACGGGTCGGCGTCGAGGTCGAAGAGGCGGCGCAGCCGGTGTACGGCGGCCGTGAGGTCGCGGGGGTCGGTGAGGTGCACGCGCGCGTCGAGCCAGCCGCCGGGGTGCGTGCCGCCGGTCGCCGTCTGTCTGCGGCCGCGCTCGCGCACGACGGCGACGCCGGTGCCGTACGGCAGCCGCAGGGTGCGCCGGTACACCCGGTCGCCCGGCGTGCCCTCGACCTCCTCGACACCGGGTACGGCCTCGCGCGCGAGCTGGTCGAAGACCGGGCCGTACTGGTACGGGCCCCGGTGGGCGAGGCGCAGCGGGACACCCGTGCCGGGGGCGGCGCGGCGGGCGGGGGCCGCGTCCCGCACCTGGGTCGGGGTGCGGGCGTAGACCTCGCGGACCGTGTCGTTGAACTGGCGCACGCTGCTGAAACCGGCGGCGAAGGCGATCTCGGTGACCGGCAGGGAGGTGGTCTGGAGCAGTACCCGCGCGGTGTGCGCCCGCTGCGCGCGGGCGAGGGCCACGGGTCCGGCGCCGAGTTCGGCGGTGAGCTGGCGCTGCACCTGGCGGGTGCTGTAGCCGAGCCGGGCCGCGAGGCCGGTGACGCCCTCGCGGTCCACGACCCCGTCGGCGATCAGCCGCATCGCCCGCCCGGCCACGTCCGCCCGCGCGTCCCACTCGGCCGACCCCGGCACGGCGTCGGGACGGCACCGCCGGCAGGCCCGGAACCCCGAGCCCTGCGCGGCGGCGGCCGTGGCGAAGAACCGCACGTTCTCCCGCTTCGGGGTCACGGCGGGGCAGCTCGGGCGGCAGTAGATCCCGGTGGTCCGCACGGCGAAGAAGAACACCCCGTCGAACCGTCCGTCCCGGCCCCGCACCGCCTCGTACCTGCTGTCCTCGTCCATCACGCTTCCAGTGTGGGGCGGGGGGAGGGGGTGGGGCCAGCGGGAATCGGACATGGGGATGGGGCCCCTAGGGGCGACCCTGAGGACGTACTTCGAGGGCGACCTTAAGGGCTCGCGCCTGGGGCCCCATCCCCTAGGGGCACTCCGTATCCCCTAGGGGTGCCCCCGCCTACGGCCATCCCCTTAGAGGTCCTAACAAAGGCGTTGGATGTGTCGGTGAGTGATCAGGCAGGTGGCGAGACCGAGGAAGGCCTCGTGGATGTCGTCGCGTCGCTCCCAGCGGATCCGCAGGCGGCGAAAGCCGTGCAGCCAGGCGATGGTGCGCTCGACGACCCAGCGGAAAATGCCCAGGCCAGAGCCGTGTTGCACGCCTCGCTCAGCGATGACCGGGCGGATGCCGCGCTGCCACAGTAGGCGCCGGTATTTGTCGTGGTCGTAGCCGCGGTCGGCAAGCAGCGTGTCGGGTCGATGTCTGGGGCGGCCGACGACGCCGGCAACCGCCGGGATCTTGTCGAGCAGGGGCATCAGCTGGGTGACGTCGTTGCGGTTTCCACCGGTCAGCGACACCGCGAGCGGGATGCCCTGGCCGTCGGTGAGAACGTGGTGCTTGCTGCCCGGCCGTGCGCGATCGACCGGGCTGGGACCGCTTTTGGGCCCCGTCGAGCGGCCCGGACGTGGGAGGAGTCGATCACCGCCCGGGACCAGTCCAGCTTGTTCGCCGCCCGCAGCTTCTTCAGGAGCACCAGGTGCAGTTCGTCCCACACGCCGGCCTCGTTCCACGCGGCGAGGCGCCGCCAGCAGGTCATGCCCGAGCCGAAGCCCAGTTCCTGCGGCAGGTACTCCCACTGGATGCCCGTGTGCAGGACGAACAGGATCCCGCACAGCGCCTGCCGGTCCGGGACTCGCGGTCTGCCCTCGACCAGCTTCGGACCCGGCACGGGCAGCAACGGCTCGATGAGCGACCACAGTTCGTCCGAGACGATCCAGGGCCGCGACTGACGTTTCCCCACGATCGGACCAACGACCAGCCAATCCGAAAGTCACATGATCAACGGCTTCTGTTAGGACCTCT
>NZ_WWIR01000375.1 GCF_009863025.1 Streptomyces sp. SID4985 | reverse complement strand
CGAGTCGGGACGACAGGATTTGAACCTGCGACCCCTTGACCCCCAGTCAAGTGCGCTACCAAGCTGCGCCACGTCCCGATGCGCTTACTCGCGGTGACCCGCGTGATCGCGCGAACAGCACTTTACCCCACGTAGGGGGCTGGGCCGAAGCCGGTGGGGGTGGGGAGGGGACAATCGGTCGTATGGGAGACGCGGACGCGAGGCCGGTGGGCGACGGGCGGGACCGGGACGTGGAGGGGCGGGCGCGTAACGCGCGGCCCCGGGACGGGCTGGGGCGGCCGTTGCCGTACGGCGCGGACGGGGTGGAGCGGCAGCCCGAGGGGGTCGTGCGGTCGCCGGAGGAGACGGTCGTGGAGGCGCAGGCGCTGCTGGACGCGGGGAAGCCGTTCCACGCGCACGAGGTGTTCGAGGACGCCTGGAAGTCGGGGCCCGAGAGTGAGCGGGGGCTGTGGCGGGGGCTGGCGCAGGTCGCGGTGGGGCTCACCCATGCGGCTCGGGGGAACGTGACGGGCGGTGCCCGGCTGCTGCGGCGCGGTGCGGGGGCCGTGCGGGAGTGGGGGGTGGAGAGCGGGGAGCCCCGGCCGCACGGGATCGATCTCGGCGGGGTCGGCGAGTGGGCCGTGGCGCTGGCCGAGCGGGTGGAGAAGGAGGGGGGAGTTGTCGACGCCGGGGTGGAGGCGCCCAGGCTCAGGTCCTGAGGTTCCGAGGTCCTGAGGTCCTGAGCACGGTCCGCTCTTGTCAGTACGCACTGCCTCGACAACCGGCTCGGCGGCGACCGGCCCCCCGCCTGAATCCGTCCCCGGGCCGCAGCTCGGCCCAGCCCGACCCCTTGCGAACCTCGTACGGCACACTCGACCCGTGCGAAAGATTCATGTCATCGGGATCGGTGCCGGCGACCCCGACCAGCTGACGTTGCAGGCGGTCAAGGCGCTGCGCGGTACCGACGTGTTCTTCCTGTTGGACAAGGGGGAGGCGAAGAGCGATCTGACGGGGCTGCGCCGGGAGATTCTGGACGCGCATCTGGAGCCGGGGTCGTACCGGGTCGTGGAGGCGCGGGATCCGGAGCGGGACCGGAAGGCGGGCGGGGCGGAGTACTCGCCGGCGGTCGGGGACTGGCGGAGCGCGCGGGCCGGGATCTACGAGCGGCTCATCGGGCAGGAGGTCGGCGCGGACGGCACGGGGGCCTTTCTCGTCTGGGGCGACCCGGCGCTCTACGACAGCACGCTCGCGATTCTGGAGGAGGTGCTGGAGCGGGGGGCGGTGGAGTTCGAGTACGACGTGATACCCGGGATCAGCAGTGTCTCCTCGCTGGTCGCCCGGCACCGTACGGGGCTGAACCGGGTGGGGCGGCCCGTGCAGATCACGACTGGGCGGCGCCTGGCGGAGGGGTTTCCCGACGGGGTGGACGACGTCGTGGTGATGCTGGACGCACACCAGACGTTCCTGCGGTACGCCGGGGAGGACATGGACATCTACTGGGGCGCGTACATCGGCACCCCGGACGAGATCCTGGTCTCCGGCCCTCTCGGCGAAGTCGCCCCGCGCATCGAGGAGTTGCGGGCGGCGGCTCGGGAGCGCAAGGGCTGGATCATGGATACGTATCTGCTGCGCAGGCACGGGGACGAGGGCTGATTCCGGGGGCGCAAGTGGCTTTCCGTTCAGCGCAGTTGGAGCGCGTCGAGCCAGGCCAGCGCGCCCTGTGCGTCCGGCACCGTCATCGCGTCCTCCGGCAGCGGAGGGCGTTCTACGACCACTACGGGCAGGCCGAGTTGGCGGGCCGCCGTCAGTTTCGGGGCCGTTGCCCCGCCTCCGCTGTCCTTGGTGACCAGTACGTCGATCCGGTGGGCGCGGAGGACGTCCAGCTCGTCCGCGAGGGTGAACGGGCCGCGCGCCAGGAGGAGTTCGGTGTGCGGGGGCAGAGGTGGGGTTGGGGGTTCCACGGAGCGTACGAGGAAGTGGAGGTCCTCCAGCGCGGCGAAGGCTGACAGGCCCAGGCGGCCGGTGGTGAGGAAGACGCGGTGACCGAGGGCGGGGAGGGGTGCTGCGGCAGCCGTCAGGGTGGGGACCGGGTGCCAGTCGTCGCCGGGGGTCGGGTGCCAGCCGGGGCGGCGTAGGACGAGCGCCGGGATTTTCGCCTCCCGTGCGGCCTGGAGGGCGTTCGTGGTGATCTTTCGCGCGAAGGGGTGGGTGGCGTCGATCAGGGCGTCCACGTGGTGGACGCGGAGCCAGTCGGCGAGGCCGGCAGGGCCGCCGAAGCCGCCCGTGCGGGTGTCTCCCGTCAGGGGGACCGGCCGGGTCACGCGGCCCGCGAGGGAGGTGGTGACGCGTACGGCGGGGTCGGCGGCGAGCGCGGCGGCCAGTTCGCGGGCCTCCGTCGTGCCGCCGAGGATCAGGAGGTGCGGGGGCATGGGGCGAGCGTAGGCGAGGGGCGGGCCGGGGCGGTTATGGTCCGGGTATGGCTTCCCTTGCGGACGTGCGAGGCGTGCGGGATGTGCGAGGCGTGCTGGTCGACATCGACGGGGTGCTGACCGTCTCCTGGCGGGCGCTGCCCGGTGCGGTGGAGGCGCTGCGGGTGCTGCGGGACCGCGGCCTCGGGGTGGTGCTGGTGACCAACACCACCTCCCGGACGCGGGCCTCGGTCGCCGCCGCGCTCGCCGGGGCGGGGTTCGCCGTGGACGCCGACGACATCCTCACCGCGCCCGCCGCCACCGCCGCGTACCTGGCGGGCACCCGGTGCGCGCTGCTGAACAGCGGGGACATCGAGGAGGATCTGGCCGGGATCACCCTCGTCGACGAGGATGGCGAGGACGACTCGGACGCGCCCGATGTCGTGCTCGTCGGTGGTGCGGGTCCGGAATTCAGCTACGCCGCTGTGAACCGAGCTTTCAGCCATCTTCGCCGTGGCGCGCGCCTCGTCGCCCTGCACCGCAACCTCACGTGGCGGACCGACGCCGGACTCCAGCTCGACGCCGGGGCGTACATCGCGGGGCTGGAGGCGGCGGCCGGGACCAAGGCCGAGGTCGCCGGGAAGCCGTCGGCCGCGTTCTTCCGGGCGGCGCTCGACCGGCTGGGCGTGGACGCGGCCGAGGCGGTGATGGTCGGGGACGACGTGGAGTCGGACGTACTGGGGGCACAGCGGCTCGGGATCACCGGAGTGCTGGTGCGGACCGGCAAGTTCCAGCCGGACACCCTCGACCGCGCGAGCGGCACGCCCGACCACGTGGTGGATTCGTTCGCGGACGTGCCCGCGCTGCTGGGGCTGACTCCGTAACGCGACCCCGCTGATCAGCATCCCCGACGGGCCCCAGGGCCGACATGGGGCGAGGTTGGCGGCCAGCTTCCCGGCGCTGGGACAATGCCCGGATGACTGGTGACGGTGCTGTCGAAGTGTCGGCCCTGGCGATCAATGTGCGGGTGCCGGAGGAGCTCTGCTGGACGGACAGCCGCCGCGGGCAGGAGTTCCGGCTGACCACGTTGAACGTGCGGCTGCTGCCGGACGGCGGACTGGCCGCGAAGGCGTACGGGCGGCCGGTCGACGGCGGGCGTGGCGCGTACGTGTCCTTCGCGGTGCCGGACCGGCCCGAGTTGGCCGCGCTCATCGAGCGGGCGGCCGGTCGCGCGGCCGAACTGTGGGGCGCGCACCGGGGGCTGTGATCTCCGGTGCGGCGCGTCCGGTCGCGGTGAGGTGAACTTGGTCTAGTGCCGCGGCAGGCAACGTTTGCCCGTCAAGGAGCGG
>NZ_WWIR01000374.1 GCF_009863025.1 Streptomyces sp. SID4985 | reverse complement strand
GACCCGGACAGCGCCGAGGAGGACGCCCTCGCGCGCCGCCGGAGCCGCCCCCGGCGCTCCGCCGTGCCCCAGCCCGACGGGAAGCGGCCGATGGACGCGGTGGACGTCGCCGCTGCGGCCGCCGCCGCGCTCGACGGGGCCGTGCTGCACGGGATGCCGCCCTCTCCGGTGGTCGCCGATCTCACCCAGGGCGTGAGCGTGGGCGACCGCGAGGAGACGACGCCGGTGCCGACGCCGTCCCCGGTGCCGGGCGCCCGGCCGCGACGGGACACATCCTCGGGTTCCGGCGGCTCCTCGGGTTCCGGCAGCGTGCCCGACCTCACCAAGGCGGCCCCGCCCGCGCCCCGCGAGATGCCCGCGCGCGCCGAACAGCTCCAGCTCGCCGGGGACATCACCTACGCGCTGCCCTCCCTCGACCTGCTCACCCGGGGCGGCCCCGGCAAGGCGCGCAGCGCGGCCAACGACGCGATCGTGGCCTCGCTGCGCACGGTGTTCAGCGAGTTCAAGGTGGACGCCGACGTCACCGGCTTCACCCGGGGCCCGACGGTCACCCGCTACGAGGTCCAGCTCGGCCCCGCCGTGAAGGTCGAGCGGATCACCGCGCTCACCAAGAACATCGCGTACGCCGTCGCCAGCCCGGACGTGCGGATCATCAGCCCGATCCCCGGCAAGTCGGCGGTCGGCATCGAGATCCCCAACACCGACCGGGAGATGGTCAACCTCGGCGACGTGCTGCGCCTCGCGGAGTCCGCCGAGGACGACGACCCGATGCTGGTCGCCTTCGGCAAGGACGTCGAGGGCGGGTACGTGATGCACTCGCTGGCCAAGATGCCGCACATGCTGGTCGCCGGTGCGACCGGCTCCGGCAAGTCGTCCTGCATCAACTGCCTGATCACCTCGATCATGATGCGCGCGACCCCCGACGACGTGCGCATGATCCTGGTCGACCCCAAGCGCGTCGAGCTGACCGCCTACGAGGGCATCCCGCACCTGATCACGCCGATCATCACCAACCCCAAGCGGGCCGCCGAGGCGCTCCAGTGGGTCGTGCGCGAGATGGACCTGCGCTACGACGACCTCGCCGCCTACGGCTACCGGCACATCGACGACTTCAACCGCGCGGTGCGCGAGGGCAAGGTCACGTCGCCGCCCGGCAGCGAGCGCGAGCTGCAGCCGTACCCGTATCTGCTGGTGATCGTGGACGAGCTGGCCGACCTGATGATGGTCGCTCCCCGCGACGTCGAGGACTCCATCGTGCGTATCACGCAGCTCGCCCGCGCGGCCGGCATCCACCTGGTGCTCGCCACGCAGCGGCCCTCCGTGGACGTGGTCACCGGTCTCATCAAGGCCAACGTGCCCTCCCGGCTGGCCTTCGCGACCTCCTCGCTGGCGGACTCCCGCGTCATCCTCGACCAGCCCGGCGCCGAGAAGCTCATCGGCAAGGGCGACGGCCTCTTCCTCCCCATGGGCGCCAACAAGCCGACCCGTATGCAGGGCGCGTTCGTGACCGAGGAGGAGGTCGCGGTCGTCGTCCAGCACTGCAAGGACCAGATGGCGCCGGTCTTCCGGGACGACGTCACCGTGGGAACCAAGCAGAAGAAGGAGATCGACGAGGACATCGGCGACGACCTCGACCTGCTGTGCCAGGCGGCCGAGCTGGTGGTCTCCACGCAGTTCGGCTCCACCTCCATGCTCCAGCGCAAGCTGCGCGTGGGCTTCGCCAAGGCGGGCCGGCTGATGGACCTCATGGAGTCCCGGAACATCGTGGGTCCGAGCGAGGGTTCGAAGGCGCGTGACGTTCTCGTGAAACCCGACGAACTGGACGGAGTGCTCGCCGTCATCCGCGGGGAGTCCGACGGTTAACACGCCGAAGGGGAACAGGCCACCCGGCGTGTCGTAGTTGCGCCGGGTGGCGGCACCACCGTGATCCACCCGTTAGATCTCGATGAGCAACCGTTTCCCTTCGCAGTACGTCAAGTTGAGCGAGATGCGGGGTAGAGGTTTCCTTCGGGGGCCGACTCCCCCGTCCCGCCGTCGGGCTGAGCGGCCATTCCGATGGCGTACAAAGTCCCGTCGCCCGCTTGCCCCACCCTTTCGCACCCCGCCTAGACTGAACCTCCAGCACAGGTGGCTCACACGCTCGAAAGGCGCCCCCGTGTCCATCGGCAGCAACTCCCCCGAAGACGAGCGTCCGTTCCACGACGTACCCGACGAAGAGCGTCCCTCCGTCGGCCATGCCCTCAAGAAGGCGCGCCTCGCCGCCGGTCTGACGGTGAGCGACGTCAGCAACGCCACGCGCGTCCGTCTCGCCATCGTGCACGCCATAGAAGCCGACGACTTCGCGCCCTGTGGCGGCGACGTGTACGCCCGTGGGCACATTCGCACACTGGCCCGTGCCGTGCACCTCGACCCCGCGCCGCTGGTCGAGCAGTTCGACGCCGAGCACGGCGGCCGGCCCGCGCCCACCCCGGCCGCGCCGCTGTTCGAGGCCGAGCGCATCCGACCCGAACGGCGGGGGCCCAACTGGACGGCCGCCATGGTCGCCGCGATCGTCGTCGTGATCGGTTTCGTCGGCTTCACCGCCTTCAAGGGCGACGACGGCGGGGCCGACACGCAGGCCGCCGACGCCAGCCCCTCGCCCACCGTCACCAAGTCCCCGACCGCCGCGCCGACCACGGCCAAGCCCGTCGTCCCGAAGTCCGACCCGTCCGACAGCGCCATCGCCGCCGCCCCCCAGGACAAGGTGACCGTCCAGGTCAGCGCGGCCAACGGGCGCAGCTGGATCTCCGCCAAGGACCACAACGGCCGGATGCTCTTCGACGGGCTGCTCGACAAGGGCCAGTCCAAGACCTTCCAGGACAGCTCCAAGATCAACTTGATCCTCGGCGACGCCGGGGCGATCCAGCTGTACGTCAACGGCAAGAAGATCGACGACGACTTCCGGCCGGGCGCCGTGGAGCGTCTGACCTACACCAAGGGCGACCCCGAGGTGGGATGACTTCTCCGGGGGTGACCCCGGGGTGAGCGGTGTACCGACGGGGTTGGCCGGGAGCGGCCAACCCCGTCGACATAGGGTGCCGGTCAGACAAAGTAGTCTTGAGCCCATGCCTGAACGCCGTACCGTCGCACTCGTCACTCTCGGCTGCGCCCGTAACGAGGTGGACTCGGAGGAGCTCGCAGGCCGCTTGGAGGCGGACGGCTGGCAGCTCGTCGAGGACGCCGCGGACGCGGACGTCGCCGTCGTCAACACCTGTGGATTCGTCGAAGCCGCCAAGAAGGACTCCGTCGACGCCCTCCTGGAGGCCAACGACCTCAAGGACCATGGCAGAACCCAGGCCGTCGTGGCCGTGGGCTGCATGGCCGAGCGGTACGGCAAGGAACTGGCCGAGGCGCTGCCCGAGGCCGACGGCGTGCTCGGCTTCGACGACTACTCCGACATCTCCGACCGGCTGCAGACCATCCTGTCCGGCGGCATCCACGCCGCCCACACCCCACGCGACCGCCGCAAGCTGCTGCCGATCAGCCCGGCCGAGCGCCAGGAGTCCGCGGCCTCCGTCGCCCTGCCGGGGCACGCCCCCGTCGACCTCCCGGACGGCATCGCGCCCTCCTCGGGACCGCGCGCACCCCTGCGCCGCCGCCTGGACGGCTCCCCGGTCGCCTCGGTCAAGCTGGCCTCCGGCTGCGACCGGCGCTGCTCCTTCTGCGCCATCCCGTCCTTCCGGGGCTCCTTCATCTCCCGCCGCCCCAGCGACGTCCTGAACGAGACGCGCTGGCTGGCCGAGCAGGGCGTCAAGGAGATCATGCTGGTCTCCGAGAACAACACCTCCTACGGCAAGGACCTGGGCGACATCCGCCTCCTGGAGTCCCTGCTGCCCGAGCTGGCCGACGTGGACGGCATCGAGCGGGTGCGCGTCAGCTATCTCCAGCCGGCCGAGATGCGGCCCGGCCTGATCGACGTGCTGACCTCCACCCCGAAGGTCGTCCCGTACTTCGACCTGTCCTTCCAGCACTCCGCGCCGAACGTGCTGCGCTCCATGCGCCGCTTCGGCGACACCGACCGCTTCCTGGAACTGCTGGACACCATCCGCTCCAAGGCGCCCCAGGCCGGTGTGCGCTCCAACTTCATCGTCGGCTTCCCCGGCGAGACCGAGTCCGACCTGGCCGAGCTGGAGCGCTTCCTGACCGGCGCCCGCCTGGACGCCATCGGCGTCTTCGGCTACTCCGACGAGGACGGCACCGAGGCCGCGACCTACGACAACAAGCTCGACGAGGACGTGGTGGCCGAGCGCCTCGCACGCGTCTCGCGGCTCGCCGAGGAGCTGGTCTCGCAGCGCGCCGAGGAACGCCTCGGGGAGACCGTGCACGTCCTCGTGGAATCCGTCGACGGCGAGGACGGCACGTACGGCCGCGCCGCGCACCAGGCCCCGGAGACGGACGGCCAGGTGCTGCTCACGAGCGGCGAGGGCCTGAGCGTCGGACGTATCGTCGAGGCCAAGGTGGTCGGCACGGAGGGTGTCGACCTGGTGGCCGAGCCGCTTCCGGGCTCGTCGGTGTGTAGCGAGGAGGCGGCCAGATGACCGGAGTCCCGGCATCCGCCTCGGGCGGCTCCCCGGGCGCGCACAGCGCCTCGGACCGGGCCGCCGACGGTGTTCCGGAGGTCTCCGGCCCCGCCGCCCTCGCGCCGGACGCGCGGCCCCTGCGTGGCGGCAAGATCGCGGCCGCCGCCGTCAACCAGGCCAGTGTCTGGAACGTGGCCAATCTGCTGACCATGCTCCGGCTGGTCCTGGTGCCCGGCTTCGTGGTCCTGATGCTGGAGGACGGCGGCTACGACCCGGCCTGGCGCTCGTTCGCTTGGGCGGCCTTCGCCGTCGCCATGATCACCGATCTCTTCGACGGTCATCTGGCGCGCACCTACAACCTGGTCACCGACTTCGGGAAGATCGCCGACCCGATAGCCGACAAGGCGATCATGGGCGCGGCGCTCATCTGCCTGTCGTCCCTGGGCGATCTGCCCTGGTGGGTGACGGTGGTCATCCTCGGCCGGGAACTCGGCATCACCCTGATGCGTTTCGTGGTCATCCGGTACGGCGTGATCCCCGCCAGCCGGGGCGGCAAGCTCAAGACGCTCACCCAGGGCATCGCCGTCGGGATGTACGTGCTGGCGCTGACCGGCTGGCTGGCCACCCTGCGGTTCTGGGTGATGGCCGCCGCGGTGATCCTCACCGTGGTCACCGGGCTCGACTATGTGAGACAGGCCATCGTGCTGCGCCGCCGGGGAATCGCGGAGCGCGCGGCGGCGTTGGAGGAACAGGAAGCGTGACGACCACGGCCACGGAACTGGTCCGGCTACTGACGGTGAGCGGAGAGACGCTCGCCGTCGCCGAATCGCTGACCGGTGGCCTGGTCGCCGCGGAGATCACGGCGGTACCCGGGGCGTCCCGGGTCTTCCGCGGTTCGGTCACCGCCTACGCCACCGAGCTCAAGCACCGGCTCCTCGGTGTCGACGCCGCTCTCCTGGAGCGTCGCGGGGCGGTGGACCCGCAGGTCGCGGCCCAGATGGCCGCAGGGGTGCGCCAGGCCCTCGGGGCCGACTGGGGCATCGCCACCACGGGCGTCGCCGGCCCCGATCCGCAGGACGGGAACCCGGTGGGAACGGTCTTCGTCGCCCTCGCCGGACCGGCCGGAAAGCGCCTTGATTCCGCCCCCGGCGGAAAAGTGGAGGCCCTGCGGTTGAACGGCAGCCGTGCGGAAATTCGTAGGGAGAGTGTACGGAGCGTACTCGCCCTGCTTCTACGGGAGCTTGCGGGCGAACAGACCGGAAATGAGCGGGCACAGGATACGGAACGGAACGGGGGGTTTTGATGTTTGCAGCCCTGAGTGAACACGACATCGCTCCCCGCACGGCCGCGGCGCGAGGCGGTACGGTGGGGCGAGAAGGATGCGGCTACGCGGTCCGAGGAGGGAGCCACCGATGATTCTGCTCCGTCGCCTGCTGGGTGACGTGCTGCGTCGGCAGCGCCAGCGCCAGGGCCGTACTCTGCGCGAAGTCTCCTCGTCCGCCCGAGTCTCACTCGGCTATCTCTCCGAGGTGGAGCGGGGGCAGAAGGAGGCATCCTCCGAGCTGCTCTCCGCCATCTGCGACGCGCTGGACGTACGGATGTCGGAACTCATGCGGGAAGTGAGCGACGAGCTCGCCCTCGCCGAGCTGGCCCAGTCCGCCGCGGTCACCGACGCCGTCCCGGCGCCGGTCCGTCCGATGCTGGGTTCCGTCTCGGTGACCGGTGTGCCACCGGAACGGGTGACCATCAAGGCACCGGCCGAGGCGGTCGCCGCCGCGTGAGCGTCACGCGCGCGGCCTGACAGCCCCATACGTGTGAAGCCCCGGCAGGGCTTCCCAGGGAGATCCTGGTGAGGCCCGGCCGGGGCTTTCGCGTGTCCGGGCTCCTTCGTCCTTCGGGGCTCCTTCGCTCTTCCGTGCTTCAGCTCATTCGTCCTTCCGGGTTTCCGGGGCTTTCGGCCGTCCGCGCCGCCCTTTCCTCCGATCGGCGGGGCTTGTGCCGGGCCACGGCGTGGCGGCTTGCATCCCGGCTTCCACCGTTTGCCGGGGTCCACGGGGCCGGTCATGGTGGAGGCAGGCCGATGGTGGCACGCCGCTGGTGGCTGCCCGAGAACCCCGGAGGAACGGCGATGTACGTGGTGAAGAGCCCGCTGTCCGAGGACGCGCTGAAGACCGTCTCCGACGCCCTGCAGGGCGCGCTCGTCGACCTGGTGGACCTCTCGCTGGTCGCCAAGCAGATCCACTGGAACGTCGTCGGCCCGCGCTTCCGCTCCATCCACCTCCAGCTCGACGACGTGGTCGCCTCCGCGCGCGCCCACTCGGACACGGTGGCCGAACGGGCCTCCGCGCTCGGCATCTCGCCGGACGGGCGGGCGGCCTCCGTTGCCTCCGGCAGCGGCATGGAGTCCGCGCCCGCGGGCTGGATCAAGGACACGGACGCGGTCGGCACGATGGTCGCCGCCCTCGGCGCGGTCATCACCCGTATGCGTGAACGGGTCCACGCGACCGGCGACGCCGACCCGGTGACCGAGGACCTCCTCATCGGGATCACGGGGGACCTCGAGAAGCACCACTGGATGTGGCAGGCGGAGAACTCCTAGGCGCGGGCGAATGCAGGGCATGGGAGAGGAGTCCGATTCCCCATCTTGCTCCGGTGAGCCCTCGGTGCGCCTTCCTCGCGGGACAGGCGGCGGTCTAGCGTCCGGCTGGAGGTGGCGGGCCATGGTGCGTGTGATGCGCTGGGGGGCTGTTCTCGGGCTGAGTGCGGCGTGGTGGTGGGCCGCGGTGCGGCTGGCGCTGGGGGAGGGCGCGGGGGTCCTGGAGGGCTCCGTGGTGCTCGGCGGGTGGGGGCTGGGGGTACTGCCGGTGCACTGCGTGGCCAGGGAGCGGGCGGCCGGGGCCGTGGGGCCGGGGCGGTGGCGGGAGG
>NZ_WWIR01000373.1 GCF_009863025.1 Streptomyces sp. SID4985 | reverse complement strand
GGTCTGCCCACCCTGGCCGGGGCGGTTGGCACCGGCGGCCTGGTTCGGCGCGCCGGGGCGACCCGCGCCACCGGTCTGTCCCCCGGAACTCCCCGCGCCCCCCGCCTGGGACGGCCGGCCCACGTCGGCCCGGCCCCCCTCGTCCGCCCCACCCCGCGGAGCGGAAGGGCGGGAATCGCCCGCGCCCCCGGGGTTCCGGGGTTCCGGCCTCGCCTGGTGGCCCGGGGTGTCGGGCCCCTCAGCCGGTCGCGGTGCGCCGGGCGCCCCGCCCTCGGTCGGCTGATGCGGCTGCTCGTCGCTCATCTCGTGCACGGACTCCTGTTTCGCGTCGTACGTTTCCGTACGCCTCGTACGCCTACCTGCGCCCCCAGTTTGAAGACTCTCGCACCTGGCGTTCCGTTCCCGGATTCAGGCACGCTTCCGGCACGGAAAACGCGTGGCATGCCGCCGGGCTTCCGGACTAGGCTCCTGCGCTTCGGTGTCGAAGAGTCCAGGAGGTGGACCGACGTGAGCGCGGGACGGTTGTACGCGGCCGTCGCAGCAGGGGGATTCAGACGGTACGCGACCTACCGGGCCGCCACTGCGGCAGGGGTGTTCACCAACACCGTCTTCGGACTCATCATCGTCTACACCTACCGTGCGCTGTGGGACGCCCGCCCCCATCTCGGCGGTTACGACGAGACGCAGGCCGTGACCTATGTGTGGCTGGGCCAGGCGTTGCTGTCGACGCTCGCGATCGGGGGCGGGGGCGCCGAGGAGGAGCTGATGGAACGCATCCGTACGGGTGATGTCGCGATCGACCTGTACCGGCCCGCGGATCTTCAACTGTGGTGGCTGGCGGCGGATCTGGGGCGGGCGTTCTTCCAGCTGCTGGGGCGCGGGCTCGTGCCGTTCTTCGTGGGCGTCCTGTGTTTCCCGGCGTATCTGCCCCGGGACGTGGGCACTTGGCTGGCCTTCTTCGTGTCGATCGTGCTGGCGATGCTGGTGGGTTTCGGCATCCGCTATCTGGTGGCGCTGAGCGCGTTCTGGCTCATGGACGGGGCCGGAATGGCTCAAATGGCGTGGCTGGCCGGGGTGTTCTGCTCGGGGATGCTGCTGCCGCTGAACGTGTTCCCGGGCGCGCTCGGCGAGGTCGTCCGCGCGCTGCCGTGGTCCTCGCTGCTCCAGGCCCCGGCAGACGTGCTGCTGGGAGAGGCGGACCCGCTGCGGACGTATCTCTTCCAGGGCGCGTGGGCGGTGGCGCTGCTCGGCGCGGGCCGGCTGCTGCAGTCGGCGGCGACGCGGCGGGTGGTGGTCCAGGGTGGCTGAGGACACCGTGGGACGGGTGCGCGAGGGCGTCCGCGCCTACCGGCTCGTCGCGGGCATGTGGCTGCGCTCCACGATGGCGTACCGCGCCTCGTTCGCGATGACCGCGTTCGGGAACTTCGCCGCGACCTCCTTCGACTTCGTGGCGATCATGCTGATGTTCTCCCGGGTGGAGAAGCTGGGCGGCTGGACGCTGCCCGAGGTGGCGTTCCTGTACGGCCTGGCGGGGTTGTCGTTCGGCCTGGCCGACCTGGCGATCGGCTCGATGGACCGGCTGGGCCGCCGGGTGCGCGACGGCACGCTGGACACGCTCCTCGTGCGTCCGGCGCCGGTCCTCGCGCAGGTGGCGGCGGACAAGTTCGCGCTGCGGCGGCTCGGCCGGGTGACGCAGGGCGCGCTGGTGCTCGGCTGGTCGCTGTCCCGGCTGGACGTGGACTGGACGGTGCCGAAGCTGGTCCTGCTGCCGCTGACGGTGGTGAGCGGGTTCGGGATCTTCTGCGCGGTGTTCGTGGCGGGGGCGGCGTTCCAGTTCGTGGCGCAGGACGCCTCGGAGGTGCAGAACGCCTTCACCTACGGCGGTACGACGCTGCTCCAGTACCCGCCGACGGTGTTCGGGCGGGAGCTGGTGCGCGGGGTGACGTTCGTGCTGCCGCTGGCCTTCGTCAACTGGCTGCCCGCCTGCTACGTGCTCGGGCGGCCGTATCCGCTGCGCCTGCCGGAGTGGGTCGCGTTCGCGCCGCTGCCGGTCGCGGTGGGCTGCTGCGCGCTGGCGGGGCTGGCCTGGCGGGCGGGACTTCGTACGTATCGGAGCACAGGGAGCTAGCCGGATGTCGGACGCTGATTTCATCGCGCTGGAGAAGGTCGAGAAGGTCTTCCAGGTGCGCAGGAAGACGGGCTTCCTGAAGCGGGAGCGGCGCGAGGTGCGGGCGGTGGACTCGCTCTCGTTCACCGTGGCGCGCGGCGAGATGGTGGGGTACATCGGGCCGAACGGCGCCGGGAAGTCGACCACGATCAAGATGCTGACCGGCATCCTGACGCCGAGCGCGGGCAGGCTGCGGGTGGCCGGGATCGACCCCTCGCGGGAGCGGACCCGGCTCGCACACCGGATCGGGGTGGTGTTCGGGCAGCGCACGACGCTGTGGTGGGACCTCCCGCTGATCGACTCCTACCGGCTGGCCCACCGCATGTACCGCATCCCGGACGCCCGTTACCGCGAGAACCTGGACCGCTGCGTCGAACTCCTCGAACTGGGCGACCTGTTGGACGTCCCGGTGCGCCAACTCTCCCTCGGTCAGCGGATGCGCGGTGACATCGCGGCCGCCCTGCTGCACGACCCCGAGGTGCTGTACCTGGACGAGCCGACGATCGGCCTGGATGTCGTCTCCAAGGCCAAGGTCCGGGGTTTCCTCAAGGAGTTGAACACCGAGCGCGGCACCACGGTCCTGCTGACCACCCACGACCTCCAGGACATCGAGCAGTTGTGCTCGCGGGTGATGGTGATCGACCACGGCAGGCTGATGTACGACGGCCCGCTGGCCGGGCTGCACGAGGCCGCCGAGGGCGAGCGGACGCTCGTGGTGGACCTGGAGCGGGAACTGCCCCCGGTGGAGGTGCCCTCGGCCCGGGTGGTCCGGGTGGAGGGGCCCCGGCAGTGGCTGGCGTTCCCGGCGGGGCAGTCGGCGGCGCCGCTGGTGGCGCATCTGGCGGCCGGGTATCCGCTGGTCGATCTGTCGGTGCGCGAACCCGACATCGAGTCGGTCATCGCCAAGATGTACGCGGAGAAGGCGGTCTCGTAGTCTGCTGTCATGACCGACGACTCCGTTCCGGACCTTCGTACCCCCGATGCCGTCCCGGATCTCAGGGCCTCCGACGCGGACCGTGAGCGGGTCGCCGAGGTGCTGCGCGACGCCCTGGCCGAAGGGCGCCTGGACATGCAGGAGTTCGAGGAGCGGCTGGAGGGGGCGTACACGGCGCGTACGTACGGCGAGCTGGCCCCGCTGACCCGGGATCTTCCGGTGCCGGGGGCGGCCGCTCCGTCGCCCGTGTCGTTCGTCAAGCAGCCCGCTCCCGAGGGGAGTTGGGCGTCGCGGATCGTCGGCGGCGAGGGTTCCTCGACGGGCGCGGTGGCGGTGATGTCGGGCTTCCAGCGCAAGGGGCGCTGGACGATGCCGAAGAAGTTCACCTGTTTCGCGTTCATGGGCGGGGGCGAGATCGACCTGCGCGAGGCGTACTTCGCGGACCGCGAGGTCGAGATCAGCTGCATCGCGGTCATGGGCGGTATGGAGGTGACCGTGCCGCCGGGCGTCGAGGTGGTGGTGCGCGGCATCGGTGTGATGGGCGGCTTCGAGCACCCCGAGTGGGACGAGCCGGGCGAGCCCGGGGCGCCCCGCGTGATCATCAGCGGGTTCGCCTTCTGGGGCGGGGTCGGCGTGGAGCGCAAGGTGACCCGGGCCGAGCGGCTGCGCCTGAAGGAGCTGCGCCGCGAGGAGCGGGACCTGCGCCGTCAGGAGCGGTACGAGCGGCGCTGTGCGCGGCGCGAGGAGCAGCGGAAGCGCCACTGGGGCCACTGAGCCGCCGAGGGCCGGTGCGAGCCGCGGCCTTCGGCCAACGCCCTTACGGCGTGCAGACCTTGGTGAGTTCACCCGCCGCGTCGGTCACGGGGGTGACGTCCGGGGTGGCGTCGCCGTCCTTGATGGCCTGGCGGACGTTGCGGACGGCCCGGTCCAGGTCGTCGACGGCCTTGTTGACGTCGGCGTCGTCGGTCTTGTCGCCGATCCGGTCGAGGTCCTTCTGGATGGCGTCCAGGGAGGCGTCGGCCTGGCCCGGGTCGTTGGTGGCGTTCTCCACGGCCTGCTGGAGGTCGGTGACGCTGTCCGCGACGGAGTCGGCGGTCCGTACGCAGTCCAGGGCCTTGTCCACGGCGCTGCAGCCGGTGGCGAGACCGGCGGTGAGCGCGGTGGTCACCAGTGCGGCGGCGATGGCGGTGGTACGGCGGCGGCCGGCGGCCATGTCGGGCTCCTCCCCTGGTACGGCTGGCCGGGCACACGGCCTTTCGGCCGCATGCCCGTACCGTCACAGACGCCGTGGGAAGAGCGGGGGTTGCCCGGGGCGACCCGCTGTTTTGACCGGTGCTTTGCCTACGAGCCCAGGGTGGTCTCGAGCGCGGCCTGCTGAAGCAGGGTCAGTTCGGCGCAGCCGGTGACGGCGAGGTCGAGGAGGGCGTTCAGCTCGTCGCGGTCGAAGGGCTCGGCCTCGGCGGTGCCCTGGACCTCGACGAAGCGGCCGTCGCCGGTGCAGACGACGTTCATGTCGGTCTCGGCGCGCACGTCCTCCTCGTAGCAGAGGTCGAGCAGCGGGACGCCGTCGACGATGCCGACGGAGACGGCGCCGACGGTGCCGGTGAGCGGCTTGCGGCCGGGCTTGATCAGCTTCTTGGCCTGGGCCCAGGCGACGGCGTCGGCGAGGGCGACGTAGGCGCCGGTGATGGCGGCGGTACGGGTGCCGCCGTCGGCCTGGAGGACGTCGCAGTCGAGGACGATGGTGTTCTCGCCGAGCGCCTTGTAGTCGATGACGGCGCGCAGGGAGCGGCCGATGAGGCGGGAGATCTCGTGGGTGCGGCCGCCGATCTTGCCGCGCACGGACTCGCGGTCGCCGCGGGTGTTGGTGGCGCGGGGCAGCATGGAGTACTCGGCGGTCACCCAGCCCTCGCCACTGCCCTTGCGCCAGCGGGGGACGCCTTCGGTGACGGTGGCGGTGCAGAAGACCTTGGTGTCGCCGAAGGAGACGAGGACGGAGCCCTCGGCGTGCTTGCTCCAGCCGCGTTCGATGGTGACCGGGCGGAGCTGTTCGGGCGTGCGGCCGTCGATGCGAGACATGGGGACGACCCTATCGGGCGCGGGCGGGGTCTCTTTCCCCCGCGGGCGCGACGAAGGGCTCCTTCCCGGTCGGGAGGGAAGGAGCCCCTGCGCGGCGAGCCGGTCGGCTCACATCATGTCTTCGATCTCCGCGGCGATCGGGTCGGCGTCGGTGCCGATGACGACCTGGATGGCGTTGCCCATCTTGACGACACCGTGGGCGCCCGCGGCCTTCAGGGCGGCGTCGTCGACCAGGGAGGCGTCGTGGACCTCGGTCCGCAGCCGGGTGATGCAGCCCTCGATCTCGTCGATGTTCTCGATGCCGCCGAGCCCGGCGACGATCTTCTCAGCCTTGGTGGCCATGTTCTTTCTCCCTGATCCGCACCGATCGGAACCGACCGGAACCGCTGCTGGTCCGGAGACTGGTCTACACCACGGCCCCGACGCCCGCCAAACCCCCCGGAACTCACGGGTTCCTTATATCGACGCCATCGTGCTAGAAACAGGTCTACACCACTGAGTGGTGTAGACCATCACCGATGGAGGACGTATGAGCACCGCCACCGCAGAGGCGGCCCCCGCAAAGAAGCGGGGATCGGGCCTGTTCCAGGGCCTGCAGAAGGTCGGCCGGAGCTTGCAGCTCCCGATCGCCGTGCTGCCGGCGGCTGGTCTTCTGCTCCGCTTCGGCCAGCCCGACATTCACGACAAGCTGCACGTGCCCGCGAAGGTCACGGCGGTCTTCGCCACCGCGGGCGGCGCGATCTTCGACAACCTGCCCCTTCTCTTCTGTGTCGGCGTGGCCATCGGCTTCGCCAAGAAGGCGGACGGTTCCACCGCGCTCGCGGCGCTGGTCGGCTTCCTGGTGTACAGCAACGTCCTGAAGGCGTTCCCGGTCACCGAGGCGAAGATCCAGAACGGCGCGGACATCGCCGCGACCTACAATAACCCCGGCGTTCTCGGCGGCGTCATCATGGGCCTGCTGGCCGCGGTGCTCTGGCAGCGCTACCACCGCAAGCGCCTGGTGGACTGGCTCGGCTTCTTCAACGGCCGCCGTCTGGTGCCGATCATCATGGCCTTCGTCGGCACCCTGGTCGGTGTTTTCTTCGGTCTGATCTGGGAGCCGATCGGCAAGGGCATCTCCAGCTTCGGCGAGTGGATGACGGGCCTCGGTGCCGTCGGCGCCGGTCTGTTCGGCCTGGTCAACCGCGCGCTGATCCCGGTCGGCATGCACCAGTTCGTGAACGCCGTCTCCTGGTTCCAGATCGGCGACTACAAGGACGCCTCCGGCAACATCGTCCACGGCGACCTCACCCGCTTCTTCGCCGGTGACCCGACCGCCGGTCAGTTCATGTCGGGCTTCTTCCCCATCATGATGTTCGGCCTCCCGGCCGCCGCCATCGCCATCGCGCACTCGGCCCGCCCCGAGCGCCGCAAGGCCGTGATGGGCATGATGATCTCCCTCGCCCTCACCTCCTTCGTGACCGGCGTGACGGAGCCCATCGAGTTCTCCTTCATGTTCATCGCGCCGGTGCTCTACGCGATCCACGCGGTGCTGACCGCCCTCTCCATGGCCATCACCTGGGCCCTGGGCGTGCACGCGGGCTTCACCTTCTCCGCCGGTGTCACCGACTACATCCTGAACTGGAACCTCGCCACCAAGCCCTGGCTGATCATCCCGATCGGCCTGGTGTTCGCCGCGGTCTACTACGTGGTCTTCCGCTTCGCGATCACCAAGTTCAACCTGCCGACCCCGGGCCGTGAGCCCGAGGAGGAGCTGGAGGACCTCACCAAGGCGTGAGTTCTCCCCAGGAGACGGCCGAAGGCCCCGGAGACCGCTCAGGTCCCGGGGCCTTCGCCATGCCGTGGGCACGGAATGCGCTGTGGGGCTACAGCTCGTACGTCATCCTCGGCACCGCCAGTTCCACCGGCCCCATGTACGCCTCGCGGGCGTCCGCCAGGTTGACCTGGGGGTCGGTCCACGGGGGGATGTGGGTGAGGAGCAGGAGGCCGGCGCCCGCGCGGGTCGCCGTCTCACCGGCCTCGCGGCCGTTGAGGTGGAGGTCGGGGATGTTCTCCTTGCCGTGGGTGAAGGCGGCCTCGCACAGGAAGAGGTCGGTGTCCCGGGCCAGCTCGTCCAGCGCGTCGCACACACCGGTGTCGCCGGAGTACGTCAGGGACTTGCCCTCGTGCTCGATGCGGATGGCGTACGCCTCCACCGGGTGCCGGACCCGCTCGGTGTGCACGGTGAACGGGCCGATCTCGAACGTGGACGGCTTGACCGTGTGGAAGTCGAAGACCTCGCTCATGGAGGACGCCGAGGGCGTGTCGGCGTAGGCCGTGGTCAGGCGGTGCTCGGTGCCCTCGGGGCCGTAGACCGGGATGGGGGCGCAGCGGCCGCCGTCGTGCCGGTAGTAGCGCGCGACGAAGTAGGCGCACATGTCGATGCAGTGGTCGGCGTGCAGATGGCTGAGGAAGATCGCGTCGAGGTCGTACAGACCGATGTGGCGCTGCAACTCGCCGAGGGCGCCGTTGCCCATGTCGAGAAGCAGCCGGAAGCCGTCGGCCTCGACGAGGTAGCTCGAACAGGCCGATTCCGCGGACGGGAACGACCCCGAGCTGCCGACGACGGTGAGCTTCATGAAGCAGAAACCTCCGTAGGCGGGGGACGGATGGGCGGATTACGGAAGGGCGGGGCGTGCGGTCCGTCGAGCGTAAGGCGCGAAAGCGCGGGTCGCTCCTCCGCCCGGCGCCGTTGTGGGCGAACTCACCTGCGGTGTCACCGGTTCGGCTGGATCGGGGGCGCGTTGGGATGCGCCAAGGGCGCGCGAGGCGCGGCGCGCGCCGGTAACGTCGTCCCCATGGACACGTCCTGGTGGCTCGCGCTCGCGGCCGTGGTGCTGCTCGCGCTGGTCGCCACGCTCGTGGACGGCTGGGGACGCGGTCACCGGCCGCGCGGACGGCGGCTGCGGCCGCCCGGCAGACCCGCGTCCCGGCCCACATCCCGGCCCACGTCCCGGACCGGGCCCCGATCCCGGGACCGGGCAAGGACTCTGACGGACCGTCCGCGACCGGGCGACATCTGGTGGGCGGACGTGCCCTACGAGGACCGGCCCGAGTCCAAGGACCGGCCCTGTCTGGTGCTGTCCGTGCGCGGGGACCGGGTCACGGTCGCGAAGATCACCAGCAAGTACCACGACCAGCGCGCCGGGGTCATCCCGCTGCCGCCCGGCTCGGTGGGCGACGCCCAGGGACGCCCCAGCTTCCTGCGCACCGACGAGCTGCGCGAGGTGCGCGTGGGCGACTTCCGGCGCCGGGTGGGCGTCGTCGACCCGGCCCTGTGGGACCAGGTGCGCCACCTGGCGCGCTAGGGCCTGTCGCGGGCGGGGGAACACGGCCATGTCCCCACCCTCGCGGAACCCGCCGGAGAGCGCCCGGCGGCCGCGCCCGCTCCGGTCCCCCTCCCGGTGACTAGCCGATCCGCACGGTGACCACGAACTCCTGGATGCCCTTGCAGGAGATGCCGCCCGGGGAGCTGGGCTGCGCGCACAGCGGGCGGCTGGAGGTCAGGTGGACGGTGCCGGTGGCGGCCGCGC
Organism: Streptomyces sp. SID4985; assembly: GCF_009863025.1. Classification (GTDB taxonomy): domain Bacteria; phylum Actinomycetota; class Actinomycetes; order Streptomycetales; family Streptomycetaceae; genus Streptomyces. Next base: position 9,845 of record NZ_WWIR01000373.1, on the reverse strand, counting down.
GGTAGGCGGCGGTGGCGTCGCCGGGCTGGAGGACGATCCCGGCGTTGATCGCGGTCAGCGCGTGACCGCTCGCCCGGACCGGCTCCCAGGGGCGGGACTTGGTGCCGTCGAGGGTGAGCCGCAGCTCGCCGCCCTGCTTGAGGCACACCGTCTTCCCGGCGTCGGCGGAGGTCAGCCGCACCTGGTCCGCGCAGCCGGTGGAGCGCGAGGGGGTGGCGGAGGGCCTGGCCGATGCCGAGGGCGCGGCGGACGGCTTGGTCGAGGCCGAGGGCGCGGACTCGCCCCCGCAGCCCGCGAGCAGCAGGAACAGGGCCGTCGCCGCGAGGGCACGGGACGTCGTACGGCGCATGGGGTCCGCCTCTCCGTCGTGGCCGGTGCCGCTCGGCACCGCTGGTGATGTGACGTACCACCGGCGCGATCGGCTCCCGGGGAACACGCGCGTCCCGCGCGCGGACGGCTTCCGCGCGCGGGACCGGGTGGTGGTGCGGTTCAGCTGGTGGTGACGGCGGCGTCGTCCACGACGAAGCTGGTCTGGAGGGAGGAGTCCTCCACGCCGCTGAACTTCAGGGTGACCGTCTGGCCCGCGAAGGAGGACAGGTCGAAGGTCTTCTGCGCGTACCCGGAGGCGGCGTTGACGTTCGAGTACGTCGCCAGGGTGGTGGAACCGGCGGTCACGGTCAGCTTGTCGTACGCGGTGCTGCCCGTCTCGGCGGTGTCCACGTGCAGGTAGAAGGTGAAGCTGGCCCGGCAGCCGGTGGGGACGGTCACCGACTGAGAGAGCGTGTCGGTGTGGGCCGAGCCGTAGCCGTCGAGCCACGCCTTGTACGAACCGGCGTGCGCGGCCTCGCCGCTGTCGGTGTTGATGACCCCGCTGCTGGCGGTCCAGGTGGTGTTGCCGGACTCGAAGCCGGGGTTGCCGAGCAGCTGCGCCGGGGTGCAGGTGCCGCCACCGCCGCCCGTGCCGCCGGAGGTGAAGGCGGCCGTGCCGTTGGGGGTGCCCCAGCCGGTCGGGCCGTCGTAACCGGCGCGCGCGGTGCAGAAGTACGAGGTGGTGCAGGTGCCGTTGTTGCCGCTGGTCACGTCGTTGAGGTTCGCCGTGTGGCTGTACGGGTACTGCGCCGGGTAGTCCGAGGCGCCCGGGGTGCCCGCCAGGGCGTAGACACCGGCGATGATCGGGGCGGAGGCGCTGGTGCCGCCGTAGACCGCCCAGCCGGAGCCGCCGTAGGTGTCGTAGACGGCGACGCCGGTGGCCGGGTCGGCGACGGCGGAGACGTCGGACTCCATGCGCTTGGCGCAGCCGGTGTCGGTCTGCCAGGTGGGCTTCGGGTCGTAGGCGGAGCAGCCGGAGCCGGTGCCCTCGGTGGAGCTGGTGTGCCAGACGGACTCGCTCCAGCCGCGGGAGTTGGCCGCGGTGGTGAGCGCGGTGCCGCCGACGGCGGTCACGTACTGCGAGGTCGCCGGGTACTCGGCGCCGTAGGCCTCGTCACCGGCGGAGACGGTGATGGCGACGCCGGGGTGCTTGAAGTACTGGGTGTCCTCGGTGGTCTGGGTGGAGGACTCGCCGCCGCCCCAGCTGTTGGAGACGAACTTGGCGCCGAGCGCGACGGCCTCGTTCTCGGCCTTGCCGAGGTCGGTGTCGTTGGCGGAGTTGGCCTCGACCAGGGTGATGTTGCAGTTGGGGCAGACCGCGCTGACCATGTCGATGTCCAGCGCCTCCTCACCCGCCCAGCCCTGGTCGTTGGTGGGGAGCGAGGTGGTGGAGCCGGTCTGGGAGACCTGCTTGAAGCAGCCGTTGGCCTTGGTGCAGGCGGACAGGCCGTAGGTGGAGCGGTAGGTGGCGAGGTCCGCCTCGGCGTTGGGGTTGTTGTAGGCGTCGACCACCGCGACGGTCAGGCCCGAGCCGCCGGTGGAGGGCAGGTTGTAGGCGCTGTGCAGGTTGGCCGGGGAGAGGCCGGAGGGGGTGGCGGCGGCGACCGCGGAGGCGAGCCGCTGCTTGATGTCGGTGCGGCGCTGGGCGAAGCAGGAAGCCTGGCCCGGGTGCGCGGTGGCGCACAGATGGGTGGTGGGGACCTTCTGGCCGGCCTTGCCGGTGGTGTGGAAGGTCTGCCGGTCGGGGTCGGTCAGCGCCTTGTGGTTCTGGGTGACGCGGGACGCCGGGGCCGGGTGGGCCGCGGGGGCGGCTCCGGCCGAGGGCGCCGCGGTCATTCCGGCGACGGAGAGGGCGAGTGCGGGGAGGGCGACGGCGAGGAGTCTGGGCAGACTCCGTCTCCGCCCGCCGGTGCGTGACTCACGCATGGGGAAACTGCCTCCATGGGGAAGTGGGGGTTCTCGCACTGGATTGGCAGGCACGTGACGCGCGTAGCGGCGGCAGAGCGCGCGGTCATGGGCATGACACTCTCAGACGTCCGACGTGTCGATGAGCGTGACATGTCAGGTCGCGGGAGGAACGTAGCTCCGGGGCGCCGACGCCCGGCAGTACCGCAGGACATTCTTTGCCGCGCCATAGAAAGCGGTTGGCCCCCTCATAGGAGGGGGCTGACGCGATCTTGTGAGCTTCCCGGGTTTGACCGGAAGAGGCCTTGTGGTGGCCGGGGCGAAGAGGACTACGCCCAGAGCTGGCCGTGCAGGGCCTCGACCGCCTCTTCGGTGGTCGCGGCGGTGTAGACGCCGGTGGAGAGGTACTTCCAGCCGCCGTCGGCCACCACGAACACGATGTCCGCGCTCTCCCCCGCCTTGACCGCCTTGCGGCCGACCCCGATCGCCGCGTGCAGCACGGCGCCGGTGGAGACGCCCGCGAAGATGCCCTCCTGCTGGAGGAGTTCACGGGTACGGGCCACCGCGTCCGCCGAGCCGACGGAGAACCGGGTGGTGAGCACGGAGGCGTCGTACAGCTCGGGGACGAAGCCCTCGTCGAGGTTGCGCAGGCCGTAGACCAGGTCGTCGTAGCGCGGCTCGGCGGCGACGATCTTGACGTCCGGCTTCTGCTCGCGCAGATAGCGGCCGACGCCCATGAGGGTGCCGGTGGTGCCGAGGCCCGCCACGAAGTGGGTCACCGAGGGCAGGTCGGCCAGGATCTCGGGGCCGGTGGTGGCGTAGTGGGCGCCCGCGTTGTCCGGGTTGCCGTACTGGTAGAGCATCACCCAGTCGGGGTGCTCGGCCGCCAGCTCCTTGGCCACGCGCACGGCGGTGTTGGAGCCGCCCGCCGCCGGGGAGGGGATGATCTCCGCGCCCCACATGGCGAGCAGGTCCCGGCGCTCCTGCGAGGTGTTCTCCGGCATCACGCAGACCATCCGGTAGCCCTTGAGCTTGGCGGCCATGGCGAGCGAGATGCCGGTGTTGCCGGAGGTGGGCTCCAGGATCGTGCAGCCCGGGGTGAGGCGGCCGTCCTTCTCCGCCTGCTCGATCATGTGCAGCGCGGGGCGGTCCTTGACCGAGCCGGTGGGGTTGCGGTCCTCCAGCTTGGCCCAGAGGCGGACGTCGGGGGACGGCGAGAGCCGCGGCAGGCGCACCAGAGGGGTGTCGCCCACCGCGGCCAGCGGGGAGTCGTAACGCATGAGGGACCGGCGCCCGATCAGGCCATGCCACCGGCGACGGCCGGCAGGATCGTCACGGTGTCGCCGTCGGACAGCTTGGTGTCGATGCCGTCCACGAAGCGCACGTCCTCGTCGTTCAGGTAGACGTTCACGAAACGGCGCAGCTGACCGGCGTCGACCACCCGGTCCCGGATGCCCGCGTGCCGGGTCTCCAGGTCGGTGAACAGCTCGGCGAGGGTCTCCCCGGCGCCTTCGACCGCCTTCTGGCCGTCGGTGTACTGGCGGAGGATGGTGGGGATGCGGACCTCGATGGCCATGGTTGCGGGCTCCTGTCGAAAGGTGTCGTCGGACCTGCGGGCTCGGTACGTCAGCGGTAGGCCCGCACCACGGTCAGAACCATGGGCTCATCGTATCGATTCCCGGTCCGCCGACCGGAAGGTGTTCCCACATGCCGGACATTTTCCGACCGAAGGGTGGGATCAGTACGCCTCGACGACCTTGATCTCCTCCTCGGTGACCTCACCGTCCAGGATGCGGAAGGAACGGAACTGGAAGTCGCCGAGGCCGTCGGCGTCCGCCGTGGAGACCAGGACGTAGTGGGCGCCGGGCTCGTTGGCGTAGCCGATGTCGGTGCGCGAGGGGTATGCCTCGGTCGCGGTGTGGGAGTGGTAGACGATCACCGGCTCCTCGTCGCGGTCGTCCATCTCCCGGTAGAGCTTCAGCAGGTCCTGGGAGTCGAACTCGTAGAACGTGGGCGAGCGGGCCGCGTTCAGCATCGGGATGAAGCGCTCGGGGCGGCCGGTGCCCTCCGGTCCGGCGACCACGCCGCACGCCTCGTCGGGGTGGTCCGCGCGGGCGTGGGCGACGATCCTGTCGTACAGGTCCTGGGTGATGGTCAGCATGGTCGCCAGGATAGGAGTATGGGCCGCCCCGTACCGAGGTGCGGTACGGAACGGCCCACATGGCGGACGCCCTGAGCGGCGGCCGGCGGGAGTGCCACGAGTACTCCCGACGGCCGGGCGTCCTGGATGGTCTTGCCGGTGGGTCAGCCCACCTTCTCCAGAGCCGGTTCCTCGCGCTCCCCGGTCTGCGGCGTGCGCGACTTCATGACGAACCAGCCGATGCCGAGGGCGATGGCCCAGACCGCCATCACGTAGAGGCAGATGCGGGAGTCGGCATCGTACGCGATCAAGCCCGTGACGAAGAGCAGGAAGGCGATGGCGATGTACGAGCACACCGCGCCGCCCGGGGCCGGGAAGGACGAGGCGGGCAGCTCACCCGCGACGACCTTGCGGCGGTAGAGCACGTGGCTGATCAGGATCATCAGCCAGGTCCAGATGCCCGCGGCGGTGGCGATGGAGGTGACGTAGCCGAACGCCTTGGCCGGGACGATGTAGTTCAGGACCACACCGATGCCCATGAAGAGCACCGAGACGGTGACGCCGAGCGCCGGGGTCTTGGCGGCCGACAGACGGGAGAAGACCCTGGGGGCCTCGCCGCTGTCCGCCAGGTTGCGCAGCATGCGGCCCGTGGAGTACATGCCGGAGTTGCAGGAGGAGAGCGCGGCGGTGAGGACGACGAAGTTGACGACGCCCGCGCCGGCCGGGATGCCGATCTCCGCGAACGCCTTCACGAAGGGGCTGACCCCCGGTGAGAACTCGGTCCACTTGACCACGCACAGGATCACGGTCAGGGCGCCGACGTAGAAGAGGGCGATGCGCCAGGGCAGGGTGTTGATGGCCTTCGGGAGGGTCTTCTCGGGGTCCTCGGACTCGCCCGCGGTGACGCCGACCAGCTCGACGGCGAGGTAGGCGAACATGACGCCCTGGAGCGTCATCAGGGAGGAGCCGATGCCCTTGGGGAAGAAGCCGTCGAACGCGTAGAGGTTCGAGACGGAGGCGGTGTCACCGGCGGCGCTGAAGCCGAAGGTCAGCACGCCGAGGCCGATCACGATCATGCCGATCAGGGCCGTGACCTTGACCATCGAGAACCAGAACTCCAGCTCACCGAAGAGCTTCACGGAGATCAGGTTGACGCCGAACAGGACCACCAGGAAGACGAGCGCCGTCACCCACTGCGGAACGGCCGGGAACCAGTAGTTGACGTAGATCGCGGCGGCCGTCAGCTCGGCCATGCCGGTGACGACCCACATCAGCCAGTACGTCCAGCCGGTGAAGTAACCGAAGAAGGGGCCGAGGAACTCGCGCGAGTACTCGGCGAAGGAACCGGAGACCGGGCGGTAGAGCAGCAGCTCGCCCAGGGCCCGCATGATGAAGAAGATGATCGCGCCCGCGAGGGCGTACATGAGGATCAGGCTGGGACCGGCCTTGGCGATGTTCGCCCCGGCTCCCAGGAACAGGCCGACGCCGACCGCGCCGCCGATGGCGATCATCTGGACCTGGCGGCTGCCGAGTCCTCGCTCGTACCCCTCCTCAGGGGCTTCGGTGACCTTCTCAGAGGCCATGGTGGTGCGCCTTTCTCCATGCCGACCCGCGGCCGGTCAACGGCCTCGGATCGGGTTTCGATCCCCCCGGAACTGATGGAGCTGGGCAGGTTGCGAGCCCGCCCTTGCCTGGCCGACGGTCGCCGGCTCGGTGGCGCACCCGGTCGAACATGGGTGGTGTTCGCCGGGCGGTCGTGAAGATTTATCACGGCCGCAACAATGAACAAAGGGGGGCTCTGTGGCGCAACACACAGGAAGAAGCGGACAAAGAGCGCACGAATGGCGCAAACCAGGCCGCAACGGTGACGCGATCGTTATCCGGATTTGAGCGTCCTCTGAGCGAACACGAAATCCGGCGGATCGTTACAAATGGCTACGGCAACAGGGTTACCGCAGCAGGACCACGGCGGCGGGGCTACGGCAGCAGCGTGGAGACGAGCGTCTCCTGGAGCCCGCCCAGCCAGAGATAGGCCAGCACCATCGGCTTGCGCGGGTCCTGGTCCGGCAGGTGGTACAGCGGGTCGGTGTCGTCCTCGCCGGTGATCTCCAGGCGGGCGCCGATCGCGAGCCGCAGATCGTTGAGCGCGCTCAGCCACTGCCGGGACTCGTCCGGGGAGAGCTTCAGCACCGCCACGCCTTCGTCGGCCGCCGCCGAGGCGGGGGCGTCCAGGGTGCGGATCACCGCCAGCGCGTTCTCCCGCTTGCCCGCACGCAGGTCGTTCTCGGTGTAGCGGCGGAACTCGGCCGAGTGCTCCTGGCGTTCGGCGGCCTCCGCGGCGGTGTCCGGCTCCCGCTCGGGGTCGGTGTAGGCGTCCGGGAAGAGCCGGCGCAGCACCGGGTCGGTGGGCGGCTCGCTCGGGCCCTCGGCGAACAGCCCGGCCAGCGGGTCGGCGGAGGCGTCCTCGGCGGGGCCGGGGCCGATCAGCTCCAGGAGCTGTACGGCCAGGGACCGGATGATGGAGATCTCGACGTCGTCGAGCGCGACGGCCGCGCCGCCGCCGGGGAGCGGTTCGAAGTGTCCGGGCATGTCTCTGGGTTTACTTCCGGTCCTGCTGGAGGGTGGCCCACAGGCCGTAGCCGTGCATCGCCTGCACGTCGCGTTCCATCTCCTCGCGGCTCCCGCTGGAGACGACCGCCCGGCCCTTGTGGTGGACGTCGAGCATGAGCTTGGTGGCCTTGTCCTTGGGATAGCCGAAGTACGACTGGAAGACATACGTCACATAGCTCATGAGGTTGACCGGGTCGTTGTGCACGATGGTGACCCAGGGGACGTCGGGCTCGGGTACGGCGAAGACCTCTTCCGCCGATTCGGTGCGTTCGATCTCTACGGGAGCGGGTGACGTCACACAGCAATGCTGCCACGTGGCCCAGAAATCGTCACACTGACGAAATGGGAGTACCATCCCTCCTCATGAACGCAGCGGACCTTGGGCTGCCGGTCGACGTCCCCTCGACGGCGCTCTTCACGGACCAGTACGAGCTGACCATGCTGCAGGCCGCCCTGCGGGCCGGAACGGCCGAGCGGCGCAGTGTGTTCGAGGTCTTCACCCGGCGCCTGCCGAACGGGCGCCGGTACGGAGTCGTCGCGGGCACCGGACGGGTGCTGGACGCGGTGACGAACTTCCGGTTCGACGCCGGGATGCTCGACTTCCTGCGCGAGCGGGAGATCGTCGACGCGGCGACCCTCGACTGGCTCGCGGACTACCGCTTCCAGGGCGACATCTGGGGCTACCCGGAGGGCGAGGTCTACTTCCCCGGCTCGCCGCTGTTGCGGGTCGAGGGCAGCTTCGCGGAGTGCGTGCTGCTGGAGACGGTGATCCTCTCGATCCTCAACCACGACTCGGCCATCGCGGCGGCCGCCTCCCGGATGTCCTCCGCCGCCGGTGACCGCCCCCTGATCGAGATGGGCGCCCGGCGCACCCACGAGCTGGCCGCCGTGGCCGCCGCCCGCGCCGCCTACATCGGCGGCTTCGCCACCACCTCCGACCTCGCGGCGGGCTTCCGCTACGGCATCCCGACCGTCGGCACCTCCGCGCACGCCTTCACCCTGCTCCACGACAACGAGCGGGACGCCTTCCGCGCCCAGGTGGACGCGCTGGGCGCGGGTACGACGCTGCTGGTGGACACCTACGACGTCACGGAGGCCGTCCGTACGGCGGTGGAGGTGGCCGGGACCGACCTGGGCGCCGTGCGGATCGACTCCGGAGACCTGCTGCTGGTCGCGCACCGGGTGCGGCGGCAGCTGGACGAGCTGGGGGCGACCAACACGCGGATCGTCGTCACCTCGGACCTGGACGAGTACGCCATCGCCTCGCTGGCGGCGGCGCCGGTGGACGCGTACGGCGTGGGCACGCAGCTGGTGACCGGTTCCGGGCACCCCACGTGCTCGATGGTCTACAAGCTGGTGGCCCGCGCGGAGTCCGCCGACCCCGCCTCACCGCTGGTGCCGGTGGCGAAGAAGTCCAGCGGCGGCAAGACCTCCATCGGCGGCCGCAAGTGGGCGGCACGGCGGCTGGACGGCTCGGGCGTCGCGGAGGCCGAGGTCGTGGGCACCGGCCCGGTGCCGGACGACCTGGCCGACCGGCAGCTGCTCGTCGAGCTGGTCAAGGGCGGCGAGGTGATCGCCCGCGAGCCGCTGGACGTGGCCCGCGACCGGCACCTCGCGGCCCGCGCGAACCTGCCGCTGTCGGCGACCCAGCTGTCCCGCGGCGAACCCGTCCTTCCGACGGAGTACGTGCACCTGGGCTCGGGTAGCTAGGGGGTGTCTCGCCGTTCACGCCCTCTCCCGCCGGAGCCCGGAAGTCTCTAGGCTCGATTCCTTGGACCTCACTCGAAGGACATCACCATGCGCCGCGCCTTGATCGTCGTAGACGTGCAGAACGACTTCTGCGAGGGGGGCAGCCTCGCGGTGGCGGGGGGCGCGGACGTGGCCGCCGCCATCACCGAGCTGATCGGCCAGGCCGCCGGCACGGGCTACCGGCACATCGTGGCCACCCGCGACCACCACATCGCCCCCGGCGGCCACTTCGCCGACAACCCCGACTACGCCCACTCCTGGCCCGCCCACTGCGTCGCCGGCACCGAGGGCGTCGGCTTCCACCCCAACTTCGCCCCCGCGGTCGCCTCCGGCGCGGTGGACGCGGTCTTCGACAAGGGCGCCTACTCCGCCGCGTACAGCGGCTTCGAGGGCGCCGACGAAAACGGCACGGGTCTCTCCGAGTGGCTCCGGGAACGGGGGGTGGAGGAGGTCGACGTGGTGGGGATCGCGACGGACCACTGTGTGAAGGCGACAGCCCTGGACTCCGCGAGAGAGGGCTTCCGAACCCACGTCCTCCTGGACCTCACGGCAGGCGTGGCCCAGGAAACGACGGACCAGGCCCTGGAGTCCCTGCGGGAGGCAGGAGTAAAGCTGACGGGCAAGCCGGTGGTCAGCGGATGACGTGAATCTCCGACAAGGGGGCGAGCCCGAGCCCCTCCCGGTCGAGCAGCTCCCGCGCCAGCCCTCGCACCTTGCCCCACCCCTCGTCCCGGGCCAGCGCCTCCGGACTCCAGCGGCCGGGGTCGCCACTCATCTCCCCGAACACGGCGTCGATCTCCCGGAGCCCAGCGAGGACGGCCTCACCGAGGACCCCCGCCGCCACGAGGCCGGGGGCGGCGCCGGTGGCATGCTCAAGATCCAGAGCAATCTCATCCGTCAGCACGCCGTGCGTCCGCACCCATCCCACCTGCTCATCAGCGGACGCGGCCACCAGCCGCAAGGCCCCGATCACGAAGCTCCTCATGGCGCCCGACGGTACGGGGCGCTGCGCGGCCGTGACGGTTCGGGTGCGGGTGCGTGGTGGCTGGTCGCGCAGTTCCCCGCGCCCCTT
>NZ_WWIR01000372.1 GCF_009863025.1 Streptomyces sp. SID4985 | reverse complement strand
GGGCTCGGCTACACCCGGCAGCTCACGGAAGGCGGCCCGCGGCTGCTCGGCCAGCTGGTGGCGGCGGACGTGCTGGACGAGATGTGCCTGACGCTCGCGCCGATGCTCGCGGCGGGGGACGCGCAGCGCATCGCGGGGGGCCCGTCGGTCGCGGTCCCGCACCGGTTCGAGCTGGTGTCCTTGCTGGAGGAGGACGGATTTCTGTTCGGGCGTTACCGCCGACCCTGAAAACGGCGGCGCTGAAACAGCGGAATCTACCGTTCCGTTTAGCTCCCGGCGGGCACACTTAGTGCGGCACTACCCGTGCGATCACGGGGCAGGATGGTTTCCGCAGGCTCTTTCGGGCCGACGGTGGACAGAGGGTCGGCAGATCCTCGAAGGAGAAGAGGCGCCTGGTGTTCACAAGCGTTCTGATGATCGAGAAGGCTCTGACGTCGGCCGACGTCGAGTTCGTCACCACCCTGCACGGGGACGAGCCGGTCTTCTTCCATGTGCTGCTCCAGCCACGCGGCGATCAGGCGGACCGTTTGCTGCGGGCCATCGACGACATCGCGCTCGGCGAGATCGACGAGGCTGTCCACGAGCGCGAGACGCCCGAGGGCGCGGACGCGCGCGACGTGGGGGAGCAGGCGCTCGACGTCTCCGTACGCGCCCTGCGCGCCGCCGGCAGCCAGGCCGAGGGCCGCCTGGTCGAGAACCATCCCCTCGACGCCCTCAAGTCCCTGGTCGAAGAGGTCCACGCCGACGAGGTCATCGTCCTCACCGACCCCCACTACGTCGAGGAGTTCTTCCACCGCGACTGGGCGTCCCGGGCGCGGCACAAGGTGGGGGTGCCGGTGCTGAAGCTGTTCTCGCACAGCAAGGCGTGAGCGCTCCGCTGGGTTTGGCGGGGTTTGTGGTGGGGGTGCGGATGCCTGCGGCGCGAGGCGGGGTGCGGTGGCCGGTCGCCTCCGGCGCGGGCAGTGAGAGCGCGGCTGTCGGCGGGGGGCGTTTGGCAGGGGTACGTCGCAGGCGCCCCCTGCGGGAGCACGCTGCGGGCGACACCGCCCCCGAGTGACACCGCCCCCGAGTGACGCCGCGGGCGAGAGCCACAGCCGGTGCTGGCCCCGAGGAACGCCGTGGACTGCCACCCTCGCGCATCCCCGCGTCGGAGATGACCGCGCGCCCTGCACTTCCGCCGACGCCGCGCCCTCGTGGAGCAGCCCCGCCCCACACCCCCCGCCCACTGCGGACCCGCCCCGCGCGGAGCGCATAGGCTAGGGGCGCTCTGGCTCATCGTCCTCTGGGAGAACATCGCATGGCACCCGGCCTTCCTATCGCCATGGACCGACCGCACTTCATCGGCATCGGCGGCGCCGGGATGTCGGGGATCGCGAAGATTCTGGCGCAGCGCGGGGCGAAGGTGGCGGGGAGTGACGCCAAGGAGTCCGCGACAGCGGAGGCGCTGCGGACGCTGGGCGCCACCGTGCACATCGGGCACGACGCCGCGCACCTCGCCGACGACGCCAGCTGTGTCGTCGTGTCGTCCGCGATCCGGCAGGACAACCCCGAGCTGGTGCGCGCCGCCGAGCTGGGCATCCCCGTGGTGCACCGCTCCGACGCGCTCGCCGCGCTGATGGGCGGCCTGCGGCCGATCGCCGTCGCCGGTACGCACGGCAAGACCACCACCACCTCCATGCTCGCCGTCTCGCTGACCGAGCTGGGCGCGCAGCCCTCGTACGCCATCGGCGGCGACCTGGACGCCCCCGGCTCCAACGCCCTGCACGGTGAGGGCGAGATCTTCGTGGCCGAGGCGGACGAAAGCGACCGCAGCTTCCACAAGTACGCCCCCGAGGTCGCCATCGTCCTCAACGTCGAGCTGGACCACCACGCCAACTACGCCTCGATGGACGAGATCTACGAGTCCTTCGAGACCTTCGCCGGGAAGATCGTCCCCGGCGGCACGCTGGTGATCTCCGCCGACCACGAGGGCGCCCGCGAGCTGACCCGCCGGGTGACCGGTGTGCAGACGGTGACGTACGGCGAGGCCGACGACGCCGACGTACGGGTCCTGAAGATCGTCCCCGAGGGCCTGAAGAGCCGGGTCACCGTCGTGCTGGACGGCCGCGAGCTGACCTTCGCCGTGTCCGTCCCCGGCCGCCACTACGCGCTCAACGCCGTCGCCGCGCTCGCCGCGGGCGTCGCCCTGGGCCTGCCCGCCGACGAGCTGGCCACCGCCCTCGCCGCGTACACCGGCGTCAAGCGGCGCCTCCAGCTCAAGGGCGAGGAGGCGGGTGTCCAGGTGATCGACTCCTACGCCCACCACCCGACCGAGATGACCGCCGACCTGGAGGCCATGCGCGCCGCCGCCGGGGACGCGCACCGCATCCTCGTCGTCTTCCAGCCGCACCTGTTCTCCCGCACCCAGGAGCTGGGCAAGGAGATGGGCCAGGCCCTCGCGCTCGCCGACGCCTCCGTGGTGCTCGACATCTACCCGGCCCGCGAGGACCCGATCCCCGGCGTCACCAGCGAGCTGATCATCGAGGCCGCGCGCGTCGCGGGCGCCGACGTCACCGCCGTACACGACAAGGCGGAGATCCCCGAGACCGTCGCGGGAATGGCGGAGCGGGGCGATCTCGTTCTCACCATGGGCGCGGGTGACGTCACCGACCTGGGCCCGCTGATCCTGGACCGCCTGTCGCAGAAGTAAGGGGCTGAGTCTCATGTCGTACGACGTCGAGAAGCCGGACGAGCAGTGGCGGGCGGAGCTGAGCCCGGCGGAGTACGCCGTACTGCGCCAGGCGGGCACCGAACCGGCCTTCACCGGTGAGTACACCGACACCAAGACCCAGGGTGTCTACTCCTGCCGTGCCTGCGGCGCGGAGCTGTTCACCTCCGGCACCAAGTTCGCCTCGCACTGCGGGTGGCCGTCCTTCTACGACCCGAAGGACACCGACGCGGTCGAGCTGATCGAGGACCGCTCCCACGGCATGCTCCGCACCGAGGTCCGCTGCTCCCGCTGCGGCTCCCACCTCGGCCATGTCTTCGAGGGCGAGGGCTACCCGACCCCCACAGACCAGCGGTACTGCATCAACAGCGTCTCGCTGCGTCTGGAGCCCACCGAGTCCTGAGGCGCGGTTTCAGCCGTTCCGCTCCGGGGCTGCTCCGTCCGAGCCGTTGAACGTCGGGTTCGAGACGGAGTAGCCCATGATCACGGGGGCGTACATGGTGCCCCCGCTGATGGTGTTGTGGACCGTGTCGCCCCGCGCCTCCTGGTGCAGAAGCGGGGTCAATTCCTCGACGAGGAGCCGTAGTTCACCGGCCGCCTCCGTGTCCTGCCGGAGTAGGCCGCGCAGCCGGAGCCGGACCGTCGCCGCGATGTCGTCGGCGAGCGCATCCCCGTCGGGGGAGCCGGTCGCCGCGACCAGTTCGTCCCGCAGCTCGTCCAGTTCACCACCCACGGTGCTCGCCCGGCCGCCGCGCGAGAAGAGCCGTACGAGCCCCTGCCTCGCCTGTTGCCAGGCGTCGGTGACCATGAGACCGACCACCGTCGTCGCTCCGGACGTGACGAGCGTCGCCAACTCCGTGTCCACGGTTCCCCCTTGCTCCTTCGTCGCCGACCGCCACCGGCGGAGTGGGTCATAGTAGTAGCTTTGGGTTCTGGTGGCAGGGCTTGATGGAGGGGCGAACGGGTGGGCGAGCACAGAGGCGGAGCGTCGTCGGTCACGCACAACTCCGTTGCCGGGAACGCGGTGATCGCCGGACCGCTGGTCATGGCGGGACGGGTGGAGTCGCTGACGCTGCCCGCTGCTCCGCCGGGTGTCACGCCCCGCCAAGTCCCGCAGCCCAGCGCCCTGTTCGTCAATCGCAAGGACGAACTCGGCCGGTTGAAGGCCACCGAGAGCGATCGGCGAGCGGGCCGTACGACATCGAGGATCGTCGTCGTCTCCGGTCTCGGAGGAATGGGCAAGACCCAGTTGGTGGCGCAGTGGGCGGCCGGTGAGCTCGAGCAGTCCTATCCCGGCGGCCACCTCTACGCGGATCTGGAGGAGGGCAGACGGGACGGCGCGGTCGACGTGAGCGGTGTCGTGGCCGGCTTCCTGCGCTCCCTGGGCGTGCACCCCGAGTTCATTCCGGCGGGTCTCGGCGAACGCACCGCGCTCTTCCGCAGCATCACCGCCGGCCGTGACACGCTCGTGGTCGTCGACAACGCCCGGCAGGCGGCCGAGGTCCGGCCCCTCGTGCCGGGCGCCGGTCTGCTCGTGGCCACCAGCCGCAACGCGCTGTCCGCCCTGTCGATGGACGGCGCGGTGCACATCGTCCTCGGTCCGCTCGACGAACGGGCCGGGGTCGAATTCGTACAGAGCTGGCGCGTCACGGACCCGGACGGCGCGGCCGCCGTGCTGGTCCGGCTCTGCGGCGGCCTGCCCCTGGCTCTGCGCGCCGTGGGGGAATGGCTGGCGCGACGCCCCCACCTGGGACTGAACGACGCCGTACGCGCGCTGGGCACCGACGGCTTACCGCGCCTCGAGGACGGGACCACATCGGTGAACGCGGTACTCGACATGGCCTACCAGAGCCTCCCCGACCCCACCCGGCGGCTGTACCGGCTGTTCGGCTGGCTGCCCGGGACGACGGTCACGAGCAGCGTCGTGACAGCGGCCGGGGTGCCGGACGCCGACGCGGCGATGGGTGACCTGCTCACCGCGAACCTGGCGGTCCTCGTCGAGTCGGCCGACCGGCCGCGCCGGCTCCGGCTGCACGACATGGTCCGGGCCCATGCGCGTGAAGTGGTGCGGGAAATCCCGGACGCGGAGCGCGACGCCGCTCTCCGGGCCGTGGCCGACTTCTGCACGGCCGTCGTGGCCCATGCGGACATCCGTGTCCTCGGGCCGGGACGTTTCCGGCTCCAGGCACCGCCCACCCGGACGCTCGAGGAACTCTGCCCCCACGAGGAGCTGTTCACCAATGGCGCGGAGGCGCTGGAATGGCTCGACGCGGAGCGCGGCAACCTGCTGGCCCTGCTGCGGATCGCCTTCGAGGCACAGTGGTACGACACGGTGTGGCAGTTGTGCGAGTCGCTCTGGGCGCTCTACCACAGCCGTAAGCACCACGCGGACTCCATCGAGGCCCACCGGATGGGGATCGAGGCGGCGCAGTGGGCAGGGCGCGCGGACGTCGAGATGCGGATGCGCAACCAATTGGCCCGCGCCTACTACGAACTGGGCCGGTACGACGAGGCCACGCGGGAGCTGGACGCGGCCGGAGAGCTGCTCGACTCGGCCGCCGACGCGCGGTTGAGCGGCATGATCTGGGAGACCCAGGCGCTCGTCGCCCTGGCCGCGAAGCGTCCTGACGACGCCCGGACGCTGTTCACCCGGGCCCTCGAAGCCAACGAGGCCACCGGCGACCGCCACGGCGTCATCGTGCAGACGTACAACGTCGCGCAGGCCCTGCTCGCGGGTGAGCACTGGCAGGAGGCTTTCGAGACGGCGAGTGAGGCCGC
Source organism: Streptomyces sp. SID4985 (assembly GCF_009863025.1). Lineage (GTDB taxonomy): Bacteria > Actinomycetota > Actinomycetes > Streptomycetales > Streptomycetaceae > Streptomyces. The sequence goes on along the minus strand of NZ_WWIR01000372.1, from coordinate 2,809 downwards.
GGCCATGGCCGTCGAGAGCGGTGACGACGCGATGCTCCCGCGTCTCGGGATCGTCCAGGCCCGCGCCCTGCACAAGCTGGGCAGGGTCGAGTCCGCGGCCGAGTCGGCGATGCGCGCGGCGGAGCAGGCGGCCGCCCGGAAGCTGTACGCCAAGCTCGACCAGGCCCTGGGTGTCCTGGCCGAGGTCGCCGCGAGCGCCGAGGACGCACGGCTGCGGGCGGCGTGCGAGGCGAAACTGCGTGAACTGCGCCGGGACGCGGGGGTGCCGTCCGGCGACGGCTGAGACGGTCCTGTGACCGACCGTGACCAAGTTTTCCTACCCTGTTCTGCCCAGCACCCCCAGCTCTGACGTTCCGGAGAGACCGTTGCCCCTGTTGCGTCGTCGTCGACCGCCGTGCCCTCGGCCACGTTGGGACACGTGGGCGCCGCCCAAGGCGACGGTGCTGGGGGTGGCGCGGACGCTCACGTCCGCGACGCGCGTACTGGATGTGCTGGGGCTGCTGCGGCCCGAGGACGGGATCGACAAGTTCTGCACGGTCAATCCGGGGTCGGCCTTCGCCGAGGGACTGCCGGAGTATCTGGCGTCGGTGGGGGTGAACGTGCTGACGTGGAAGGAGGCCACGCGGCGCTCCTTCGATCTGGCCGTCGCCTGCGCCGTGCACCCGTCGATGCGCAGGCTCCGCGCACCGCTGATGGTGCTGCCGCACGGGGCCGGTTACAACCGGCTCGTGACCGAGTCGACCGGCGATGGCACCTCCCCGGCGGGGCTCTCGCGCCGGGAGCTGGTTCATCGGGGCCGGGTGGTGCCCGCAGCGATCGGACTGTCGCACCACGACCAGCTCGAGCGGCTGTTCAGGAGCTGTCCCGAGGCCGTGCCCCGGGCGGCGGTGATAGGGGACTGGTGCTTCCAGCGCATTCTGGCCAGCCGGCAGATGCGCGACTGGTACCGGGACCGGCTCGGGGTCGCGGACGGGCGCCGTCTGGTGGTGGTCCACTCCACCTGGAGCGAGCACTCATTGCTCGGACGGCACCCGCAGCTCCCGCTCGACCTCGTCACCTCCCTGCCCTCCGACGAGTTCGCGGTGGCCGCGGTCTTCCATCCCAATGTGTGGGCCCGGCACTCCTCGCTCGCCGTGCTGGAGCGGCTGGGGAAGGCCATGGACGCCGGGCTGATGGTCATACCCCCGCAAGAAGGCTGGCGTGCCGTCGTCGTGGCCGGCGACTGCGTGATCGGCGATCACGGCAGCACCACCTTCTACTCCGCCGCTGCGGACCGGGTGACCCTCCTCGCCGCGACCGGCCTCGACGAACTCGACCCCGCCTCGCCCGCCGCCGCGTTCGGCCGCAGCGCGCCCCGGATCGACCCCGACGGCGATCTGTACGCCCAATTGCTGGCTGCCGAACAGGACCACGACCCCGGGGTGCTGCGCCCCATCGTCGACAGCCAGCTCGCCGATGTCGACAAGTCGGGAGAACTCACCCAACGCCGCCTGTACGCCTTCCTGGAACACCGAGGAGTGCGCCTTCCGGAGGAGTCCCCCGACCCCAGCCCGGTGCCGGGCCCCGAGCCCATCCGCAGACTGCCGCCGACCGCGTACGAGGTGACCGGAACCGTTCACGACGACGGCACTGTCGACCTGCGACGCTGGCCCCTGGTGGCAGGGCATCGCGACCGGGAGCGCGGGTTCTACGCGGTCGCCACCGAGACGTCCCACACGGTGTGGAAGCAGAGCGCCGACGTCGTCGCGCGAGTCCTCGCCGGAGCCACGCCGTCCCCGCCCGAGTGGTGTCTGCGCGAGGCGGAGCGGAACCCCGGCGCCGCGGTCCTGGCCGCCCGCATCGACGAGACGTCCGCCGTCGTACGGCTGCCTGGCGGCACCCTGCTCGAAGCCCGCACGGAACGCCCCTGGGGCGGCCCTCAGCCCGCGCTCGATCCCCTCGTGTTGGGCGCGGCCGTCAACCTGTGGCTGACGGCCGGGAGGACGGGCGACGAACTCGCGGCGCGGGGGCTGGTGGTGCGTACGGGACAGCACCGGGTTCATGTGACGTTCTCGCGCCCTACGGACGACGAGGACAGCTGAAAAATCGTCATGGCATCGGCCGCAAGGTGGGAAGCGTCACACGGAAAGGGGAGTGGTGCGCCCATTTCGGGGTAGCAGGAAGCCGATTCATTGGGATCGTCCGGCCGTGGCACGACCGCGGGTGCGCGCGCCCGCACCCGGGCCGGGCGTCGCTTCGTCCCGCCCCGGTGGTGTGGTGCGTGCCGTCCAGGCTCGGCCGGCACGGTCCCAGGCTCCTGCCGAAACCGAAGGGCGCGCGGCGTTTTGATACGGATAGATTCAGTCAGCAAGCGGTATCCGGACGGGACGGTGGCCGTCGACCGGCTCTCGCTCGACATCCCGGACCGTGCGATCACCGTGCTCGTCGGACCCTCCGGGTGTGGCAAGACCACGACGCTGCGGATGATCAACCGGATGGTGGAGCCCAGCGAGGGCCGCATCCTCCTCGACGGGGAGGACATCAGAGACCGGCCCGTCAACTCGCTCCGGCGGTCGATGGGTTACGTCATCCAGAACGCGGGCCTCTTCCAGCACCGCACCATCATCGACAACATCGCGACCGTTCCCCGCCTGTTGGGGACGAGCAAACGCGTGGCGCGGGAGCAGGCAGCCGAGTTGATGGAGCGGGTCGGGCTCGACACCGCGCTCGCCCGGCGTTACCCGTACCAGCTGTCCGGCGGCCAGCAGCAGCGCGTCGGCGTGGCGCGGGCGCTCGCCGCCGATCCGCCGGTGCTGCTCATGGACGAGCC
>NZ_WWIR01000371.1 GCF_009863025.1 Streptomyces sp. SID4985 | reverse complement strand
GAGGAGCAGCCCGGCGGCGGCCGCGGCGGCGAGTGCGCCGGGCAGCAGCGTGAGCAGGACCCAGTCGGTACGGATCCGGGGGCCGGGGCCGGGGTCCGCCGGGGACTGCGGCTCGTCGTCGCGGGGGACGCGGGCGTACAGCTCCTCGGCGAGCGAGAAGACGTCCCGGTGCCGGAAGCGGGCGGCGGTGCGGTCGGTGACGCCGTGCGCCTCCAGGCCCGCCGCGATCTCCAGCGCGTCGACGGCCCGCTCGCACAGGTCGCGGTGCTGGTGCAGCAGGGCCTTCACAGGGTCGGCGGTGCCGCGCCGACGGGTGGCGGGGCGCGGAGACACCTCCGGTGCCTCGGGGGCGACCGCCTCGGCCGGTCCCGTGCCGTCGGACCCCGCCGGGGTGTCCCCGACCTCGCCGTCCACGCGCGCGCTCATCGTCGTACCGCCCCGCTCCCCCGCCGTTCTGCCCGCGCCGCCGCTCATCGCGTCCCCTTCCCTGCCGTCGCCGCCACCGGGCGGGACGGGTCGGGGTCGGCCCAGGCCGGGGCCGGACGGGCCGTGGGCGCCGTCAGACGGCCGGGGGCGTGGATCTCGGCCGGGGTGGCGAAGGGCAGCGGCTCACCGGTGTCGTCGCGGCTGACCGGACAGTGCGAGACGATCTCCAGGTAAATGCCGTGAAATGCCGTGATGTTCTGTTCGACGCCGAGCAGTTCGACCGCGCGGGCCCGGGCCGCGGCGCCGAGGCGTGCCCGCCTCTCGGGGTCGCGCAGCAGCGTCACGCACGCCTCCGCGAGCGCCCGGGGGTTGCGCGGCGGTACGACGAGCCCGGTGCCCCCGATGACCTCGACCACCGCGCCCACGTCGGTGGAGACGGTGGCCCGGCCGCAGAACATGGCCTCGGCCAGGCTGACCGGGAAGCCCTCGACCACGCTGGAGAGGACCACGACGGCACCGGAGGCGTATGCCTCGGCGAGGCTCGGTGCCTCGGGGCCGCCGATCTCCTCGAAGGAGACGGGGTTGTCCCCGACCTCGTGCACACCCTCCGCCTCGTCCGGGAAGAGCTGGGCGGCGAGCGCCCGGCAGTGGCCGAGGTACGCCTCGCCCTCGGCGTCCACCGGCACGCCCACGATCCGCAGGCGCGCGGCGGGCTCCTCCCGGCGGATCTCGGCGAAGGCGTGCAGCAGGGAGATGAGGTCCTTGGCGGGCTCGATCCGCCCGACCCACACCAGCGTGCCGGGGTCGGACCGGTCGGGCCCCTCCCCGACCTCGGCGAAGCGGGCGGCGTCCATGCCCGGGTGGACGGTCCTGATCCGGGCCCGGTCGGCACCGCACCGCTCCTGCCAGCGGCGGGCGTGGGCGTTGCCCGGGGTGAGGATCTCGGCCCGGCGGTAGACCTCGGCGGCGAGCCTGCCGTGGAAGGCGGCGAGCAGCGCGCGGACGGCGGGGGCGGCGGCGTCGGGGCCGAGGGCGAGGTAGCGCGAGCGCAACTGGACGCCGTACTCGGTGACGAGCAGGGGCACGCCGGAGAAGTGCCGGGCGAGCAGTCCGGGCAGGGCCGCGGTGCCGCCGGAGGTGGCGTGGCAGAGGTCGGCGGCGGCGAGGGCGTCCTCGCCGTACCAGTCGAGGGAGAGCGGGCGCAGGGCGCGCTCCAGGTGGTCGGTGACGGTGAGCAGGTCGGGCACCCTGGCCTCGCGGGCGGTGCGCGGTGCGCCGGGTGCGCGACAGGCACGCTCCAGGGCGCGTACGGCGGTCTCGGAGCGGAGTGCTCCGGTCAGCGGGCCTTCCTCGCGGGCGAGTTCGGCGAGGCTGTACAGCGCGTTGCCGAAACGGTCCGCCAGTTCTTCGGCGGCGGGCGCCGAACCGGCACCGGGCTCGGCCCAGATCGCCGCGAGGAGGTCGCCGTAGAACTCGGCGAGGCGCCTGCGGGCGCGTCGGCCGAGGGTGGGTCCTTCGTCCTCGGTGGTCCACAGCGGGGCCGTGCGCACCCGGTGGACCTGCGGCGGAAGCGTGACCCAGCCCGCCCGCTCCTGGTCGTGGTCCCGGCTGAGCGCGTAGACGTCGAACTCGTGCTGCCCGAGCCCGCGCACGAGCCGGTCGCACCAGATCCCGGCGTCACCGCTCACATACGGATAGCCACCCTCCGTAAGCAGTCCGATGCGCACGCGTGCACCCCCGATCTCCCGTGTGTGGGAGCCGCCGTCCTCCCGGCGGCTCGCAGCGGGACGAACGTATGCGGACAAGGCGGTGGCGCGACGGACGGTTGTCCATCGCGCCACCAAAAGGGGTGAACGGTCGTAACTTTCGCGTGCGGGGCGCGTTCCGACGCGCTAAGACAGGTGCGAAGCTCCGGTGCGCCGCCGCGTGTTCACGTCAGGCCGCCGCGGGCTCCCGCCGGGCCGCGCGCCGCTCGGCGGCCACCTCCGGGTCCAGGGCCGGTACGGCGGCCAGGAGTTCGCGGGTGTACGGGTCGCCCGGGCTGTCGTAGACCTCGTCGGCCGGGCCCGCTTCGACGATCCGGCCCCGGCGCATGACCGCGACCCGGTCGCTGACCTGGCGGACCACGGCGAGGTCGTGCGCGATGAAGACCAGCGCGAGACCGAGTTCACGGCGCAACTCGTCGAGCAGGGCCACCACTTGGGCCTGGGTGGTCACGTCGAGCGCGGAGACCGGCTCGTCGCAGACGAGGACGCGCGGGTCGGCCGCGAGCGCGCGGGCGATGCCGACGCGCTGGCGCTGGCCGCCGCTGAACTCGTGCGGGTAGCGGTCGCGTTGGGATGTGTCCAGACCGACCCGCTCCAGGAGTCCGGTCACGCGCTCCCGAATGCGGGTCTCATCCCTCTCCCCCTTCGCGCGCAGCGGGTCGGCGATCGACTCGCCCACCGTGCGGCGGGGGTTGAGGGAGGAGGCGGGGTCCTGGAAGACCATCTGCACGGAGGGGTCGACCCCGGTGTGCGGGCGCCCCTGGTACGTGATCGTCCCGGCGCTCGGCTCCAGGAGTCCGACCAGCATCCGTCCGAGCGTGGTCTTGCCGCTGCCGCTCTCGCCCACGATGCCGAGGGTCTCGCCCCGGCGCAGGGTCAGCGACACGTCGTCCACGGCCGTGAACGCCCGCTTCCCACGCCCGAATTGACGCCTCAGCCCGCTCGCCTCCAGGACGATGCCGCCGGGCTCCCCGGCGGACGCCTCGCGGCGCACCTCCAACCTCGGTACGGCGGCGAGAAGTTCGCGGGTGTACGGCTCGACGGGAGCCCGCAACACCTCGGCGACCGGGCCGCGTTCGACGGCCCTGCCGTGCCGCATCACCAGGACGTCGTCCACGCTCTCGGCGGCCACGCCCACGTCGTGCGTGACGAGGAGCAGACCCATGCCGGTCTCCTCGCGCAGGGTGTGCAGCAGGTCCAGGATCTGGGCCTGCACGGTGACGTCGAGGGCGGTGGTCGGCTCGTCCGCGATCAGCAGCTCGGGCTCGCAGGCGAGCGCCATGGCGATCAGGGCGCGCTGACGCATACCGCCGCTGAACTCGTGCGGTCGCGAGCGGGAGCGCCGTACCGCGTCCGGGATGCCGACGCGGTCGAGGACCTCGACGGCCCGTGCGCGGGCGGCCCGCCGGGAGGCGCGGGTGTGGACGCGGTAGACCTCCGCGATCTGGTCCCCGACCGCGTAGTACGGGTCGAGCGAGGACAGCGGGTCCTGGAAGACCATGGCGGCCTTGGCCCCGCGCAGCCGCCGCAACTCCTCGTCCGTGGCGGCCTGTACGTCGGTCCCGGCGACCCGGACCGCACCGGTGACCTCGGCCCCGGTCCCCCGGTGCAGCCCCAACAGGGCGCTCGCGACGGTGGACTTGCCGGAGCCGGACTCGCCGACGAGGGCCAGCGCGGCCCCGGGTTCCAGGCTGAAGGAGAGTCCGTCCACGGCCTTCAGACCGCCGAAGTCGACGGCGAGGTCGGTGACTTCGACCAGGCTCGCGCGCTGACCACTCATGCGCTGACCACTCATGCGATGACCACCCGTCGGTCGGCCACGGCGTACAGGACGTCCGCTACGGCATTGGCGACGATCACGAAGAAGGCGACGACCAGGACCATGCCCACGACCACCGGCAGGTCCACCACCTTTACCGCCCGCACCAGTTCCTGGCCGATGCCCGGCAGGCCGAACAGCGTCTCGGTGAGGACCGCGCCCCCGATGCCCGAGCCGAGGTTGTTCGCGTTGAGGGCGATGACCGGGGCCAGCGCGCCGCGCAGGGCGTGCCGTCCGACGATGGCCCGCTCGCTGACGCCGTAGGCGCGGAAGGTGCGGATGTGGTCCTCGGCGAGGGTCTCCAGCATCGCCGAGCGGGTGAGCCGGGCGAAGGGCGCCGACTCGATCAGGGCGAAGGACAGCCAGGGCAGCAGCAGTCCCCACGCCCACTGCTCGGGGTCGTCGGTGAGGTTCACGTACTGCGGGAAGGGCAGCAGCTGGAGTTCGCCGCAGACGACGATCACCAGGACCAGGCCGAGCACGAAGACCGGGGTGGCCCAGCCCGCGAGGGTGAGCGCGGTCAGCACCCGCTCGGTCAGCCGGCCGCGCCGCCAGGCGGAGAGCACGCCGGTGCCGACGCCGATGAGCAGCCACAGCACCATGGCCCCGGCGACCAGCGAGAGGCTGACCGGAAGGCGGGTCAGGATGATGTCCAGCACCTGCTGGTCGGTCTGGTACGACAGGCCGAGGCAGGGCGCGGAGCAGTGCTCGACGGAGGTGCCGGTGGAGTAGTCCTGGCCGACGAGGATGCCTTCCAGGAAGTGCCAGTAGCGCACATAAAGCGGGTCGCCGAGATGGAGCTGGTCGGCGACCTGGCGCACCTGTTCCGGGGAGCAGCGCGGGCCGCAGGTGATCTGGGCGACGTTGCCGGGAGTGGCGTAGAAGACCACGTAGACGAGGACCGAGACGGCGAGCAGGGTGATGGCCATGCCCACCGCGCGGCGCAGCAGGAAGCCGCCGAAGCCGTTCACTGAGCGCCCTCCTTGGTGGCGTTCTGCGCGACCGCGCTCTTCGCGGCGCCCTTCTTCGCACCCGAGCGACCCGAGCGACCCGACCGCCCCGTCCCGATCCGCAGCCGCGACGCCGCGCGCGGGTCGAGGGCCGTGCGCACGCCGTCGCCGAGGACGGTGAGGGCGAGCACGGTGACGAAGAGGGCACCGGCCGGGAAGAGCAGGTACTGCGGCGCGGACTGGTACCAGATGTCGGCCGAGGTGATCATCTGTCCCCAGGAGGGCGTGGGCGGCTTCACGCCGACGCCGAGGAAGGACAGGGCGGCCTCGATGGAGATGTTGCTGGGCACGAGCAGCGCGGCGTAGGTCATCACGGGCGCGGCGAGGCCGGGCAGCAGCTCGCGGCGGGCGACGCTGACGGCGCCCCAGCCGCTGAGCCGGGCGGCGGCGACGTAGTCGAGCCCCTTGAGCGTGAGGGTCTGCGCACGCACGATCTTGGCGAGGTTGCCCCACGCGATCAGACCGATGACGAAGGCGACCAGGATCGGGCGCGGGAAGCTCGTGGGCACGATGGCCAGCAGCGCGAGCGCCATGATCATCAGGGGCAGGGACACGATGATGTCCGTGACGCGGCTGAGGAGTTGGTCGAGCCAGCGGTTGCCCAGGGCGGCGGCGACACCGATGGTGACGCCGACGGCGACCTGGACGACGGTGGCCGCGAGGGCGACGCCGAGCGAGACGCGGGCGCCGTAGACCATGCGCGCGAACAGGTCGCGGCCGGTCTGCGGTTCGACGCCGAACCAGTGCTCGGCGCTGATCCCGCCGAGCGGTCCGACGGGCACGCCGCCGCGCGCGGAGTCGACCAGCGCGGGGTGGTAGGTGGTGGGGTCCTGGCCCTCAAGGGCGGTGAGCAGGGGCGCGGCGAGCGCGATCAGGACGAGCAGGGCGACGACGGCCGCGGCGGCGAGAGCGGCCCGCCGGGTGCGCAGCCGTCGCCAGAACAGACGGGCCCCCGAGGCCGCCGGGACGGAAGGGTCCGTCCCGGCGGCCTCGGCGGCGACGAGAGCGTCACTCACGGGGTCACTTCACCGCGACCTGGGAGATGTCCAGCACGCCGGTCCAGTCGCTGATCACGATGTTCCTGACGTCCGAGCCGTACAGGCGCTTGTAGACGGGGTGGAACAGCGGGACGGTCAGGGCCTGCGCGCCGATCTTCTTGTCGAGCGCGCCCCACCGCACGGCGGCGGCGTTCAGGTCGGTCAGCTTGTTGATGGCGTCGATCTCGTCGTTGACCGACTTGTCGTTCAGCAGACCGGTGTTGAAGTTGGCGCCGTCCTTGACGATCTGGCGGCCGTCGAAGATCGGGGCGAGGAAGGGACCGCCGGAGGGCCAGTCGGCACCCCAGTGCGCGAGGAAGAAGCCGGGCTCGGTCTTCACGCTGTGGATCTTGTCCCGGTAGTCGTTGTCTTCCAGGCCCTGGAGCTTGACGGTGATGCCCGCCTTCTTCAGCGCGTCCTGGAGTGCGGTGGCGATCTCCGGGCTGGTCTCGAAGTCCTTGCTGTTGGAGTGGGTCAGGGTCACGGTGAGGCCCTTCGCGTAACCCGCCTCCTTCAGCAACTCCTTGGCCTTGGCCGCGTTGCCGGACTTGCCGGCCGGGAACGGGTCGTACGGCGTGTAGCCGAAGGACTTCTGGTCCGGCAGGAAGGTGGTGGCGGGCTCGGCGAGCGCGGAGCCGCCGGCCGCGTTGACCACCGAGGAGCGGTCCACGGCGTACGCGACGGCCTCGCGCACCTTGGGGTTGTCGAACGGCTTCACCTTCGGGTTGAAGGCGATGTAGTTCGTGTAGCCGAAGTGGCCGGTGCCCACGCGGTCGGCCAGCTTCTTGTCGCCGCTGACGCGGGCGAGTTCGGCCGGGCCGAGGTTGGTGTCGGTGGTGACGGCGGCGGCGTCCGCGCCCTGGGAGGAGGAGAGCCGCTGGTTGATGACGGAGGAGTCGAGCCCGGAGCGCACGTCGATCCTGTCGGGGTACGCCTTGCGCTCGTCGTCACCGCTCCAGTGCGGGTTGCGCTCCAGCACGACGTGCTCGCCGTCGTTGTCGTTGCGCACGACGCGGTACGGGCCCGAGGAGACCGGGTGCTCCTCGTACTTGGTGCCCTTGTCCTTGGCCTGGGGCACCGGCGCGAACTGCGTCTGGGTGGCCAGGTAGGGGAACTCGCCCTCGGGCTTGTTGAGATGGAAGACGATCGTCCGCGCGTCGGGCGTCTCGATCGCGGAGAGGCCCTTCTTGTCCTTGTACGGGCCCTGGTACTTGGCGGCACCGGTCAGCCAGTCGCGCAAGTAGGGGGCGCCGCCCGAGAGTTCGGGGGCGAAGGAGCGCTCGATGCCGTACTTGATGTCCGCCGAGGTGATCGGCGTGCCGTCCTCGTACTTCAGGCCCGGCTTCAGGGTGTACGTCCACACGGTCGCGTCCTTGTTGGGACGCCCGGTGTCGGTGGCGAGGTCGGGGACCACCTTGGCGCCCGCCGCGCCGTTCTCGCGGTTGCGCGTGGTCAGGGTGCGGAAGACCAGCGAGGGGACGTTGCCGCCGCCGGAGGTGTAGAGCCGGGCGGGGTCGAAGTCCGACTGGGGCTGGGCGTTGAGCACGGTGAGGGTGCCGCCCTTGTGGGGCGTGGAGTCGCCGCCGGCGCCCTTGGCATCGTTGTCCTTCGGACCGCAGGCGGCGGCGCCCGCTGCCACGACCAGGCCGACGGATGCCGCTGCCACGCGGCGCGCTATGAGGGACGGTTGACGCATCGGAATAGACGACCTCTCGGGGAGCCCCGCGGGAAATTCCCGAGGGGTGAGACATGTGGACGAGGAGTGAGACAGCTGCGGACAGATGTCGGCCCCGGCGTCAGTCGTCGAGAGGCATGCGGCCCGAAGAGGGCGGCAAACAGGGAGGAAAGGGATATCCCGACGCGAACGCCGAAGCGGCGGCGTCAGCGACAGTGAATGTCGGCCACGCAGAGCGCGGTCACGCCGATGAGCGCCAGCTCGATGGCGGCGCTACGGCAGACGGCGGGACGGGACCACATGCGCAGAAATATGAACGAACTTGCGACTCATGTCAATGTGACATAAGCGGCGGGGGTCAACTCCTCGGGTACGGCCAGGGGTTGGGCAGGCAGTGGATTCCGTCGTGGTCGAGGAACTTGGTCTGCTGCTGCATGACCGGCGCGAGTTGGCCGTCCTTCTCGCATGTGACATGGCCGTGGCCGAGCCGGTGGCCGACCTCGTGGTTGATCAGCATCTGCCGATAGGCGTGGATCTTGGCGTCACCGTAGGTCACGCTGCCCTGCGCCCAGCGGTACGCGTTGATCATCACGCGCTCGGTGGCGGCCGAGTCGCAGGAGACGTTGTCCTCCGTGGTGTCCAGGCCCGACTTGGCGCACCAGAAGGCGGTGGTGCCGGGGCTGGCGAGCGTGATCACGAAGTCCGGCTTGCCCTTCGAGACGCGCTCGAAGGTGCGGGCGCCGTCGTGGGACCAGCTGCGGTCGTCGTTGAGCGTCTTCTGCACGGCGTCGGCGAAGAGGGCGCCGTCGAGGCCGAGCCCCTGCTCCACGTCGACGCGGTAGGTCAGCTTCTGCCCGGCGCCGGGGGCCTTGGCGGAACCGGGCACGGCGTCGAACTTCCCCGAACCCTTGAACGTCGCGCCCAGCGGATAGAGGCGGCTCATCTTCTGCTCGTACGTCAGCGGGACGGCGCTCGGCCCGGCCGACGGGGCGGCCTGCGCCGCCGTCCTGGCCTCACCGGTGCCGTCGGCGGCGGTCCGCGACTGCCCGTCCGCCCTGCCGTCGGCCACCTGTCCGGCGACCACGACCGCGAGCACGGTGGTCACGGCGGCCGCCGCGACGCCGGTGAACGTACGCCCCTTGGTGCCGCGCTGCCGCACGGGCAGCTCGAACGGCTCGGTATCCACGCCGACGGACTCGACGGGCGCGGTGATACGCGGTGCGCCCACCGCCGACTCCGCCTCGAAGGACTCCGCTTCGAAGGCGTCCAGATAGTCCTGCCGGGGCCCCCGCCCGGACCCTCCGGCCGGTGCCGTGTCCGGTACGGGCTCGGCCCGCCGCTGCCGGGGGAACGGCCGCCGCGCGCCCGGAGCC
>NZ_WWIR01000370.1 GCF_009863025.1 Streptomyces sp. SID4985 | reverse complement strand
GCCCGCGCCCGGGAACCGCACGCAGCCGCCCGCCCCGGTACCCGGGCCCTCGGGGCCCGTGGAGACTTCCCCGGCCCCCGCCCCGGCCCCGGCCAAGAAGGGCGGCCTGCTCAGCTCCAGCGCCGTCATGGCGGCCGGCACGATGGTCTCCCGCCTCACCGGCTTCGTCCGCTCCGCGCTGATCGTCTCCGCCCTGGGCCTGGGCTTCCTCGGCGACTCCTTCCAGGTCGCCTACCAGCTGCCGACGATGATCTACATCCTCACCGTCGGCGGCGGTCTGAACTCCGTCTTCGTGCCCCAGCTGGTGCGGGCCATGAAGGAGGACGAGGACGGCGGCGAGGCGTTCGCCAACCGACTGCTGACCCTCGTGATGGTGGCACTCGCCGTGCTCACGGGCGCCGCGCTGTTCGCCGCTCCGTTCCTGGTACGCCTGCTGTCGGACTCGGTCGCGACCAACCCGGCGGCCAACGACGTGGCGGTCACCTTCACCCGCTACTTCCTGCCCTCGATCTTCTTCATGGGCATCCACGTGGTGATGGGTCAGATCCTCAACGCGCGCGGAAAGTTCGGCGCGATGATGTGGACCCCGGTGCTGAACAACATCGTCATCATCGTGACGCTCGGCACGTTCATCTGGGTCTACGGCAGCTCGGCCAACTCCCACATGACCGTCGCCAACATCCCGCCGGAGGGCCAGCGGCTGCTCGGCATCGGTGTGCTGCTCGGCCTCGTCGTGCAGGCCCTGGCGATGATCCCCTACCTGCGGGAGACGGGCTTCCGGATCCGCCCGCGCTTCGACTGGAAGGGCCACGGCCTGGGCAAGGCCGCGATGCTCGCCAAGTGGACGGTCCTCTTCGTGCTCGCCAACCAGGCAGGCGCGATGATCGTGACCCAGCTGTCCACCGCCGCGGGCGAGGACTCGGACGCCAAGGGCACCGGCTTCGCCGCCTACGCCAACGCCCAGCTGATCTGGGGCCTGCCGCAGGCCATCATCACCGTGTCCCTGATGGCCGCGCTGCTTCCGCGCCTCTCGCGCTCGGCCGCCGAGGGCGACGCCGGAGCGGTCCGCGACGACATCTCGCAGGGCCTGCGGACGACGGCCGTGGCCATCGTGCCCATCGCCTTCGGCTTCCTGGCGCTCGGTATCCCGATGTGCACGCTGATCTTCGGCTCCTCGGGCACCGGCGCGGCCACCAACATGGGCTACATGCTGATGGCCTTCGGCCTCGGCCTGATCCCGTACTCGGTGCAGTACGTGGTCCTGCGCGCCTTCTACGCGTACGAGGACACCCGTACGCCCTTCTACAACACCGTCATCGTCGCGGTGGTCAACGCGGGCGCCTCGGCCCTCTGCTTCGTTCTGCTGCCGTCCCGCTGGGCGGTCGCGGGCATGGCGGCCGCGTACGGTCTCGCCTACGCCATCGGTGTCGGCGTCGCCTGGCGGCGGCTGCGCAAGCGCCTCGGCGGGGACCTGGACGGCTCCCGGGTGCTGCGGACCTACGCGCGGCTGGGCATCGCCTCGGTGCCGGCGGCCCTGCTCAGCGGTGCGGCCTGCTACGGCATCGGGCACACTCTGGGCCAGGGCGTGTTCGGTTCCTTCGTGGCGCTCGTGGTGGGTGGTGCGGTATTGCTTGGGATCTTCTTCGTCGCCGCGAGGAGGATGCGGATCGAAGAACTCAACTCGCTCGTGGGAATGGTCCGCGGGCGTCTGGGACGCTGAGGCGGGGTAGGCGCACAACCATCGTCCGTCGCCGCGTGTCGTGCATAGCGGCGGACTGTGGGCACAATTGATTTCGGCGTCGTACAGCGTGCAACGGATGGGGAGGCAGGGACGACGGTGGCGGAACGGAGCACAGCTGCCGTCGACGTGGCAGACAACAGCGGCAAGCAGCCGCTGACCGCGAAGGCGGGCCAGTCCACGTCCGACGGGGTGGTCAAGAACCCGGAGCTGGACACGGACAGCGCCGAGGCACAGGGGACCAGCGGAACGGAGGCCACCGAAACGATTTCCGCACCCCTGGAACTGCACAGCGGTCACAAGCTCGCCAGACGCTACCGTCTCGAGGAGTGCGTCACCCGTCTGGACGGATTCAGCAGCTGGCGCGCGGTCGACGAGAAACTCCGTCGCGCCGTCGGCGTGCACATCCTCCCGGCCAAACACCCTCGGGCCCGTGCCGTCCTGGCCGCCGCCCGGGCTGCGGCCCTTCTGGGCGACCCCCGGTTCGTCCAGGTCCTCGACGCGGTCGAGGAGAACGACTTCGTCTATGTCGTGCACGAATGGCTGCCCGACGCCACCGAACTGACCGCGCTGCTCGCCACGGGCCCGCTGGAGCCGCACGACGCCTACCAGATGGTCAGTCAGATCGCGTCCGCCATGGCCGCGGCACACCGTGACGGCCTCTCCCATCTGCGACTGAACCCCAACGCCGTGCTGCGCACCTCCGCCGGGCAGTGGCGCATCCGCGGCCTGGCCGTGAACGCCGCGCTGCGCGGCATCACCTCCGACACCCCGCAGCGCACGGACACCGAGGCGATCGGTGCGCTGCTGTACGCGGCGCTGACGCAGCGCTGGCCGTACGAGAGCGACGCCTACGGCCTCACCGGCCTGCCCAAAGACGTGGGCCTCGTCGCACCCGACCAGGTGCGCGCGGGCGTCCACCGGGGACTGTCCGAGCTGGCGATGCGAGCCCTCGTCAACGACGGTGCCACCGCATCCCGGCACGAGTCTCCGTGCACCACGCCGGAGGAACTGGTCAAGGCCATCGGCGAGATGCCGCGCATCCGCCCGCCGGAGCCCGCGTTCACGGCCCCGCCGGAGTATCAGCGCACGACGTACCAGCAGGGCACGTACGGGCGTCCCGCCGCCGGTCCCGGCGTCACCCAGCCGCTCGCGCCGCCGCCCCCTCCGCTGCAGAGCCGCACCGGCAAGGCACTGAAGTGGGCGGTCTCCGCCCTCCTCATCGCCGCACTCGGCCTCGGCAGCTGGCAGTTGGCGGAGGCGTTGATGGGCCGGGGCGAGAAGCAGAAGGACACCGACAACACCCAGACGCAGGACAGCGGCGACAAGAACACGAACAAGGCGAATCCGAAGCCGATAAAGATCGAGGGAGCGCAGGAGTTCGTCGCCAAGGGCGACGCCCAGCATCCCGGAGACGTCGACAAGACCTACGACGGCACCACGTCGACGTACTGGCGGACCAAGTCCTTCAACGAAGGTCCCTCGATCGCGTCCTACAAGATCGGCGTGGGCATCATGTACGACCTCGGGTCGGCCCAGAAGTTCGACACGGCCACGATCGGGCTCCGCTACGGAGGCGACCACACCACGGTCGAGCTGTACGCGGCCGACTCGCTGACGCCGCCGTCGCTGGATTCGATGAACCGGATCGGCAACGTCACCACCTCGGGCACGACCGCCACGATCAAGCCCGACAAGCCGGTGAAGACGCGTTACGTCCTCGTGTGGCTGACCGCCGTGCCGATGTCCGGCTACGACGCGGCCTCGTACTCGCAATCGGGCTACAAGCAGGCCATCACCGAAGTCGGATTCACGGGCTGACGTCTCGTCCGGGCCGGAGGGGGCAGATGGCGCAGGGCGCCGGATACGAGGAAGTGGGCGACCAGGACCTGATCGCCCGGCACGTGGACGGCGACCCCCATGCCTTCGGCGAACTCGTCCGAAGGCATCGGGACCGGCTCTGGGCCGTGGCCCTGCGGACGCTGGGGGACCGCGAGGAGGCCGCCGACGCGGTCCAGGACGCCCTGGTCTCGGCCTACCGGGCCGCACACACCTTCCGGGGGCAGTCGGCCGTCACGACCTGGCTGCACCGCATCACGGTGAACGCCTGCCTGGACCGCGCCCGCAAGACCGCCTCGCGGAAGACGGCTCCGGTGGACGACACCGAGCGGCTGGAGCAGTTGCTGGAGCCGCACGAGTCCGCCTCCGCCCCGGCCGAACGGAACGACCTGCACCGGCAGCTCGCCCAGGCACTCGGGACCCTCCCCAGGGAGCAGCGCGCCGCGCTGGTCCTGGTGGACATGCAGGGCTATCCGGTGGCCGAGGCCGCGCGCATTCTCGACGTGCCCACGGGGACGGTGAAGAGCCGTTGTGCCCGGGGCCGCGCCAGACTTCTTCCGCTGCTCACCCATCTGCGTCCCGATGCCCCGGGCGAGGGGAAAGAACCCGCGCCAGGACGGAACCGGGTGCACGGGGCATCCGTCCCACCTGCGACGGATTCTCCGGGTGACGGCTCACAGGACACAGGACCGAGCGATTCGGCCGTCGTGAAGGGCGGAGGTGGACGGGCATGACGTCCTCGACAGACACGGCCGGGCATCCGGACGTCACCGAACTCTCCGACCTCACCGAGGGCATCCTGCCGCCGACCCGCAGCGCGGACCTCCGTCGACACCTGGAGGGGTGCGAGCCGTGCGCCGACGTCCAGGCGTCCCTGGAGGAGATCCGGGCGCTGCTGGGAGGCATGCCGGAGCCCTCTCCGATGCCGCAGGACGTGGCGGACCGCATCGACGCCGCCCTGGCCGTCGAAGCCCTCTCGCGAGCGACGACGGGGGCGTTGACGGCCGTTGAGGCGGGCGAGGCACAGCCCGCCTCGGGAGACCCGCAGCATGTTTCACGTGAAACCGAGAAGCAGGTTTCACGTGAAACATCGGTGCCGGACCGTCCCACCGGACGTCCGTCCGCCGCCACCGGACCCGGACGCAAGGAGCGTGGCCGTAGCCGCCGCAGGTCCGTCGCGCTCGGTGCGGTGCTCACCGCCGCTGTGGTCGGAGCCGGTTCGCTGCTCCTTCAGTCACTCGGCAGCGACTCCCCCGACACCACCGCTCAGACCAAGCCCGCCCCGGCCGTCACCACGTTCTCCGGGGCCAGCGTGCAGAGCCAGGTGAAAGGTCTCCTCACCGCGCAGAAGGGGCTTCAGCGGGGCACACAGCGTCCGCGCGAGGAGAGCGCGACGACGTCCACGGGCAGTCCGACGCAGAGCGCGAACACCCTGATCCAGACCGCCGTCCCGGTGCCCTACTGCATCCGGCAGGCGGTGGACTCCCGCAACGATGTCCTCGCCGCCAAGACGGGCACCTACGCCGGGAAGAAGGCCTATCTGGTCGTGCTTCCCGACACCATGGACAGCACGCGCGTCCTGGTCTATGTCGTGGACGCCTCCTGCATCGTGCACCGGCCCGCCGCCTCCGGCGACGTGTTGCTGAAGCAGTCCCTCGCACGCAACTGAGCCACCCCAGGCGTCATTCGGCCCCCTGCGGTCTTCCGAAGAGCGGCTGCCTCCCGGCGCTGCTTCCGTGTGCCCAGACAGCGGGGGAATGCGCGGCCCTTAGGATCGGTTGGGTGGGGTGAGAGCCCCGAAAGGGACTTTCACCGGTCGACTGACACTGACCAGAGACGAGGAAACAAGCCGTGAGCGACGTCCGTAACGTGATCATCATCGGCTCCGGGCCCGCAGGCTACACGGCGGCGCTCTACACCGCGCGCGCGTCCCTGAAGCCTCTGGTGTTCGAAGGCGCCGTCACCGCCGGTGGTGCGCTGATGAACACCACGGAGGTGGAGAACTACCCGGGCTTCCCCAGCGGCATCATGGGCCCCGACCTGATGGACAACATGCGGGCGCAGGCCGAGCGGTTCGGCGCCGAGCTGATTCCGGACGACATCGTGTCCGTCGACCTGGCCGGTGAGATCAAGACCGTCACCGACACCTCGGGCGCGGTCCACCGCGCGAAGGCGGTCATCGTCGCCACCGGCTCGCAGCACCGCAAGCTCGCGCTGCCGAACGAGGACGCGCTCTCCGGCCGTGGCGTCTCCTGGTGCGCCACCTGTGACGGCTTCTTCTTCCGGGACCAGGACATCGCTGTGATCGGCGGCGGCGACACCGCGATGGAGGAGGCCACCTTCCTCTCGCGGTTCGCCAAGTCCGTGACGGTCGTCCACCGCCGTGACACCCTGCGCGCCTCCAAGGCGATGCAGGAGCGCGCCTTCAACGACCCGAAGATCAAGTTCGCCTGGGACAGCGAGGTCGTGGAGGTCCTCGGCGAGCAGAAGCTCACTGGTCTCAAGCTCCGCAACGTCAAGACGGGCGAGATCTCGGATCTGCCCGTCACGGGTCTGTTCATCGCCATCGGCCACGACCCGCGTACCGAGCTGTTCAAGGGCCAGCTGGACCTGGACGCCGAGGGCTACCTGAAGGTCGCCGCTCCCTCCACCCGGACCAATGTGCCCGGCGTTTTCGCCGCGGGTGACGTGGTCGACCACACCTACCGTCAGGCGATCACCGCGGCCGGCACCGGCTGTGCCTCCGCCCTGGACGCCGAGCGCTACCTGGCCGCGCTGCTGGACACCGACCAGGCCGAGCCCGAGAAGACCGCGGCCGTCTGACCTCCCCCCACCGTACGAGCAGAAATAAGGAGCCCGCTGTGGCCGGCAACCTGAAGATCGTGACTGATGACAACTTCGAGCAGGACGTGCTGAAGAGCGACAAGCCCGTCCTGGTGGACTTCTGGGCCGAGTGGTGCGGCCCCTGCCGCCAGATCGCTCCGTCCCTCGAGGCCATCGCCGCCGAGTACGGTGACAAGATCGAGGTCGTCAAGCTCAACATCGACCAGAACCCGAACACGGCCGCCAAGTACGGCGTCATGTCGATCCCGACCCTGAACGTCTACCAGGGTGGCGACGTCGTCAAGACGATCGTCGGCGCCAAGCCGAAGGCCATGCTCGTCCGTGACCTCGAAGAGTTCATCGCCGAGTGACGTTTCACGTGAAACATGAAGGGGCCGGCCCTCCTGGGGTCGGCCCCTTCATCCATTCCGCTACAGCGGCCGCAGCGCGGGCTCCTTCTGCACAGCGCCCAGCAGCCGGTCGATGGCCATCTCCACGTCTTCCCTCCAGGACAGCGTCGAGCGCAGCTCCAGACGCAGTCGAGGGTGCTGCGGGTGCTGCCGTACCGTCTTGAAGCCGACCGCGAGGAGATGGTCCACGGGGAGTAGACAGGCGGGCTCCTTCCAGCGGGTGTCGCCGAAGGCCTCGATCGCCTTGAAGCCGCGCCTCAGCAGATCCTTGGCGACCGCCTGGACCAGCGTCCGACCGAGCCCCTGCCCCTGATAGCCGGGCAGCACGAACGCGGTGATGAGCTGTACGGCGTCGGGGGAGACCGGGCTGGTGGGGAACGCCGCCGAGCGCGGCACATAGGCGGGCGGCGCGTAGAGCACGAAGCCCACCGGCACGTCGTCCACGTAGACCGTCCGGCCGCACGAACCCCAGTCGAGCAGGACGGCGGAGATCCACGACTCCTTCTCGCCCGCTGCCGTGCCCGCCCGCACCGCGGCATCTCCGCTCACGGGATCCAGCTCCCAGAACACACATGAGCGGCAGCGCTGGGGAAGGTCCTTGAGGTTGTCCAGCGTGAGCGGTACGAGCCGACGCCCCATGAAGGCTGTTCCTCGCTTCCTACGGCCGTGCATCGCGAGCGGCTGTCAGAGGGTTCCGTCTCCCGAGCAGCCCATCGGCGAATCCACCGACCGCTGCGCCCTACCCGTTCGCATCGTATCCACGATGCGATTCCCTCGATACCGGCTCAAAGCAAAGAGCGGACCGTGTTCCGGTACACACCGGACACGATCCGCTCTCGCGGTGCCGTGGGTCGGAGCGGCGTGGGTCAGGCGTCCTGGCCCTCGTCGTCCTGACTGTCGTCGTCCTGGAGACCCGTGGACAGCAGAGGCCCCTCGCCCGGGGCGAGCGTGCCGAGGATCCGCTCCAGGTCCTCGACCGAGGCGAACTCGACGGTGATCTTCCCCTTCTTCTGCCCGAGGTCCACCTTCACCCGGGTCTCGAAGCGGTCCGACAGCCGTGTGGCCAGATCGCTCAGCGCGGGGGACACCAGGGTCCCGGCACGCGGTCCCTTGGAGCGCGCGGTCTTCTGCGGCCGCGAGCCCATCAGGGTCACGATCTCTTCCACCGCACGCACCGACAAGCCCTCGGCCACGATCCGGTGCGCCAGCCGGTCCTGCTCCTCGGAGTCCTCGACGGACAGCAGCGCCCGGGCGTGACCGGCCGAGAGCACCCCGGCGGCGACCCTCTTCTGCACGGTCGGCGAGAGACGCAGCAGCCGGAGCGTGTTGGAGATCTGGGGGCGGGAGCGCCCGATCCGGTCGGCCAGCTGGTCGTGGGTGCAGTTGAAGTCCTTGAGCAGCTGATCGTAGGCATGCGCCTCTTCGATCGGGTTGAGCTGCGCGCGGTGCAGGTTCTCCAGCAGGGCGTCCAGAAGGAGCTTCTCGTCGTCCGTGGCGCGGACGATCGCCGGGATCGCCTCCAGGCCCGCCTTGCGACTGGCCCGCCAGCGGCGCTCGCCCATGATCAGCTCATAGCGGTCCGCGCCCAGCTCCCGCACGACGACGGGCTGAAGAAGGCCGACCTCCTGAATGGAGGTCACCAGCTCGCGCAGCGCGTCCTCGTCGAAGATCTCGCGGGGCTGACGCGGGTTGGGCGTGATGGAGTCGAGCGGGATCTCCGCGAAGTACGCGCCCATCGGCGGCACGGGCAGCTCCGCCACCAGGCTCGCCGAGGAGTCCTCGAGTTCCTGGGCGGGCCCCGGGACGGTGGGCGTCTCGGTGGCGGTTTCCCGGTCGGCCGTCAGCAGCGGAGCCGCAGCGGCGGACGCGGGCGCCCCGCTGCCCAGCGCGCTGGAAGCAAGGCTCTTCTCGGTCGGGGCAGCGGGGATCAGTGCGGCGAGACCACGACCCAGCCCCCTCCGTCGTTCGTTCACTGTGACCCCTCCACCATGTTCCGGTCGTTCTGGGTGCCGACATGGGCGTGGGTCGGGTCGTAGCCGATTCCCGCACCCCTCAGCGCGATCTCTCGGGCCGCCTCAAGGTAGGACAGCGCCCCGCTCGAACCTGGATCGTAGGTCAGTACCGTCTGCCCGTAGCTGGGGGCCTCGGAGATACGGACCGAGCGCGGAATACTCGTCCGCAGCACCTCGTCGCCGAAGTGCGTGCGGACCTCTTCCGCGACCTGCGAGGCAAGACGCGTTCGGCCGTCGTACATCGTCAGCAGAATGGTCGACACGTGCAGCGTCGGGTTGAGGTGACCCCGCACCAGATCGACGTTGCGCAGCAGCTGTCCCAGGCCCTCCAGCGCGTAGTACTCGCACTGGATGGGGATCAGGACCTCCTGGCCGGCAACGAGCGCATTGACCGTCAGCAGGCCCAGCGAGGGCGGGCAGTCGATGAGGACGTAGTCCAACGGCTGTTCGTACGCCTGGATCGCCCGCTGGAGTCGGCTCTCCCGCGCCACCAGGGACACCAACTCGATCTCCGCACCGGCGAGATCGATGGTGGCCGGGGCACAGAACAGACCCTCGACGTCCGGAACGGGCTGGACCACCTCGGAGAGCGGCCTGCTCTCCACCAAGACGTCGTAGATGGACGGCACGTCCGCGTGGTGGTCGATCCCCAGTGCCGTGGATGCGTTGCCCTGCGGGTCGAGGTCGACCACCAGGACGCGGGCACCGTGCAGTGCCAGGGAAGCAGCGAGGTTGACTGTGGTCGTCGTCTTGCCCACGCCTCCCTTCTGGTTGGCCACCACGATGAGGCGGGTCTGCTCCGGCCTCGGCAGGCCCTCTCCGGCGCGGCTGATGGCCTCCGCCGCTAGTTGGGCAGCGCGACCGATGGGAGTGTCGTCCATCGGGGGCGGTGTTTCACGTGAAACATCTGCCCCCATCGACTCGGTTCGGGGACCGGGGACCGGATCGGTCATCGGTCCCGCGATATTGGCGTCGGACCGCACGGATTCACTCTCCTCGACTTCAGGCTCGCAATGAACAGAGCCTCCCATGCCTTCGGTACCGCGAACCAGTGAGCCCTGGTCTTCTGTGGAGAAATCCACCTCTGTGGACACCTGCGGTACCTCTCCGAGTGAACCGAGCGGCTTCCGGTCCCGGGGTTCGGCCGCGGCGTGGCTGCGGCCGATGATGCCGTGCAGCAGTGAGCGACGTTTCACGTGAAACACGATGCTCCGCCACGGCGACCGGGCCCTCGCGACACTCCGGCCCGCCCAGGTTCGGCAGCTTGTGTGGAGTACGCCGACCGTACGCCGACCGCAAACGACAGATGGGGTGTGCCCCGGGTCCACACCCGGGGCACACCCCATCCACCGCATCCTGGCTCAGCGGCGCCTGCGCGCCCGCGCCGCCTTGGCCCGCTTGGCCGCGAACCGTACGCCGCCGGGGCTCTCACCGACCTCCACCCGCACGACGGTGGACAGCGGGTCCACCACGCCCTCACCCACCTGGAGTACGGAGGTCGAGACCGCGCCGAGCTTGGCGAGCGCGGTGGACGCCGCCTTCAGCTCCTCCTCGGCGGTGTCCCCCTTCAGCGCCAGCATCTCGCCGTACGGCCGCAGCAGCGGGATGCCCCAGGCGGCCAGGCGGTCGAGCGGGGCCACGGCACGCGCCGTCACCACATGCACCGGCGGCACCTTGCCCAGCATCTCCTCGGCCCGCCCGCGCACCACGGTCACATGGTCGAGGCCCAGCAGCTCCACGACCTCGGTGAGGAAGGTGGTGCGCCGCAGCAGCGGCTCCAGCAACGTGATGTTGAGGTCGTCCCGCACCAGGGCCAGCGGGATACCCGGCAGACCCGCGCCCGAGCCGACGTCGCAGACCGTCACCCCCTCGGGAACGGCCTCGGAGAGCACCGCGCAGTTCAGCAGATGGCGCTCCCACAGCCGGGGCACCTCCCGGGGACCGATCAGACCACGCTGCACACCTGCCTCGGCCAGCAGCTCCGCATAGCGCACCGCGTCGTCGAAGCGATCGCCAAATACTTCCCGCGCCTGTTCGGGCGCGGGGGGAAGCTCCGCTGCCTCCGTCACGGGGACCGTCCTTCCGTACAGCGCCGGCGCATGCCGCACCGGCCACCAGAACTACAGGCTGACAAAGTTCGGCCCCGTCTGCGCCTCAGACGCAACAGACGGGGCCGGTGGAACAGGGGTCGATCAGGCGGGCAGTACGACGACGAACCGCTGCGGCTCCTCGCCCTCGGACTCGCTGCGCAGTCCCGCGCCCTTGATCGCGTCGTGCACGACCTTGCGCTCGAAGGGGGTCATCGGCTTGAGCTTCACGGGCTCGCCCGAGCTCTTGACCTCGGCGGCCGCCTTCGCGCCCAGCTCGGCCAGCTCGGCGCGCTTCTTGGCCCGGTAGCCCGCGATGTCGAGCATCAGCCGGCTACGGTCACCGGTCTCCCGGTGCACGGCCAGACGCGTCAGCTCCTGCAGCGCCTCCAGCACCTCGCCGTCCCGGCCGACCAGCTTCTGGAGGTCGCGGCCATTGGCGTCGCTGATGATCGAAACAGAAGCGCGGTCGGCCTCGACGTCCATGTCGATGTCGCCGTCGAGGTCCGCGATGTCGAGCAGACCCTCCAGGTAGTCCGCGGCGATCTCACCCTCCTGCTCGAGGCGGGTCAGGGTGTCCGCACCCTCGGCAGCGGCAGAGGTGGTGGTGCCTTCCGTCACGGGATGGGCTCCTTCTTACTTCTTGGACGGGGACTTGGGCCGCTGCGGACCACCCTTGCTCTGCCCGGACTGGGCCTTGCTGCGGGTGCCGGAACCGGACTTCTGGGGCTGCTTGGCAGCGGCGGGCTTGGCGTCCTGGGGCTCGTCGGACTTCTCGAGCGAAGTGGTCGCGGTATCGCCGTCCGACGTCTTGGTGCCGGACTGGTGGCGCTGCGCCTTGCTCTGCCGCTTGGGCTGCTGACGCCGGGCGGGGGCGGTGGTGACCGCCGTACCGTCCTCGGTCTCGGCCACGGCCTGGGCCTCGCTCTTGACCACGGAGCCGTCGGCCTGAGCGGCCAGACCGGCCTTGCTCAGCGCGTTGATGAACTTCCGCTCGGCCTCGTTGCGGTCGCGGCCCTTGGCGACGATCGCCTTGACGATCGTGCGCTCGCTGCGACGGCGGACCTTGCCATGGTGCGTGACGTGCTTGGTCAGACGCTCCAGGTACGAGGCCTGAGCCTTGGAGCCCGGGTTCGGGTTGTTGCGGATGACGTACATCTGCTGGCCCATGGTCCACACGTTGGTGGTCAGCCAGTAGACGAGAACACCGACCGGGAAGTTGATGCCGAAGACGGCGAACATGATCGGGAAGACGTACATCAGCATCTTCTGCTGCTGCATGAACGGCGTCTTCACCGTCGTGTCGACGTTCTTGGTCATCAGCTGGCGCTGCGTGTAGAACTGCGACGCCGACATCAGGATGATCATGATCGCCGTGACGACCCGCACATCGGTGACGGAGGCGTGCATCGCCGCGATGGTGTCGGCGCTGTCCTTGAACTTCGCCGCGAGCGGGGCACCGAAGATGTGCGCCTTACGGGCGCTCTCCAGCAGCGAGGTGTTGATGACACCGATGGTCTTGCCCGACGCGATGCCGTTGAGCACGTGGTACAGGGCGAAGAAGAAGGGAGACTGCGCCAGGATGGGAAGGCACGAGGAGAGCGGGTTGGTGCCCGACTCCTTGTACAGCTTCATCATCTCTTCGGACTGACGCTGCTTGTCGTTCTTGTAGCGCTCCTGGATCTTCTTCATCTCAGGCTGGAGCGTCTGCATCGCGCGCGTCGCCTTGATCTGCTTCACGAAGAGCGGGATCAGGCAGATGCGGATGAGAATCACCAGGGACACGATGGACAGGCCCCAGGCCCAGCCCGTGTCAGGGCCGAAGATCGCCCCGTACACCGTGTGGAACTGGACGATGACCCAGGAGACGGGTGTCGTGATGAAGCTGAAGAAGCTGGCAATCGTGTCCACTAATCATGCTCCTTGGGCATGGGACGAGGTCTCTGCGGCCGGGCTCGAAGGAGGCTCGGAAGAAAGCTTCGCCTCGGTGGCCGGTTCGGCGGCGGAGGTTCCGCCCCTGCGTGTGCGCCAGGCGCCGCGCAGCATTTCGTGCCACCGCGGACGCTTGCGCTGCGGAACATGGTCCACACCACCCAGCGACCACGGATTGCACCGGAGGATGCGCCAGGCGGTCAGGGCCGTTCCCTTGATCGCACCATGCCGGTCGATGGCTGTGTAGCCGTAATGAGAGCACGACGGGTAGTACTTGCATACCGGCCCCAGCAGTGGACTGATCGTCCACTGGTACAACTTGATCAGGGCCAGCAGTGGGTACTTCATCGCGCGCCCCCTCCCAGCAGCCGCTGAACGGCGGCATCCAGGTCTCGGGCCAGCTGTGCGTGTTCCACGTCGCCCGATCCGGGCAGCGCTCGTACGACTACCAGGCTACCGGGGGGAAACAGGGCAACTCGGTCACGCATCAGGTGACGCAGTCTGCGCTTCACTTTGTTGCGCACGACCGCGCCACCCACAGCCTTGCTCACGACGAAACCCGCACGCGTCGGGGGAGCGCTCTCCCCAGGCGCGTGCGGGTCCGTGGCACCGCTACGAAAGTGGACGACGAGAGTCGGGCGGCCTGCCCGGCGTCCTCGCCGTACCGCGGTCGCGAAGTCCTCGCGCCGCCTCAGCCGGTGGTCGGTGGGCAGCACGACGTCACGACCTGGTCAGGATCAGGCGGACAGGGCGGTGCGACCCTTGCTGCGGCGGTTCGCCAGAATCGCGCGGCCCGCACGGGTGCGCATCCGCAGGCGGAAGCCGTGGGTCTTCGCGCGACGACGGTTGTTCGGCTGGAAGGTGCGCTTGCTCACTCGGGGGCTCCAGAAAGAATCGGTAGTTGGCGGGGTGCCGTCCTGGCTGTCACCGTGCGCCCACGAGTAGCTCGCGTCACGCCCGTGTGCACCGCTTCCCGATCACCTGTAGCGATCTGTGCCCATCGGAGGCAGGCGGCAGCAGCCATCGACAACTCGACCTGGTTACGGTACGCGCGGCTACGCCATCCGGTCAAACCGACGCCTACCGAGGGACACTGTCCACAGGCTGGGGACAACAACTTGAACCCTACCCGCCACGCTGACTACCGTGGCTGGACTCCGATTCGTTCCCTTATCCCCGCCCGAGCGGGATTGCCCGGCCCATCCACCCGATTTTCATCCCGACCCATCCCACAACCACACGTTCGTGGGATCTGCGAGAGAGCGTGCCCTGTGGCTGACGTACCTGCCGATCTTGCCGCAGTGTGGCCACGCGTACTGGAGCAGCTCCTCGGCGAAGGTCCGGGACAGCGTGTGGACGCCAAGGACGAGCACTGGCTCCGGCGCTGCCAGCCGCTCGCCCTGGTCGCGGACACCGCCCTGCTCGCCGTGCCGAACGAATTCGCCAAGCGGGCCTTCGAGGACCGGCTCGCCCCCGTCGTCAGCGAGACGCTCAGCCGGGAGTGCGGCCGCCCCATCCGTACCGCGATCACCGTGGACGACTCCGCGGGCAGCCGCCCCGCGCCCGCCGCGCCCAAGCCGCAGCCCCCGCACGAGAGCGCGGACCGGCCCCGCTACGAGGAGCCGGAGCTGCCCTCCGCCCCGTACGAGGGCTACGGCCGCCACCGCGCCGACGACCAGCAGCTCCCCGACGACGGCCCGGCCTCCCGCACGGAGCGTCCGGCGGCCGACCAGCTCCCCACGGTCCGCCCCGCCTACCCGGCCGAGTACCAGCGCCCGCAGCCGGGCGCCTGGCCGCGCTCCGGACAGGACGACTACGGCTGGCAGCAGCCCCGCCTCGGCTTCCCCGAGCGCGACCCGTACGCCTCGCCGTCCTCGCAGGAC
Organism: Streptomyces sp. SID4985; assembly: GCF_009863025.1. GTDB lineage: Bacteria > Actinomycetota > Actinomycetes > Streptomycetales > Streptomycetaceae > Streptomyces. The sequence continues at coordinate 4,063 of NZ_WWIR01000370.1, read as the reverse complement.
TCCTACGGCGGCTCCGGCCGCGACACCTACGGGACGTCGCCCGAGTACCGCGCGGGCCGCGAGCGCCCCGGTTACGAGCAGCGCCCCGGCTACGAGCCCTCCCGCACCGAGTACGACCAGCGCGACCCGGTCCGCCGCGAGCTGCCCGAGACCCCGTCAGGCGGCGGCGCGCACCGGGGCGGACCCGCGTCGCCCGCCGCCGGAACCGGCCGGAGCGGCTCGTCCGGCGGTTCCTCGGCACCGTCGGCAGGCGGCCCGGGCGAGCCGACCGCGCGGCTCAACCCCAAGTACCTCTTCGACACGTTCGTCATCGGCGCCTCCAACCGCTTCGCGCACGCGGCCGCGGTGGCCGTCGCCGAGGCGCCGGCCAAGGCGTACAACCCCCTGTTCATCTATGGGGAGTCGGGCCTCGGCAAGACCCATCTGCTGCACGCCATCGGGCACTACGCCCGCAGCCTCTACCCGGGCACCCGCGTGCGGTACGTGAGCTCCGAGGAGTTCACCAACGAGTTCATCAACTCCATCCGCGACGGCAAGGGCGACAGCTTCCGCAAGCGCTACCGCGAGATGGACATCCTGCTCGTCGACGACATCCAGTTCCTCGCGGACAAGGAGTCGACGCAGGAGGAGTTCTTCCACACCTTCAACACGCTCCACAACGCCAACAAGCAGATCGTGCTGTCCTCCGACCGGCCGCCCAAGCAGCTGGTGACGCTGGAGGACCGGCTGCGCAACCGCTTCGAGTGGGGCCTGATCACCGACGTCCAGCCGCCCGAGCTGGAGACCCGCATCGCGATCCTGCGCAAGAAGGCGGTCCAGGAGCAGCTCAACGCCCCGCCCGAGGTGCTGGAGTTCATCGCCTCCCGGATCTCACGGAACATCCGTGAGCTGGAGGGCGCGCTGATCCGGGTGACGGCGTTCGCCTCCCTCAACCGGCAGCCGGTCGACCTCGGGCTGACGGAGATCGTCCTCAAGGACCTGATCCCCGGTGGCGAGGACTCGGCGCCCGAGATCACGGCCACGGACATCATGGCGGCCACCGCCGACTACTTCGGGCTGACCGTGGACGACCTGTGCGGCACCTCGCGCGGCCGCGCGCTGGTCACCGCCCGGCAGATCGCGATGTACCTGTGCCGCGAGCTGACCGACCTGTCCCTGCCCAAGATCGGCGCGCAGTTCGGCGGCCGTGACCACACGACCGTCATGCACGCCGACCGCAAGATCCGCGCGCTGATGGCCGAGCGGCGCTCGATCTACAACCAGGTGACCGAGCTGACGAACCGCATCAAGAACGGCTGAGGCCGGCCGCCTGTCGGCCGTACCGCACCGGCCGCGTGAGCGCCCCTGGGGGATCCCGGGGGCGCTTTCCTGTGCCCCCGGGCGGGCGGGGGCGCTCTCTTGTGGCCGACGGCAGGGGCCGCAGCGCGAGCGCCCATGAGCGTCTACGAGAGTCGGCGGCGGCCCCCTGCCGCGTCGCCCACCGCCCTGTGGAACGCCCCGCACGAGCGTCCAGCCGGCGGCCCGGGGACGCCCAAAGCCGCTTCCGGCCCGCGTCCGACCCCCGCCCGAGCCCCGTCCGACCCGCTCGCGGCCCCTCCGACCCCACCCCGCTCCGTGACCTCACCGTCCCCGGGTGTTCGATTGGCCCCCGGGTTACGGCCTTCCTCCACAGATTCGGCGACTTTTTTCCTTCCACACCCTGGGGACTGGGAAGTTGTCCCAAGCTGTGTCCACAGGGCAGCAGGGACGGGGACGTCTGCGCAGCTCAGAGGCCTGTGGATTCGTGGACGAACGGTCTCCACAGGCTGTGGAAAACGTCCCGGCCCCCAGGGTGTGGAAAAGGTTGTCCACCGAGAACCCACAGGCTGGGGGCCGTTTTCCCCAGCGATCCGGCCCTTCTCCACATGGCTGTCCACTGTTCGGCAACCCCTCGGCCCCGATCGCCGCATCGAGTGAAAGCCGTCACACGAAGCTGCCGGGTTGGGCTGTGGGAAACGTGGGTAAACCTGGGGACGCAGCTGGGGAGAACTCGGCCCTCCCTGGGGACGGTGTGTGCAGAACTTTCTGTTCTCCACAGAACCCCCGAGTTATCCACGGGCTCCATGCACAGGCCCGGTGGATAAAATTGTGGCCCTGAGCTGGGCAAACGAGGTTATCCACGGTATCCACAGGCCCTACTACTACTCCCAACTAGAGAGAGCCTGGAAACCGTTTCGAAGCGGGGGCTGTGCACAACTCGCCCTCGATGGCCCGACCGCCCCTCGGTCCGACTTGACCCCGACCGGCACCTGATGTCAGCCCGGTACGTCAGACTGGTCCCCGGCGTCCTTCCCCTCGTGATGGGTGGCGACGCCGAGTCGGAGGACTCAGAAGCAACAGCAGGAGGCGGCTTACGGTGAAGATCCGGGTGGAACGCGACGTACTCGCGGAGGCAGTGGCGTGGGCGGCACGCAGCCTCCCGGCCCGTCCGCCGGCGCCTGTCCTCGCCGGCCTGCTGCTCAAGGCCGAGGACGGCCAGCTGAGCCTGTCGAGCTTCGACTACGAGGTCTCCGCCCGTGTCGGCGTCGAGGCCGAGGTCGACGAGGAGGGCACCGTCCTCGTCTCCGGCCGCCTGCTGGCCGACATCTGCCGCGCGCTGCCCAACCGCCCCGTGGAGATCTCCACCGACGGAGTGCGGGCGACCGTGGTCTGCGGCTCCTCGCGCTTCACCCTCCACACCCTGCCCGTGGAGGAGTACCCGGCGCTGCCGCAGATGCCGACCGCCACCGGCACCGTCCCCGGCGAGGTCTTCGCGGCCGCCGCGTCCCAGGTGGCCATCGCCGCCGGGCGTGACGACACGCTGCCCGTCCTCACCGGTGTGCGCATCGAGATCGAGGGCGACACCGTCACCCTCGCCTCCACCGACCGCTACCGCTTCGCCGTCCGCGAGTTCCTGTGGAAGCCGGAGAACCCGGACGCCTCCGCGGTCGCCCTGGTCCCCGCCAAGACGCTCCTGGACACCGCCAAGTCCCTCGGCGCCGGTGACAGCGTCACGCTGGCGCTGTCGGGCTCCGGCGCGGGCGAGGGGCTCATCGGCTTCGAGGGCGCCGGTCGTCGTACGACCACGCGCCTGCTCGAGGGCGACCTGCCGAAGTACCGGACGCTCTTCCCGACCGAGTTCAACTCCGTCGCGGTGATCGAGACGGCGCCGTTCGTCGAGGCCGTCAAGCGTGTGGCGCTGGTGGCCGAGCGGAACACGCCGGTGCGGCTGAGCTTCGAGCAGGGTGTGCTGACGCTCGAGGCGGGCTCCAGTGACGACGCACAGGCTGTGGAGCGGGTCGAGGCGGCGCTGGAGGGTGACGACATCTCGATCGCCTTCAACCCGACGTTCCTGCTGGACGGGTTGAGTGCGATCGACTCTCCGGTGGCGCAGTTGTCGTTCACCACGTCGACCAAGCCCGCGCTGCTGAGTGGTAGGCCTGCGGTGGATGCCGAGGCCGACGGGGCGTACAAGTACCTCATCATGCCGGTGCGGTTGAGCGGCTGACGTTCTCCACAGGTGTGGACAGTGCCGGGTGCCTTCTGTGGGTGCCCGGCACTGTTGCTCTGCGGGGGTTTGGCGGGGGCGGAGACGCTCACGGCGCTGGCCGGTGCCGCTGCGCCCACCCGTGCCGCCCCAAGCGGCACGACTGCCCGCAGCTACGGCGGCGAGGGGAACGTATGAGCGCCTATGCCCACAGTTGTGCAGGTCAGGGCGGGGATAGGCTCTGGGTTCGGGCACGTTGGTGTCCCCTCTGCCACACAGCGAATTAAGGAACCAACTGATGGAGCTCGGTCTCGTCGGTCTCGGCAAGATGGGCGGCAACATGCGCGAGCGCATCCGCCGCGCCGGCCACACCGTCATCGGATACGACCGCAATGCCGACATCGCGGATGTCCACAGCCTGGAAGAGCTGGTGGGCAAGCTCAGCGCACCGCGCGTGGTGTGGGTGATGGTCCCGGCGGGCGAGGCCACCCAGGGCACGGTCGACACGCTGGCCGAGCTGCTGGAGCCCGGTGACGTGGTCGTGGACGGCGGCAACTC
>NZ_WWIR01000369.1 GCF_009863025.1 Streptomyces sp. SID4985 | reverse complement strand
CCCTCGCGCAGGGCGGCGACGGTGTCCGCGGCCCAGCGCGCGGGCCCGGGGTCCGGCGCGGGCGGCAGGAGGCGGTACGGGGCTGTCGGGTACAGGGTTGTCACACAGGGGACAGCGGTCCCGGAGCCCCGGCCGTAACAGGAATCCGGGCCGTTCCGGGAACCGGCGCAGGACCGCCCCACCGCCACCCCGGGACGATCACAGTTCCCGCCCACACACGGGGGTTTGAGCGGCCGGGCGCCCCGAAGAAACCGAAACGCCCGGTCTGCTCAAGCCCGGCTGCTCAGCCCTGGCTGCGCGCCCGGCGCGAGACCACCGCCTGGAGCACCCGGCGGCCCTCGATCGACACGTCCAGGGCGCGGCGCAGCCCGTTGGCGCCGTGCTCGGCGACGAGCTCCAGGACGACGGTCTGGCGGCGGAGTTCGGCGGCGACCAGCGGGGAGGACGTCTCCTCCGTACCGCCGTCGCGGTCCTCGGCCGCGTCGGCGGCCGGAGCGGTGTCCTCGGTGGCGGGGTCGAGGAGCCGGTGCACCTGGAGGGCGGCCAGGGAGCAGGCGTCGGCCCACTCCCGCAGCGCCTCGCCGGACCGCTCGGCCGGGGCCTCCTCCAGCATCCGCCGGACCAGCAGGGCCGCCTCGTCCTCGCCGGGGTCCACCGTGGTGAGCGCGGCCCGCGCCTTCTCCAGGCTCTCGGACCAGTCGGAGCCGTCGGCGAGGTGCGCCCAGAGGGGGCGCAGCAGGTCGTCGTCCTCGTACACCAGGGGGACGCACCGATCCGAACAAGCCAGTCCGCTGGCGGCCAGCCCGCGCGCGTCGGCCTGTGCGATCAGTTCCACCAGGCTCATGGAATCTCCCCTCGCCTGGGCACCGTCTTTACGGAGCCCGCATTTCCCCTTACTGCGTGCGACGGCCCCGGAGTGTCACAGTCGCCGGTTTTCAGCCAAGAACGGAGGTGTACGGGGAAGGGCCGAGCGCCTTCTCGTTCTGCATCCGGGTCAGCCGGAGCACGACCAGCGCGGCGAGCACGGCGGCCACCATGTCGGTCAGGTCGGAGAAGAGCAGGACGCGCGCGGTCCACACGGCGCCCTCGGTCACCTCGCGCGTGGCCGCCTCGTCCGCGAACACCGACACGAGCCACAGGGCCCACCAGCCGTTGATCAGCCCGTGCCCGGCGGGACGGCCCTGAGGCGCGCTCGCGTCCCAGATGTCGAGCACGATCCGGCGCGGGAACCACAGGTTGACGACCGGACAGAACCACGCCCCGATCGCCCAGCCCCGCCGCAGACTCTGCGAGGCCAGGTCGAACACCTCGGCGTTGATCCGCACCCGGTACAGCCAGCACAGATAGACGACCATCGCCCCGAGCAGGGTGAGCACCTGGGCGCCCCCGGTGAGCCCGGTGGCGAGGTCGGCCAGGTCGGAGGTACGGCCCCGGCCCGCGCCGTCCAGCTGCAGCGCGTCGGCCCAGACGGCGAACAGGTCGGCCACGGCGACGAGCGCGAGCAGCGTGACGGCGGCCCGTCCGAGCCCGACCGGCGAGCGCAGCGCGAGACCGGGCGGCAGCGCGAAGCCCGGAGGCGGAACGAACGGCGCGCCGGGCGGCGGAGCGACAGGCAGCCCGGAGGACGGCAGCGGAGCCACCGGCGGCCCCGCAGGCGCGAACGGCGGATGCACCCCCGCGGCAAGGCACTCCGGACACAGCGTGTTCCCGGCGGACGCGGGCCGACGGCCGCAGTGAGTGCAGGTCATGACGGTTTCCCCCCGATACATGCCGACGACGGCGCCTCACCGCCCCTCCCCAGGGTCGGCATGCGCCAGGAAGCCGTCGGCGAGCGGACCCACCGACGGCTTCCTGGAACCTACGTTCCCCGCGAACCTCAGTCCAGCCGATTCGCCAACTGCCGGAACTGGGCCCAGGACAACGGGGGTTGGCCCGGATACCAGAGCTTCTGCACGGTCGCCCGCAGCGGCATCCGGATACCGGAGGCGACCTGCGCCTCGGTCTGCGCGTTGGGGAAGTCGCACCACACCGCGAACGAGCCGCCGAGGATCTGCCCGTCGTACTGCGCCGGGACGGCCTCGGTGCCGCGCACCACGCGCGGGGTCCACTGCTCGTAGATCCGCTGTCCGGTCGGGTAGACGAAGGTCTGGGGCTCGCCGAGGACGTAGTAGAGGTACTCGTCGTTGTAGTTGAGGAGCTTGCGGCCCGCGCTCAGATACGTCACCGGCTGCCGGGCGCCTATCTCCTTGCCGGTCCAGTAGGCGACCTGGAGGTCCTTGGCGGGCTGGATCGAGGTGTCGCGCAGGAAGCCGTCGTTCCAGGCCCGCATGGTGCGGTCGTGGGCGCGGACGGTGGCGGCGCGGTCGTTGAGCCAGCCGGTGGCCAGGTCGGCGACGGAGCCGTCGGGGCCGTACTTCTCGCGGGCGGCGGCGGCCAGCTGCGGGTAGGACGCCTCGGGGTCGGAGACGGTCAGCGCCTGGTACTCGTCGCCGCCGAGGTGCCACTGCTTCTGGGTGAACAGCCCGGAGTACTCGTTCAGCAGGTCGTCGACGATCTGGGCGGAGGCGGGCTTGGAGATGTCGATCGCGCCGCGCGTCGGGGTGCCGCTCGTGTTGCGCAGCTGGAGGTCGGGGTGGGCGGCGATGACGGCGCCGAGGTGGCCCGGTGAGTCGATCTCGGGGACGACCGTGATGTGCCGGGCGGCGGCGAGGTCGATGATCTTCTTGACCTGCGCCTTGGTCAGATGGACCTTGGAGACGATCTCCGGGTGGGTGGTGGACTGGATCCGGAACGCCTGGTCGTCGGAGAAGTGCAGCCCCAGCTCGTTGAACTTCAGATCGCCCAGTTCGCGTACCCGGTCCTCGATCCAGGTCTCGGAGAACGGCTTGCGCGCGATGTCGAGCATGAAGCCGCGCACCGGCTTGGCGGGCTCGTCCTTGACGACGCCCTCGGGGGCGGTGCCGCCGCCGTGCACCTCCTGTTTGAGGGTGCGGGTCCCGTAGAAGACGCCCGCGTCGGCGGGGCCGCTGATCTCCACCCGGCCGTCGCGCACGGTCATGGTGTACGACTCCGGGTTGCCGCCCTTGGCGCCGAGGGTGAGCCGTACGTCGCCCGCGCGCACGTCCTTCTTCTGCCCGGCGTACCTCAGGCCGAGCTCCCCGGCTATGAGCTTGCCCTCGTCGGCCAGCTTCGGGTCGGTGACCACCACCCGGTCGCCGCCCGAGGGCCGCCAGCCGGGGCCGTGCGCCGGAGTGTGGGAGCGGACCGCCGGTATGGTCTGCGGCGCCTTCGACAGCGGATAGTTCCGCGTGGGCGACGGGCTCGGGCTGTCGCCCACGCTCGCGACGTCCGAGCCACTGGGCGGACCGCCGCCCGAGGAGGCCCACACGCCGACACCCACGCCGGCCACGACCGTCCCGGCGACCGCCGCGACGACGATCGCCCGTTTCCGCTTCACCTGCCGCGCCGCTCTACGGCGCCTGTGCTGGCTCACCTTCCCAACCTACGACCGAACCGGCGGGGACTCGTCATCGAGCGTTTCCCAAACTCTCCCGTCCGAGTGAAAACCGGGCATCCATCGGACACAGAGTGACCACTCTCGATAACGTGTCGGCACACCTTTCACACGTTCCCCTGCCGTTCCCCCGGCCCCACCCCGCCGCAACCGCTGCCACATCCCCCTGTCCCACACCACACGTGACGCGAGGACCCACGCTGCCTGCGCACCGTTCGCCGTATCTCCCCACGCCGCTCGACGCCTTCAACCTGGCCCCCGCCGACGAGGCCCGCGCCCTGCTGACGCGCTGTCTGGGCAGCGGCCGCTGGGCCGACCGGCTCGCCGAGCACCGCCCCTATCCGGACCTGGGCGCCCTGCTCGCGGCCGCCGACGAGGCGGCGTACGACCTGAGCCGGGCCGAACTCGCCGAGGCGCTGGCCGGGGAGTCCCTTCCCCGGCTCCCCCAGGGGACGTACTCCGCCGCCCACACCGCGCTCGACGCCGCGCACGCGGCCTACGAGGCGCGGTTCGGCCACGTCTTCGTCATCTCCCCGGGCGACGCCCCGCCGGAGGAGCTCCCGGACCGCGTCCTGGAGGGCATCCGGTCACGATTGACGAACGATCCGGACGACGAGCGGGTGGTCGTGGCCGAGGAACTGCGCGGACTGGCCCGGTACCGGCTCGCCGTCCACCTCGGCGGCTCCGGGTGCCGCACCACCAGCGACTACGCGCCCCGCCCCAGGGCCTAGCCCAGCAGCCATCCCGGCGTGGTCCCGATCACCCGTGCGATGCGGGGTGGATCACACAGACCGGCCCCCCGTCGGCCCTGGCGCACGTCATGGATACGATGCTGAGGGCCGGTGGACCGTACCCGGCCGGGCCCGACCGACAGTGAAGCCGGCGCGGCCCTAGTCCCCGCACCCGGAGGGTTCTTCCGTGCCGGCTGGAACGCTGTACCGCGGCCGGGAAGGTATGTGGTCCTGGGTGGCTCATCGAGTCACCGGCGTCCTCATCTTCTTCTTCCTGTTCGTTCACGTGCTCGACACCGCTCTCGTGCGTGTCTCCCCCGAGGACTACGACAAGGTCGTAGCCACGTACAAGACCCCGATCGTCGCGCTGCTGGAGTACGGCCTCGTGGCCGCCATCCTCTTCCACGCGCTCAACGGTCTGCGCGTCATCGCCGTCGACTTCTGGTCGAAGGGACCGCGCTACCAGAAGCAGATGCTGTGGACCGTCGTCGGTGTCTGGCTCGTCCTGATGGTGGGCGCGCTGTACCCCGTCCTCGGCCACGCCGCTCGTGTCCTGTTCGGGAGCTGACGCCGATGTCCACCTCTGAGATCAAGCTGACGGGCTCCTCCGCGGACGCCTTCGAGGACTCCTACGCGATGAGCCTCGACGCGCCGCGCTCCCGCACGCGCACCAAGAAGACCCCGAAGTCCACGCGGGGCAACTTCGAGATGGCGGCCTGGCTCTTCATGCGCCTGTCCGGCATCGTCCTCGTCGTCCTCGTCCTCGGCCACCTGCTGATCCAGCTCGTCCTTGACGGCGGCGTCTCCAAGATCGGCTTCGCCTTCGTGGCGGGCCGCTGGGCGTCCCCGTTCTGGCAGGTCTGGGACCTGGCGATGCTGTGGCTGGCGATGCTGCACGGCGCCAACGGCCTGCGCACGGTCATCAACGACTACGCGGAGCGCGCGAACACCCGCCTGTGGCTGAAGGCGCTGCTCTACACCGCCACGGTGTTCACCATCCTGCTGGGCACGCTGGTGATCTTCACCTTCGACCCGAACATCCGCTAGGCACGGGGCTGCGAGAATCATGAAGATCCACAAGTACGACACCGTCATCGTCGGCGCCGGTGGCGCGGGCATGCGCGCGGCCATCGAGTCCACCAAGCGCAGCCGCACCGCCGTGCTGACCAAGCTCTACCCCACCCGCTCCCACACGGGCGCCGCGCAGGGCGGCATGGCCGCCGCGCTGGCCAACGTGGAGGAGGACAACTGGGAGTGGCACACCTTCGACACGGTCAAGGGCGGTGACTACCTGGTCGACCAGGACGCCGCCGAGATCCTGGCGAAGGAGGCCATCGACGCCGTCCTCGACCTGGAGAAGATGGGCCTGCCGTTCAACCGGACGCCGAACGGCACCATCGACCAGCGGCGCTTCGGCGGTCACTCCCGCAACCACGGCGAGGCCCCGGTCCGCCGCTCCTGCTACGCGGCCGACCGCACCGGCCACATGATCCTCCAGACGCTGTACCAGAACTGCGTCAAGGAGGGCGTGGAGTTCTTCAACGAGTTCTACGTCCTGGACCAGCTCATCACCGAGGTCGACGGCGTCAAGACGTCCGCCGGTGTGGTGGCGTACGAGCTGGCCACCGGTGAGATCCACGTCTTCCAGGCGAAGTCCGTGATCTACGCCTCCGGCGGCACCGGCAAGTTCTTCAAGGTGACGTCCAACGCGCACACCCTGACCGGTGACGGCCAGGCCGCGTGCTTCCGCCGGGGCATCCCGCTGGAGGACATGGAGTTCTTCCAGTTCCACCCGACCGGCATCTGGCGCATGGGCATCCTGCTGACGGAGGGCGCCCGCGGTGAGGGCGGCATCCTCCGCAACAAGGACGGCGAGCGCTTCATGGAGAAGTACGCGCCGGTCATGAAGGACCTCGCGTCCCGTGACGTCGTCTCGCGCTCCATCTACACGGAGATCCGCGAGGGCCGCGGCTGCGGTCCCGAGGGCGACCACGTCTACCTCGACCTCACGCACCTCCCGCCGGAGCAGCTCGACGCCAAGCTCCCGGACATCACCGAGTTCGCGCGCACCTACCTCGGCATCGAGCCCTACACGGACCCGATCCCGATCCAGCCCACCGCGCACTACGCCATGGGCGGCATCCCGACCAACGTCGAGGGTGAGGTCCTCTCGGACAACACCACCGTCATCCCGGGTCTGTACGCGGCCGGCGAGGTCGCCTGTGTCTCCGTGCACGGCGCCAACCGGCTGGGCACCAACTCCCTGCTCGACATCAACGTGTTCGGCCGTCGCGCGGGCATCGCCGCCGCCGACTACGCCCACACGGTCGACTTCGTGGAGATGCCGGAGAACCCGGAGGGCATGGTCGTCGAGCAGATCGAGCGGCTGCGGAACTCCACCGGCACCGAGCGGGTGGCCGACATCCGCCGGGAGCTGCAGGAGACCATGGACGCCAACGTCATGGTGTTCCGCACCGAGCAGACGATCAAGACGGCGGTCGAGAAGATCGCCGAGCTGCGCGAGCGGTACGAGAACGTGGCGATCCAGGACAAGGGCAAGCGGTTCAACACCGACCTGCTCGAGGCCATCGAGCTGGGCAACCTGCTGGAGCTGGCCGAGGTCATGGCCGTCTCCGCGCTCGCTCGCAAGGAGTCCCGCGGCGGTCACTACCGCGAGGACTACCCGAACCGCGACGACGTCAACTTCATGCGCCACACGATGGCGTACCGCGAGACGGGCGACGACGGTTCGGAGACCATCCGTCTCGACTACAAGCCGGTCGTCCAGACCCGCTACCAGCCGATGGAGCGTAAGTACTGATGGCTACCCCTGTTCTGGACAAGGCGGAGGCGGCCGCCGCCGCGTCCCCCTACATCACGGTCACCCTCCGCATCCGCCGGTTCAACCCGGAGGTCTCGTCGGAGGTCCACTGGCAGGACTTCCAGCTGGAGATGGACCCCAAGGAGCGCGTCCTCGACGGGCTCAACAAGATCAAGTGGGACCAGGACGGCACGCTGACCTTCCGGCGTTCCTGCGCCCACGGCATCTGCGGGTCCGACGCCATGCGGATCAACGGCAAGAACCGGCTGGCCTGCAAGACGCTGATCAAGGACGTCAACCCCGAGAAGCCGATCACGGTCGAGCCCATCAAGGGCCTCACCGCGCTCAAGGACCTCGTGGTCGACATGGACCCGTTCTTCCAGGCGTACCGGGACGTCATGCCGTTCCTGGTCACCAACGACACCAACGAGCCGACGCGCGAGCGCCTGCAGTCCGCCGAGGACCGCGAGCGCTTCGACGACACCACGAAGTGCATCCTGTGCGCCGCGTGCACCTCGTCCTGCCCGGTGTTCTGGAACGACGGCCAGTACTTCGGCCCGGCCGCGATCGTGAACGCGCACCGCTTCATCTTCGACAGCCGTGACGACGCGGGCGAGCAGCGCCTGGAGATCCTCAACGACCGTGACGGTGTGTGGCGTTGCCGCACGACCTTCAACTGCACGGACGCCTGCCCGCGTGGCATCGAGGTCACCAAGGCGATCCAGGAAGTCAAGCGCGCCCTGATCACGCGCCGCTTCTGATCCTTCCGCAGCATGCCCGAGGGCCCCGTTTCCGTCACCGGAAGCGGGGCCCTCGGGCGTGGTGGCGTCCGTGCGGTCAGCCGCGCAGCACACGACCCTTGCTGTCCGTGCGGTCGTTGCTCACGAGGAAGATGATGCCGTCGATGAGCGCCCAGAAGCCGAGGCCGCCGCAGGTGAGGAGCTGGGCTATCCCGACGCCGGTGTTGCCGACATAGAAGCGGCCGATGCCGAGGCCGCCCAGGAAGATCTGCAGGATGCCCGCGACGATCTTGGACTTGTCGGAGTAGGGGCGGCCCTGCGGGTCGAAACCGTAGGGGGCGTCAGGGGTGGGAACGCTCATGGCTGTTGCTCCTGGCAGTGCCGTAGGGATGCGGGCAGGAGAGATCCCACGGCGAAGTGCGTGCCTCGTCGTCCCCCCTGTGATGGGTGATCCTAGGGAGGCGAAGTGAATATTCAGGGGCAAGATCGAACGATCGTTCCCTTACCGTTTCCTTGCCGTGATCAAATGCCTTGCCGCGTACGGCGATTGAGCCGCCCGAGGGCACCGTCGAGCGACTCAGCGAACGTTGCGGACCACGGACCACAGCACCGCGGTCCCCAGGATCGCCACCTGGGCGCGCGGGCTCAGCCGGGGCCGCCAGCGGCGCCCCCGCAGCCCTTCCAGCATCCAGCGCCCGAGCAGTGCCAGCGCGAACGGCGAGGCGAGCAGCAGCACGCGGTTGTCCAGCCATGCCTGGGCGAAGTGCCCGTGCATCAGGTCGTAGACCATGCGGGTGCCGCCGCAGGCCGGGCAGAGCAGCCCCGTCACCATCCGGAACGGGCAGCCGGGCAGGAGGTGGCCGGGCTGGTGCGGATCGGTGCCGTAGAGGTACACGGAACCGGCGGCACCGGCGACGAGCACCGCCAGGGGTGCCGCCGCCGGGTGACGGAACGCCGGGGCGCCGCGGGGCACGGTCTCAGCCACGCAGGGGACGGCCCTGGGCGTCGGTCTGGTTGTCGCTGACCAGGAGCATGATGCCGTCGATCAGCGCCCAGATGCCGAAGCCGCCGCAGGTGAAGAGCTGGGCCAGGCCCATGCCGACGTTGCCGAGGTAGAACCGGCCGACACCGAGGGTGCCCACGAGGAGCTGGAGGACGCCCGCGATGACCTTGGACTTGTCGGAGTACGGGCGCCCGTAGGGGTCGTAGCCGTAGGGGGCGTTGGGGTCGCCGGTGTACATGCCGGGCGGGATGGGGCCGGGGGGCGGGTAGTAGCCCTGCTGGTAGCCCGGAGGCGGCTGGTAACCCGGCGGGGGCTGATAGCCCGGAGGCGGCTGGTAACCCGGCGGGGGCTGATGGCCCTGCTGGTAATCGCCCGGCTGCTGGTAGCCCGGCTGCGGGGAGCCGGGCGGCGGGAAGGGCGGGGGCTGGCTGGGGTAGCCGTAGCCGGGGCCCTGACCGGGCGCCTGACCGGGACCGGGGCCGGGTGCCTGGCCGGGACCAGGACCAGGACCAGGTCCGGACTTCTGGAGGTCGGGCCGCTCGGGGCCCGGCTGCTGAGGCTGCTCGCTCAAGGCGACTGCTCCTGCGGATCGTTACGACAAGACGAGTATTTCGGATCATCATGCCAGGCGGTCGCGCCAGACGGTTGAACGCGTTCAAAAACAGGTCTACAGTCATGCCCTGTCAGCGTTTTGAACGCGTTCAAGAAGGGGTGGGGCATGGACCGCACCGTCATCGCCTACGTCATCTACCTGACCGTCAGCATCGGACTGACCGTCTGGGTGGCCCGTACGCTCAGCCGCAACGGCCGGATCTTCCTGGCGGACGTGCTGCGGGGCGACGAGAAGCTGGCCGACGCCGTGAACCATCTGCTCGTCGTCGGCTTCTACCTCGTCAACCTCGGCTTCGTGGCGCTCTACCTGAGCAAGAGCGGGGAGATCGAGGACACGCGCGGCATCTTCGAGGCCCTGTCCACCAAGCTCGGCGTGGTGCTGCTGGTCCTCGGCGTGATGCACCTGGGCAACGTGTACGTGCTCAACAAGATCCGCCGCCGGGGGCTGATGGAGCGGGAGCCCCACCCGCCGGTGGCCCCGCAGGGCTGGGTCCCGCCGATGGCGCCTCCGGCGGCCGGGGCGTGAGCGCCGCTCAGGACCGGGGCGCACCCGTCGCCCCGGTCCACGGGCTCACCGTGCTCTACGACGCCGAGTGCGCGCTGTGCCGCCACGTACGGGACTGGCTGGCCAGGCAGCCCAAGCTGGTGCCGGTGGAACTGGTCGCGGCCGGGTCCGCCGAGGCGCGCGGGCGGTTCCCCGGGCTCGACGCGCCCCGCACCCTGGACGAGGTGACCGTGATCGGCGACGCCGGGCAGGTCTACCGGGGCGCCCGGGCCTGGATCGTCGTCCTGTGGGCCCTGCGCGAGCACCGCCCGCTGGCGCACAAGCTGAGCACGCCTGCCGGGATGCGCCTGGCGCGGGGCGCGGTGCTGGCCGCCGCCAAGTACCGGGGCAGGCAGTGGGGCGGGCAGCGGACGTACCGCCGAGCGGACGGCTGGCGGTACGACCGGTCCGCAGGCTGGGTCTACAACCCGCAGTCCTGTTCCGACGGCGCGTGCCCCACTGGTTAGGCTCTTCTACCGTGCCCGCGAAGAACGACGGCCCCGACGAGGCCGGCCCCCAGACCAAGTCCGAGCAGACCCGCGCGCTCATCCTGGAGACCGCGATGCGGCTGTTCCAGGAGCGCGGCTACGACAAGACGACGATGCGGGCCATCGCCACGGAGGCGGGGGTCTCCGTGGGCAACGCCTACTACTACTTCGCGGGCAAGGAACACCTGATCCAGGGCTTCTACGACCGGATCGCCGCCGAGCACCAGGTGGCGGTCCGGGAGGTCCTCGACCGGGAGACCGACCTGGAGGCACGGCTCGCGGGCGTCCTCACGGCGTGGCTGGACATCGCCCGGCCGTACCACGAGTTCGCGGTCCAGTTCTTCAAGAACGCCGCCGACCCGGACAGCCCGCTCAGCCCCTTCTCCCCCGAGAGCAGCCACGCCCGCGAGCAGGCGATACGCGTCCACCGCGAGGTCCTGGCGGGCTCCAAATCCAAGGTGGCCCCCGAACTCCGCGACGTCCTGCCGGAGTTGATGTGGCTCTCCCAGATGGGCCTCGTCCTCTACTGGGTCTTCGACCGCACCGAGAACCGCGAACGCAGCTACCGCCTCGCCCGCCGCGGCGCCCGCCTCACCGCCCGCGGCGTGGCCCTGGCCCGCTTCCGCGTCCTGCGCCCGCTGGTCCTGGAGGTCCACGAACTGTTCACGGACTTCCTGCCGGGGATGACGAAGGCGCTGCCGGATCCGGGGAAAAGGACATGACAGGACGAGTGAGGATCGGGGAGTTGTGACCAGTAGGTTCACCGAGTTGGTTGTCGACCGCCACGAGCCGGAGCCAGGTCGTGACGGCCGATCCCGAGGGCAACGAGTTCGACGTCGTGCGCACTCTTGCGTGAGGATGCGCTTGCGGGGCGGTGCCGGACAGCGCGACGGCGTGTCGGGCCCGGTTCCCGGAGCGTGAACGTCAGGGTGGCTGGCGGGAACCCTCTCCAGAGAGCGAGCGAGCGATGCCCGACGTCACCACCCCGTACGCGACCGGCACCCCGTGCTGGGTCGATCTGATGGCACAGGACCAGCAGGCCGCGCTGGACTTCTACCGTGATCTGCTCGGCTGGCAGGGCGTGGCCGGGCCGGCCGAGTTCGGCGGGTACGCGGTCTGCGAGCTGCAGGGCAAGCCGGTGGCGGGGATCGCCCCGGCGATGGCCCCGGAGGGGATGCCGGAACCGCCCACCGTCTGGACCAGCTACCTCGCCACCACCGACGCGCAGGCCACCCAGGACCAGATCGTCGCCGCGGGCGGCACCCTGCTCTTCCCCGTCATGGACGTCGGCACGCTGGGCCGGATGCTGGTCGCCGCCGACCCGCAGGGCGCGGTGTTCGGCGTCTGGCAGCCGGGGGACTTCTTCGGCGCGGGTGTGGTCAACGAGCCCGGCGCCCTGATCTGGAACGAGCTGCACACCACCGACGTGGAGGCGGCCGCCGCCTTCTACGGCGAGGCGTTCGGGATCGACATCGTCCCGGCCGACGGCATGGACGCGTACTGGGAACTGCACGTCGGCGACCGCACCGTCGGCGGCGCCACCCTCCTCGCCAACGACCCGCCCGGCACCCCGGCCCACTGGCTCACCTACTTCGCGGTCGACGATGTCGACTCCACGGTGGACGCCCTCGTCAAGCGCGGCGGCACGGTCCTCGCCCCGCCCTTCGACATGGTGGCCGGCCGCATGACCGTCGTCGCGGACCCTCAGGGCGCCCCGTTCGCCCTGATCAAGCCGAGGCCGCGCGACTAGGCTCGCGTCAGTTCCTGTTCAGCACGCGGGACACCCCGGCGACGACGGCCGTCGTGAGGAGCCAGCCGATGGCGATCAGCAGGTACGACAGCCATTGGGCGGCTCCGGACCAGTGCCACGCGCCGCGCTGACCCAAGTCGCCGATGGGGAAGAGCAGGTCGACGGTGTAGACGAAGGCGTGGAACGGGTCGCCCTCTCCCGGCTTCGTGCGCACGGGCGAGCAGAGGCTGAACGCCAGGGTGCCGAGCAGGGAGAGCGCGGCCAGCCACACCCCGGCCAGCCAGGGGCGGTAGCCGTACCCGACCGTGGCGTCGAGCAGATGTCCCCACACGCGCCCCGCCGGGTGCACGGTACGGCGGCGGTGGCGCTGCTTCTCCAGCAGTACCCGGCGGGCGACGTCGTCGTGACCCGCCTGCCGGTAACTCGCGGCGAGCTGTTCATACGGCTGCGGGGCGTAGCCGGGGTTCCGGCGGACCCACGCCAGGCGATAGGCGGTGTCCTCCTTCAGGGAGTCCTTGTCGGAGCGGAGGGCGCCGTAGACGAAGCCGTCCAGCCGTATCTCCCGCGGCCAGGCGTGCTCGCGGTCGTGCAGCGTGGTGACCGTGGCGCCCCGGAGGTCCACGGCGCCCTGCGCGGGGGCGGCGAGGGTGAGGTGCAGGGCCGGGTGCCGTGATCCGCGCCCCGTTCAGTCCCAACTCCCCCGTCAGGTGGGCGTTCAGGAGGGAAAGACGGCCGGTGTCCAGCACGGTCCCGTCCAGTTCCAGGTGACCCTCTATACGGCCCAACCGGCGTCGACCCCGGGAACCCGGCTGTCCGTGATCCGGATCGTCCGCGTCGAGGCCCCGTAGAAGCTGACCGGGTGCTCCAGCAGGCATCCCTTCAGCCAGAGCACATGCCCGATCTCCGCCCCGGCCAGGTCGATACGGCCCGTGATCCGCGCACCGGCGAGCCGCAGCGAGGCCACGCTTCCGGCGTCCGGCGGGTTGACGCCCAGCAGCAGGGCGGACACGACCTCGGCGCGGACCGTCCGCCCCGGCCCCCACTCCGCTCCCCCGGCGGGATCGTCGCGCTCGGCCGTCCCGGTACGCAGATCCACCCACCGCCCCTCGGGAAAGGCGTCCCACAACTCCCGTTCCGTGGCGCTCAGTTCGTCATAGCTCAGCACCGCAACAGGCTACGGCCCACCCGGCATCGGCCTGGGGCGTCCGGGGCAGATCCCCTCGCGATCACGCTGGCCATCACCGCCGTGTCGCCGTCCTCGACTCCCCGGCACGCAGTGGAACGACGAGCGCATCCAGGGCGCCGCAATCGCGGGCCCTAGCCGTGGAGCATGTCCGTGAACTGCCAGGAGTGGCCCGGCGCGTGGCCCGCGAAATGGGTGCACGGTTCTCGTTCGACCGGGTCGACGGTCGGGTCGCTCATGCAGCACGGGCGGAGCACGGCGTACGTGAACCGGCTGTCGTCCCACAGGACCCACAGCTGGGCCTCGGGGCTCAACTCACCCACGTGATCCGCACAGTTGCCGTCATGCCCCTTGCCCAGCTCGCACACGACGCGGTCATACAGGTGCGGGGGGGAATTCCTCGACCGGTACGGCTCCGGGCAGCGGCGTGCTCGTCAGGTCCGACCAGGGTGAGCAGGCGGAGGCGTTGCAGTGGTACATGGTCGGTCGTCCCGTCTGGTGGTTGGAGAGCTACGCTCCGGTCATGTCCGAGCCCTTCGTGAACGGCGACGTGCATCACCGGGCGTGCGGTGTCTGCCCGTCGCGATTCCACACGGTCGGGGAATTCGACGTGTTCGAGCGGCCGACACCGGAATGCCCGTTCAGCCGGGAAGACGGGCACCGGTATCTGAGCGACGGGACACCCGTCTGCGTCCACCCCGAAAAGGTCGGCCTGCCCGCGGGCCGCTACAAGAGCGCGAGCGTACCGCTCACCGCCGAACTGAACCTGCCGGCCGACCCCTCCGAGGTGGTCCCTTACCTCCACGACGTGCTGTACGGCGCCGCACCCGTGCTGCTCGACGAGCTGATCGAGAAGGCGTCGGCCCAACTCCGGGCGCGGTTCCCGGAACTCGACCCGCTCACCGTTCTGCGCCGGGCGCTCGAGTAGCCGCTATACGGCGGAGGCGGAGAGTTCCGCCGTCGAGAAGGTGAAGCTGTGCGCCTGGCCCTGCTTGCGGAAGCCCATGGCGATGTACTTCCGGTCCAACCAGTCCAGCCGCCGCGTGACCTCCTCCGCGTCGAGCCACAGGCGACTGTCCGGCTCGCCCCACGCGGCGCGATAGACCTGGTCCGTGTAGTCGCCGGGACGCCAGTCCGTGTGCTCCTGGTCGGTCTGGTGGATGATCGCCACACCGACCCGGGCGGTGATACGGGCCAGCAATTGAGGCTGCGCGATCATCGCGTGCGTCATCTCGTCCACGGGAACGGCGATCGGGATCTCCGCCGCGTGCTCGTCGCCGGTCATCTCGTACACAGCCGCCTTGAGGCAGAGGGCCTTGAGACCCTCCGTGAAGAGGGCGTGCTTGTCCTTCTCCTGGTCGTACTCGGCGACGACAACCGAGCCGGTGAAGCACTGCCAGTCGCTGTCGTACTTGAGGCAGGCCGCCTTGAACGCGGCGAATTCCGGATCGGTTCCGACGGCCGCCAGGATCTCTCGTGCGCGCTCAGCCACACGCTCAGCGGCAGGACGCTCAACTGTCATTGCTGCGCTCCTTCGTGTACCTCAGGGTTGACCCGCTTCATCACGCACCGTGTGGGACGAGCCGGGTATTGCCCGCCCCCTGCCGCAGAGCGAGTCGATGTGGCAGGGGGCGGAGATCAGTTGCGGACAACCCGGCCTTCTCCAACTGGCGTTCGTTCACCTGTGAAGGCCGGGGCAGTCACAGGTACTCGCCCCTGCTCCGCGCGTTCGCGCAGGCCGTGAGGGCGTTCAGGCGCTGTTCGGGACTCGCCGGTTGTACGTCCGCGGGGTCGGCCTGCCAGGAAGCACCACCCGTGACCGGCCGCAGGCACCACCACTGGCCACAGCACACGCCACGGAACACGGCGACGGTTTCTCGCGCCTTGTCGTGGACCAGAGACCCAATCTCAGGTACCGCCGGTGAGTTCGTGCGTCTCGCCGCCCCCGCCTGATCCTGGCCGGGGGAAGTCTGACTTTCCATCGCTGGACCCTCACTGTCGCCGGGAGACCCTTCACCTCTAAGCAACCGCACGCACACGCTGCGCGGTAGCTGGGTCACCGGAGCGGGACTTGAAAGCCTTGAAAGTTCGTGGGCGGGAGTCGGGGCGATGGGCGGCAAGGAACCGAATGCCGGGCTGGCGCGGCTGCTGAGCGAAACCGGTTGGAAGCACGCCCAGTTGGCACGTCAGACGAACGCCGTCGGCACGGAGACCGGTACGCCGTTCCGCTATGACGAGTCGGCTGTCAGCCACTGGTTGAACGGCACCATGCCCTTGGAGCCTGCCAGGCGTTGCATTCTGGAGGCATTACGACGGAAGCTGAACCGACACGTCACCTACGCGGAAGCGGGTTTCCCGCCGCCCAAGCACGATCGAACGGCTGCCGCGGGTGACACGGTGGAAGGGTTGGTCGAACTGGGCAAGCAGGACATGCACCCCTCCCGGCGTGGCGTCCTGGAAGCCGGGCTTTTCTCCGTCGCGCTCACCATCCCCGGCTGGCAGGACGTGCTCGGGCGACTGGAGGCGTTCAAGGCCGGGCGGGCGACCCGCATAGGGATGCCGGAAGTCCGGATGGTCATCGACATGACGGCCAAGGTCTCCGAGCTGGACGACCAGTTCGGCGGCCGCCACGCACGTCCCATGGCCGCCGCGTTCCTGGTGAACACCGTCACCGGCTATCTGCACGCGGACGGCCCCGAGGACGTACGCAAAGCCATGATGGCCGCGGCATCCGACCTCAGTTATCTCACGGGCTACATGGCCGTCGACGAGGGCTTGCATGGCCTCGCGCAGCGCTACTACGTCAAGGCTCTCGAACTCGCGGGAGCGGCGGACGACCACCTGACGTACTGCACCACACTCCGCGGCATGAGCGTGCAGGCCGTCGACCTCGGTCATGGCGCGAAAGCCATGGACCTCGCGGACGCAGCCGCTGCCGCGTCCCCCGCCGCCGGTCCCCGGATGCGCGCGTTCCTCGCCGGACAGCAGGCGCACTCGGCGGCGCTTCTCGGCGACCGGCCCCGCGCCCTTCGGCACATCCGCGAAGCGGAGGCGGCCATGAACCGCGCGGAAAGCAGGGGCAAGCCATTCGGTTCGTACGACCCGTCGTCGCTGAACTACCACATCGCGCAAGTCCGTTATGAGCTGGGCGATGTGGCCGGGTCGGTCGAGGCGATGGAACAGTCGGACCAGCTGCGCGTCGGGGTCTACCGACGAGCCCGCGTACGTCACCGCGCCCTCCTCGCGGAACGGCAACTGCGGCTGGGACATCTCGAAGCGGCGTGCGAGACGTGGAAGACCGCGCTGGACGAGTGGCCCATGGTGCAGTCCGGCCGGGCCGACGACCGCATGCGCGTCATGCTGAGGCTGATTAAGCCGCACAGCGGGAACGCTCACGCGCGAGACCTGTACGACCGGGCGAAGGCCGTACTGCCCGCGTCCCCGCGCTGACCGTCTACAGCTGAGTCAACGATGCCGGAAGGAAAGGCAGTTCAAGCAGACGAGATCCCCGCGATGAGCTGCCGATGGGACTCCTGGAGCCCCTCCGGCAGCGCGTCCGGGTCGCACCAACGCGCCTCCAGGATCTCGAAGTCGTCGATCTTCAGGGTGCCCCCGACGTACGACGCCTCGTAGGCGACCTCCAGACGGAGCCGGTAGCCGCTGAGCAGCCGCACCAGCCGGCAGGGCTCGACGTCGAGGCCGGTCTCCTCCTTGACCTCCCGCACCACGGTGTGCGGAAACTCCTCACCCTTGAGGGCGAACCCCGTGGGCAGTCCCCAGGCCCGGTCCGGCGGCCACAGCCGATGCCTGAGCAGCAGCACCCGCCCCGCGTCGTCCCGTACGACCCCGGTGACGCCCACCATGAACTTGGCGTTCACGCACCACAGGATCCGCCACTGCAGCGGACCCCGGATGCTCCGCCACAGCCGGGCGACAACTCGCTTCACGGTCAAGCCCTTTCGCTCCGCGCGCCGACATCACCCCTCATGATCGCAGCGACGGACGTCAGTCCCGGGGCAGGGCGGCGAGCCAGCGGTCGTCCTGGAACTCGGCGGGCACTTCGTCCTCCCACGGATCGATCCCACGGCGTTCCAGCTCGTCGAACCACCGGTCCCGCTGTGACTCGGGAAGGCGCTGTCCGCACCAGGGACAGAAGTCGATGGTGATGCTCGATGTGCCGCCGTCATGGACGATCAGCCCGTACTCCTGGAACCTGGCACTGAATCCGACCAGCGCGTCCGGACAGCCAAAGGGGTCGCCGTCGTGCTGGTCGCAGCGCACGTTCACGTGGCGACTCATCGCTTCGCAGCAATGGTTGGTCATGACCTTGGCTCTCCGGAGGTCGGTACGACGACCAGAAGTAGATCACGGTCACCGCTCGATGGTCAGCGGCCCTCTTCCGGTGCCGACCGTCGGTCGGCGAGGCGTTCCTGGTCGGTGGCGTTGCCGGTGCGGGCCTCGGTGCGGTGGCCCCGTTCCAGGTAGTCCCGGACGATCAGCTCGACGGCGTCCTGCGGGCTTCTGGTACCGGCCAGCAGCATGACCTCGATGGCCAGATCGCTGTCCAGAGTGATGGTGACCTTCGCCATGACCCCTCCTGAAAGGCTCCCTGTGAGCTTATCCATGGACGGTTCCCCCCATGCCGTTCAGGAGGCCGGTCGGAGTGGGCGTACCCCTTAGGCTCACGCCCATGTCCGTGGACGACTTGCTCAGCCGGGCCGTAGGGGTGTTCGTCACGCGCGAGCCCTACGGTTTCCCGCGTCTGGATCCCGACAGTCTTGAACGGGAATTCGGCCTCCACCGGGGACATGCGAACGGGGGGTGCGAAGAAATCGCACCCCCCGTTTCCCGCACAGCCGGTGTCTACGTCAGTTCAGGACCGCGATCCCGTCCGTCGTGACCGCCGGACGGCCCGCCGTGCCGACGACCACGATCTTGAGGGTGTGCTGGGCGACACCGCTCCAGGTCTTGGTCCACATGGCCTGGCGGTACAGGGTGGTGGCGGACTTCAGGTCGACGGTGGACTGGTAGGTGCCGTCGAGGTAGATCTTGACCTGACCCGAGGTGGAGGCGCGGGAGGCGATCCAGGAGACCGAGCGGCCCTTGAAGGTCCAGGTCAGGGTGGCGTTCGCGGCCGAGGAGCCGGTCGAGGCACCGCCCAGGTAACTGGTGCTGGACTTCTTGGCCCAGGTGCCGGTCGCCTTGGCCGAGGTCTCCTGGACGAGCGTCGCCGTCCGGGTGACGGAGGTGGTGGCCGCGTTGCCCGCCAGGTCGGTCGCCTTGAGGGCGAACTTGGTCGCCGTGGCGGCCTTGGCCGTGGTGGCCCAGCTGGTGGCCGTGCTCGCCAGGGTGGCCGCCGTGGGAGAGGTGGCGGCCTGGGCGCGCAGACCGTTGTCGTCGGCGGCCTTCCAGGAGACGGTGACCGGGATGCCGGTCGTGTTCACCGTGCCGGTGCGCAGCGCCGCGGACGGCGCGGTCGGGTAGGTCGGCACGGTGGTGTCCGCGATCACGGTGGCGGCGGTCGAGGTCGTCGTCTTGCCGGTGATGTGCGTGACCCGTACCTGCACGGTGTGGCGGCCACCGGTCAGGGTGACGGCGGCGGAGGTGGCACTGCCCGCCGTCTTCGCCACGCTCTTGCCGTCCACCAGGACCTCCGCGCCGGACAGCAGCGCGGTGGGGGTCGTGGTGCTCCAGCGGACCGTGGCGCTGGTGCCGGTGACGTACGAGGTGCCCGACTTGGCGGTGCCGCTCGCCCCGGCGACGCCGGTGACGGCGACCCCGGTGGCGGGGCCGGTCGCGTAGGAGCGGATGGTGGCGAGCTGGGCGTACAGCTGGTTGCCGGGGCAGTCGGTGGCGTACCCGTTGCGGTGCCCGGAGACGGCGTTCAGGGTGTAGCTCTGGCCGAACGTGAAGCCGTAGCTGTCCTTGGAGCCCTCGGTGAGGGTGCTGGTCGCGGTGGGGCTGATGCCGGACATGCCGAGCTTCCAGGCGGCGATGCGGGCGATGGCCGTCTGCATGGCCTGGCTGGGAGCGGCGCCCTTGATGGTGCTGGCGGACGCGTCACCACCGCTGAGGTCGGTGTACGTACCGATCGCGGCGATGCCCATGGAGTCGGTGTTGAAGCCGTACGTCTGCGCGCCGATCACCGGCATGGCGGTGCCGCCGAAGCGGCCCTCGAAGATCGTGCCGCACTTGTCGACCAGGAAGTTGTAGCCGAGGTCGCGCCAGCCCTGGTGCAGGTGCAGCGCGTACAGGCTCCGCACGATCGCCGGGGAGTCGGTGCAGGAGTACGTGTTGGTGGTGTCGGTGTGGTGGACGAAGACCACCTTCACCTTCGTCGCGTAGTCGGGGTAACCGGCGTCCCGGGCGCACTCGTCGGCACCCCAGCCCGCGCGGCTGACCACCGGAGGCGCGGCCACCGTCGAGGCGCTGGGCGCGGCCGGCAGCGGGCTCGGCACCGTGCGCGGTACGGCGGAGGCCCCCG
>NZ_WWIR01000368.1 GCF_009863025.1 Streptomyces sp. SID4985 | reverse complement strand
GGCACCCCCGCCCTCCTCCGCTTCGCCCTCCGCCGCGACCGCGTCCAGATCCCCGTCTGGGCCGGGGTGAACGCCCTGATGGTCCTCTCCATGCCGGGCACCCTCCAGGGCCTGTACGCCACGGCGGCCGAACGCGCCTCCCTGCGCGCGCAGATGACCGCCAACGCCTCGCTGCGCGCCCTGACCGGACCGCTCCTCGACGACTCCGTGGGCGGGCTGACGGCGTGGCGCGCGGGCGTGTACGCCGGGCTGCTCGCCGCCGCGATGAGCCTGCTGATCGTCGTACGGCACACCCGGGACGAGGAGGAGAGCGGGCGGGCGGAACTCCTCGCGTCGGCGGCGGTGGGCCGCAGGGCCCCGCTGACGGCGGCGCTGCTCGCGGCGGCGGTCGCCAACGGGGTGCTGGCGCTGCTGCTCTTCGCGGGCATGGCGACGTACGGCGCTCCCGGCGCGCTCGCGCTCGCACTCGGCGTCGCGGGGACCGGCCTCGTCTTCGCCGGGGTCGCGGCGGTCGCGGCGCAGCTCACGCAGAGCGCGCGGCTGGCGCGGGGGCTGACCTCGGCGGTGCTGGGGGCGGTGTTCGTCCTGCGCGCGGCGGGCGACTCGGCCCGCGCGGACGGCTCCTCGGTGCTGACCTGGCTGTCGCCGCTGGGCTGGCAGGAGAACCTGCGGCCGTACGCGACGGAACGCTGGTGGGTACTGCTGCTGTTCGGCGGCGCGTGTGCATCTCTGGGCGCCCTCGCCTTCACCCTCGCCGCCCGCCGTGACCTGGGGATGAGCTTCCTGCCGACCCGTCCGGGCCCGGCACGGGGACGCCTGAGCAGTGCTGCTGCCCTGGCCTGGCGCCTCCAGCGGGGCGCGCTGCTGGGCTGGGGCGTGGGGTTCTTCCTGGCCGGGGTGGTCTACGGCGGTCTCACCCAGGGCGCGGCGCAGATGATGGGCGACAACGAGGGGGTACGGCAGATCCTGGAGCGGATGGGCGGCCGCGCGGGCGCCGAGGACGCGTTCCTCTCCGCGATGACCGGCATGCTGGGCCTGGTCGCGGCCCTCTACATCGTCTCCTCGGTCCTCCGCCTGGCCTCGGAGGAGACCTCGGGCCGAGCGGAACCGATCCTCGCCTGCGCGGTGAGCCGCCTGAACTGGGCCGCGAGCCATCTGACGGTGTCCTTCGCGGGCTCGGCGGCCTTGATGCTCCTGGCCTCCCTGGGCTTCATGGCGGGCTACGGCCACCGCCCCGGCACCCTCCTGGCCGCCTGCCTGATCCAACTCCCCGCGATCTGGACGCTGGGCGCCCTGACGGTCCTCCTCTACGGCGTCCTCCCCCGAGCGGCGACGATCGCCTGGGCGGCAGCCACAGCGACCCTCCTCCTCGGCTGGGTAGGCCCCGCCGTAAACGCCCCCCAACCCCTCCTGGACCTCTCCCCCTACGCCCACCTCCCCAAGCTCCCGGCCGCCCCCATGGAGTGGACCCCGGTAGCGGCCCTGCTGACCCTGACCATCGCACTGACGTGCGCAGGACTAACGGGCATCCGGAGACGTGACATGGCGGGCTGAGGACCCCACCCCGGGCGGGCTCAGCCGACCCCCGGCTCGTCCACCCACCCCTGCGCCTCCACAAGGTTCGCGGCGGTCCCCACTGGCCCGTACGCGAACCCGTCCCACTCCTCCAGAACCCGGGGCTCGTCGGGCCGGACATGCCCGCCCCCGCCATGAAGCGGCCGGTGCCGCCGCCGGACATCCAGCGGCGCCCGCCGCCGCTTGTCGTACGCCGCGAGCGGATCGCCCCCGTCCACCCGGGGAACGGCCCGCGACGGCTGATTCGGCGGCCCTGGCCGCGCGTGCTTGCCCATGCTCGCGATGTTCCCAGGCAGCAACGGCGGCGGGCCGCGCAGCGGCGAGATCTGCCGCGCGAGCCGGGCGAGGGCGTCTAGGCTGATCGCCGAAGACCCTGGAATCGTCCCTGGTAGCCCGAGAGGGCAGGCCATACCCCCAGGGTTCAGACCTCGGCGAGGGCCGCCCGGGAAACTGGGCGGCCCTCGCGCGTGTCGGTTGACGCACGTCCGTCAACAGTGCCCGCCACAAGACCACCCGTCCTCGTGGCAGTGGCCGCAGCGGCGCATCGACCGGAGCCACAGCGGCAGCGCCCCCTCACCCCCTCGGCACCACCAACCCCCACGCCCCCTCCGCCACCCGCCAGGTACGCCGCCGCACCGGACCGGAGGTCACCGCGTCCGCCCGGTAGTGGAAGTTCTCCCCGGTCACCGTGATCGTGCGAGCGGAGGTGCGGACGGGAGAGCCGGACTCGGCGAAGGAGAACGGGTGGATCTCCACCGAGGCCACCCCCTGCCCCACCGCGGTCACCGAGACCGCCTCCACCGGCCGGTCCAGGTCCGTCACCGTCTCCCCGTCGATCTCCACCCGGAGCCGGACCGCAGGCCGGTACGCCACCCGCCGGACCAGGGAGCGGAGCCAGGGATGGGCCGGGGCCGCGCCGACCGGTTCGGAGACCACCGTGCGGGCCGAGGCGGGCGGAATGCCCAGGCACCCCAGCACCACCCCGTCGCTGTCGTCCACCAGGAGGTCCAGTCGCCGCACGGAACCCTCCAGCACCGCCCGTGCCGCCGCGACCGCGCCCGGAGGCACCCCCAGCGACCGCGCGAGGGAGGCCGGGCCCACCGGGACCATCGACAGGGCGCAATCAGAAAGCTCCCGGTGCCGGTGCAGAAGACTCACCGCCCGCACCAGCGCCCGGTCGTCCCCGACCACCACGGGCCGCCGCGACCCCCGTCGGCCCAGCACCCGCGCGAACTCCTCGGGAGAGTCCGGCAGGCACACCTTCGCCGCCGCACCCGCGCTGAGCACGTCTTTCGCTATCCGGACGGACTCCCCGTCCCCCCGCCGTGCCGCCGGATCGATGATCACCAGGAGCTGTTCGGACGTCGCGGAAGTCGCCACCTCGGTCCTGCCTCGCTTCCTCGGGTAGCATCTTTGTGCAAGAGCCCCTTGCGCTATTGCGCCAGGGGCTTCGTCTATTCCGGGGCATCCGGTCCGACGGGTTGTGCGGCCAACGACGGTCGCGGCGGTACGCGGCGACGAGGCGACGAAACCTCGCGCCCACGCCCCCGACCTTGGACATGCCCCGCCCGGAAGGGGTGTACGCGCGTGCCCGCACTTGTGCTGCTCGGTGCTCAGTGGGGTGACGAAGGCAAGGGGAAGGCGACCGACCTGCTCGGTGGCTCGGTGGACTATGTAGTGCGCTACCAGGGCGGCAACAACGCCGGCCACACGGTCGTCGTGGGCGACCAGAAGTACGCGCTCCACCTCCTCCCTTCCGGAATCCTCTCGCCCACCTGTACGCCGGTCATCGGCAACGGTGTCGTCGTCGACCCGTCGGTCCTGCTCTCCGAGCTGAGCGGCCTGAACGAGCGCGGCGTCGACACGTCGAAGCTCCTCATCAGCGGAAACGCGCACATCATCACGCCTTACAACGTGACGATGGACAAGGTCTCCGAGCGCTTCCTCGGCAAGCGCAAGATCGGCACGACCGGCCGGGGCATCGGCCCGACCTACGCGGACAAGATCAACCGCGTGGGCATCCGCGTCCAGGACCTGTACGACGAGTCGATCCTCCTCCAGAAGGTGGAAGCCGCGCTCGACGTCAAGAACCAGATGCTCACCAAGCTCTACAACCGCCGCGACATCGCCGCGGAGCAGGTCGTCGAGGAGCTGCTGGGCTACGCGGAGCAGCTCAGGCCGTACGTCGCCGACACCGTCCTGGTCCTCAACCAGGCGCTGGAGGACGACAAGGTCGTGCTGTTCGAGGGCGGTCAGGGCACCCTGCTCGACATCGACCACGGCACGTACCCCTTCGTCACCTCCTCCAACCCGACCGCCGGCGGCGCCTGCACCGGCTCCGGCGTGGGCCCGACGAAGATCAGCCGGGTCATCGGCATCCTCAAGGCGTACACGACCCGTGTCGGCTCGGGTCCGTTCCCGACCGAGCTGTTCGACGAGGACGGCGAGGCGCTGCGCCGCATCGGCGGCGAGCGCGGTGTCACCACCGGCCGTGACCGTCGCTGCGGCTGGTTCGACGCGGTGATCGCCCGCTACGCCACGCGCGTCAACGGTCTCACCGACTTCTTCCTCACCAAGCTGGACGTGCTCACCGGCTGGGAGGAGATCCCGGTCTGCGTGGCGTACGAGATCGACGGCAAGCGCGTCGAGGAGCTCCCGTACTCGCAGAGCGACTTCCACCACGCGAAGCCGATCTACGAGACGCTGCCGGGCTGGTCCGAGGACATCACCAAGGCGAAGTCCTTCTCCGACCTGCCGAAGAACGCGCAGAACTACGTGAAGGCGCTGGAGGAGATGTCCGGCGCGCCGATCTCCGCGATCGGTGTCGGCCCGGGCCGTGACGAGACGATCGAGATCAACTCGTTCCTGTAAGGGGACCTCGTTCCCGTAAGGGGACAGGGAAAAAGGGGCCCGCACCGACCGACCGGTGCGGGCCCCTTCTTCCTGCGCGCTCCCGGGTCAGGGGCGCTTGACGGAGACGGTGATCGCCTTCGTCTTCTCGTGGTTCTGGGCGTAGTCCACGGAGCGGAACTTCAGCACGTGCTTGCCCTTGCCGTGCACGGTGACCGGGGAGGTGTACGTCCTCCACTTGCCGCCGTCGAGCTTGTACTCGGTCCTGGCCACGCCGGAGATGCGGTCCTTGGCGATCAGGGTGACGCACACGTCCGAGCGGTTCGTGCCGTACCCGGGGCGGCACGGCGTGACGCGGGCCTTGGTGACCGGCGGTTCGAGGTCCAGCGGGAGGTTCAGCTCGGCGTCGCTCGGGGTCAGCTCGTCCTCCCGGGTCGGGGGCGGCACGTCGCCCGAGGCTTCGGTGCGGCCGACGGCGCCGACGCGGAGCAGGAGGTTGCTCCAGTCGTTGTAGCCGGTGAGCGTCGTCTGCTGTCCGTCGTTGTTGACGTCGAAGGAGACCGGCGCGGTGTCGATCACGCCGTTGCAGTTCCAGTCGACCTGGCCGGTCGAGGCGGCCACCATGACGAAGGAGCCGCCGCTGCTGCCCGGGCACCAGTGCCGGACGTCGTAGTTCCCGCTGCTGGCGGGGTACGTCCGCTCGTTGAGGCTGGTCTCGTTGAGCGAGGCGTTCTGGCGGGAGAGGTCGGTGAGTCCGGTGGTGGTCCCGGAGGTCAGACCGAACTGGTACAGGTAGTTCATGACGCTGAAGTACTGCGGCTTGTTGTTGACGTTCTGGTCGCCGCCGTGCTCCAGGTTGAGGTTGTGGCCCAGCTCGTGCATGAACGTGCCGGCCTGCTCGGCGACCGTGCCCACCTGGCCCGCGAAGCTGCCCAGGCTGACGATGAGGTCACTTCCCGGGGTGGGGGCGATGCCGCTGGAGTCGGTGCCGGGGTTCAGGTTGTGGGCCGAGATGGCGTAGTGGAAGATCGGCGCCCGGCCGGTGCTGGTGAAGCCGCCGGTCTGGTTCTTGATCGTGTTGAAGGCGTTCCACTGGTACATGCCGTTGACCGCGGTGCCCAGGTTGGTCTGCTCCGTGAGCGGCTTGGCCTTGCTCAGGGTGCCCCAGGTCGCGTTGGTCGCGAAGTTCATGATGCTGTCCGGCCCGGCGTCCACATGCAGGTTGATGCCGGTGGTGGGCGAGTGCCGTGAGTAGGGCGAGTTCGCGAAGGCGTCGACCACCTGCTTGATGGCCGCGGGGGCGAGCGCGTGGCTGTGGTTGGCGTTCGCCATCCAGTCGAGCTGGACGAAGACGTCCGGCTTGTTGACCGTGGCCCCCATCGCGGGCAGGTTGACGAACTGCAGACCCGGCCCGGGCGCGGTGTGGGCGCTGCCGTTGGCCGGATTGATGTAGATGCCGTTCTGCTTCCAGCTGTCGGGGATGCCGTCGCAGGTCGTGGAGTTGCAGTCGAAGGTGAAGTCGACGGTCGGGTTGAAGCCCTGGCCGCCGCTGCGGCTGATCACATAGCCGTTGGGTGCCGACTGGGTGTAACTGGCGTCCCCGACGACGGGCGCGTCCCAGGTGATCTGTGTCCGGTTGGTCTCCCGGTAGATGTTGAAACTGACGTTCCCGAAGTTGCCCCGGGGGTCGCCGCAGGCGTCGAGGTTCCAGCTGGCCGTGGCGCCCGCGTTGATGCGATCCGGCAGGTTCGCGGGGCATCCGTTGTAGCTGAAGGGCCCCAGTGTCAGGTCGCGGTCGCTGTTGTTGGTGAACCTCACCGTGAGCAGCGTGCCCGCGCGCTGGGCGGCGGCCGACGCTCCGGCCGCCGCCAGGGTGAGCAGGGTGACGGCCAGAGCGATGATGCCCAGTGCCGTACGCCTGTGGTGACGCTGTGTTTGCATGGTCG
This sequence comes from Streptomyces sp. SID4985, assembly GCF_009863025.1. Lineage (GTDB taxonomy): Bacteria > Actinomycetota > Actinomycetes > Streptomycetales > Streptomycetaceae > Streptomyces. The sequence continues at coordinate 5,705 of NZ_WWIR01000368.1, read as the reverse complement.
CACGGTATGGCTACGCTGCGTGTCTGCCCCGTGCGGCTCGTCGTACAGTCACTCTGCTGGCCGTCCGCCACGTGCGGGGTGCCGTCCGGCGGGGTGCGATCGGGGTATGAGCGGCGAGCGGGGTGTCCTGTGCCGGGGGCCCTACGGTGGTGAGGGTGTCTCCCCCGGCGGAGGGCCCGACTGTGCCGACCCGGGCGTGTTCGAGGTCGTACGGCAGGGACGGGCACCGTTGGTGGTGTGCCCGGTGCATCTGGGGCCGTCGCTGTTGGTGGGGACGGGGGTGCTGTGGCCGCCGGTGATCAGGCTCGTCGGGCGCCCGTGACGAATGAGGTCCACGCCGTGGAGGAGACGGTGAGGTGGGGGCCGTCGGGGATCTTGGAGTCGCGGACGTGGATGTCGTGGGGGCAGGGGGCGACCTCGACGCAGTCGCCGCCGCTTGCGTTGCTGTACGAGGACTTGTGCCAGGTGTAGGCGGTTTCCAGGCAATCACCGCCACTGTCATTGCTGTAGCTCGACTTGAACCACCGCAGGGTGCTGGTCATGTCCGTTCTTCTCCCGCCAACTTCCGGATGAGGCTCAGCGAGTCGTCCGGGCTCAGAGCCTGTGACCGGATCTTCGCATACCGGTGGTTGAGACGCGCCACCTTAACTGGATTGCTGACCAGCGAGCTCTCGTCTTCAACCTCCAGGTAGACAACGTGTTCGTGGTCCTTGGTTACCACCAACACCATGTCGCCTCGGGTGCCTGCGTGGCTACCCTTCGCGCCCCGGTCCATCGCCATCACTTGGAGGCTGACATTGTCCCGCTCTGCATCCTCCAAGAGCGCGTACAACTGGGCACGTTGGATATCCCAGCTGCCCACTGGCCGCCGTAGCGCTGCCTCGTCGAGGATCAGCTCGATCATGGGCGTCGGGTTGGTGCGGTCGAAGAGCGCCCTGCGCGCTATGCGTGCCTCGACCAGCTCGTCCACCATTGCCTCGGAGAGTGGGGGATAGCCGCCCCCGATCAGTGCCCGTGCGTATTCCGGGGTCTGGAACAGGCCAGAGACCACGTAGGTCTGGTAGGAGGACAGCGTCACCGCCTCCGCCTCCATGAGGGCGAAGTCCTGGAACTGCGGCGGGTACTTCTCCATCAGCATGAGCTTGCGGGCCTTCTCGAAGAGGCCCAGCCCACCACCGATCGCCTTCTCCAGCGCCACCAGCATCGCGTCACTCGCGGGCTGCGCGCACGTCTCCATCGCGCTGATGGCGGACGCGGTGTAGCCCGTCATCCTGCCCACTTCTTCCTGCGTCAGCCCCAGCTGTTCCCGCAGTGCTTTTGCCAGGGCGGCGACCATGCGCGCCGCACCACCTGCCTGAGCCTTGTTTGCTGCCCGCGCCATCGCGGTCACCCCCGGACTCAACCGAACTCAACCGGTCACCATGCCTCACCGCCCGTGCCCGACTGTTTCGAGGTATCGACGGAGAGTCATGGAAAACGGTAGCGCTCGCCACTGACACTGTCCCCATGAATACGCAAAGTCACCTGGCGATCCAATGGCTGCCCACCAGCGGCATCCACCTCCGCAAGGCGGGGGTTCAGTTCGACGCCGTACGGCTGGACGGCGATCCGGGGCGGCGCATCGCCGACCGGCTGGCGCGGATGACGGGGGGTGATCCGGGGCCGGTGGTGGAGTCGGGGAGCGGGCGCAGGAGCGTGTACTTCCTCGTGGAGGCGGGAAGTACGGCGCATCACGCGTGGCCGCCGGAGGTGACCCGCCTGACGAGCGGGCCGTTCCGGGTGAGCTACATCCCCGTGCCCGCGCTGAACGGACCGACGTGGCCGTTGAGTTGGCGGTTTCCCCCGACCGCCCCCGACCGGTTCGTGCACACGATGCTGCTGCGCACGGCGCTGCTGAACAGCCCGGAGGGGCTCAGCTGAAGACGATCATCGAGCCCTGGGCGAGGGAACGGGTGGCGGCGGCGTGCAGGCCGAGCCAGACGTGCCGTTCGCGGGCGAAGGGGCTCGGGTCGTAGGGCGCGGGCGCGGCGGCTTCCTCCAACTCGGTGGGTGCCGAGGGGGGTTGAGGGGCGGCCGGAGGGTTTGCGGGGTCGATGCCGATCGCGGGGGCGATGTGCCCCAGCTCGCGCAGGAGGGAGTGGGTGGAGCCCAAGGGGCCGCCGCCCGCGAGGAGTTCGTCGTTCGACAGCGGGTGCGGGAAGTCCACGGGGACGTACGCACCCGCGTGGTCGTAGTGCCACACCAGGTGCGACTGCTGGGCGGTGGTCTCGAACATCTCCAGCAACTGCTCGTAGTCGCCGCCGAGTTCGTCCACGGGGGTGACGGGCAGGCCGCACACCTGGAGCAGGTAGACGCGGCGCAGGAAGTGCAGGGCGTCGTAGTCGAAACCGGCTACCGGGGCGACATCGCCGGACAGGCCAGGCATGTACTGGAACACCGGCACGGACGGGAGCCCGGCGTCGGTCAGCGCGCTGTTGTAGTGCGCGAGTTCCTCGGCGAACGGGTTGTCCGGGGCGTGGCACAGCAAGTCCACGAGTGGGACCAGCCACAGGTCGCAGGCCAAGGAAAGCTCCTCGCACGTCGGGGCGCGTCGGGTGTCACGGGGTTGACAAGCGTAATGCTTGACATCCTCCCTCTCTCAAGAGTTGGACCACACCACCAGGAGGACCCCGTGTCGTACCCGCGACCGCTCACCCCCGAGGAGAGGCTCGCCGACGCGAAGAAGCTGCTGAGCCTCCCGCGTATCGTCGCGATCTGCGGCTCCACCCGCTTCATGGACGAGATGACCGAGGCCGATCTGCGGGAGACCGAAGCCGGAAGGATTGTCGTCAAACCGGGCTGCGACCTGAAGTCGCCGCACGCACTCTGGTCCGACCCCGTCGAGGCCGAGGCGCTGAAGCCCCGGCTCGACGAGCTGCACCGGGCGAAGATCCGGCTCGCCGACGAGGTGCTCGTGGTCGGCGACTACATCGGAGACAGCACCCGAGCCGAAATCGCCTACGCCCGGTCGCTGGGCAAGCCCCTGCGGTTCACCCACCCCGAAGTCGACCCCGGCGTCACGCGAAACCGAGTCGCTCCGAAGTGAGGGCGCTGCTAGCTTCCCCGCCGTGATCGTTTATCCCCTGTGGCATGTGGGCCACCAGAACGAGGCCGGCGAAGACGGTTCGACCGTGCACGTCGATCAAGACGGCGTGTTCTGCGACGAGTTGGACGGCGACGACCTGAAGTTGCTCGGCATCTACTCCAGCCTTGAGCGGGTGGAGGAGCGGCTGCGGCAGGCCCGGCTGCTGCCGGGGTTCCGCGACGAACCGGACTGCTTCTACTACGACCCGTACGAGCTGGACGAGGACGAGTGGACCAGCGGCTTCGTGCGGGTCATGCCGGGGGAGTAGGTCCGGGGCGGGGGCGCTGTCGTCGCGTTGTCGGCCGGGGGCGGCAGGTGTCGGGGGTTTGTCGGCGGGGGTTGCGACGTTGGGTGCGGAGCCTGCCGGGGTCGTCCGGCGGGTGTGAACCATGCGAGGTATCACCATGAGCACGCACGTCACGATCATCGGCGCGGGACTGGGCGGCCTCACGCTCGCCCGTGTCCTGCACGTCCACGGCATCACGTCCACGGTCTACGAGGCGGAGACCTCCCCGGCCGCGCGGGCTCAGGGCGGACTGCTCGACATCCGGGACTACAACGGGCAGTTGGCGCTGCGGGACGCCGGTCTCTACGAGGAGTTCCGCGCTCTCATCCTCGAAGGGCGCCAGGCGACACGCGTTCTCAGCCGGGACGGCGAGGTCCTGCTCGATCTGCCCGACGACGGCACGGGCCCCAACCCCGAGGTGCCGCGCGGCGAGCTGCGGCAACTGCTGCTCGACGCGCTGCCGGAGGGCACCGTGCGGTGGGGGCACAAGGTCACCGGGGTACGCGGCCTCGGCGGCGGCCGCCACGAGGTGACCTTCGCCGACGGCACCGCCGTGGAGACGGAGCTGCTGGTGGGCGCGGACGGCGCGTGGTCCCGCGTCCGGCCGCTGCTGTCCGGCGCGACACCCGAGTACACCGGCGTCTCGTTCGTCGAGACCCTGCTGCTCGACGCCGACACCCGGCACCCGCACAGCGCGAAGCTCGTCTGCGACGGATCGACCATGGTGCTCGCGCCGGGCAAGGGCGTCCTGGTGCACCGGGAGCGGGGCGGCACCCTGCACACCTGGGTCATGCTCGCCCGGCCGCGCGACTGGTTCGACGGGGTCGACTTCTCCGACCCCGCCGCAGCGCTCGCTCGCATCGCCCGGGAGTACGACGACTGGGCGCCGGAGCTGACCGCGCTGATCACCGACGGCGACACCGCGCCGGTGCCCCGCCACATCCACGCCCTCCCCGCCGAGCACCGCTGGGACCGGGTGCCGGGCGTCACGCTGCTCGGCGACGCCGCCCACCTCACGGCCCCGAACGGCGAGGGCGCCAACCTGGCCCTCTACGACGGCGCCGAACTCGGCAAGGCCGTCGCCGCGCACCCGGGCGACGTGGAGGCCGCGCTCACCGCGTACGAGCGGGCGATGTTCCCGCGCAGCGCCACGGCCGCGCTGGAGGGGGCCGACCTCCACGAGATGCTGGGCGAGGACGCGCCGTACAACCTGATCGGCATGTTCGCGGAGTAAGTACCTGAGTAGGTGGCGGAGTTACTCCGCCGCCAGTTGCTCCACCAGCGACAGCGAGTGCGCGTTGGCCTCGGCGACGATCGAGCGGGCCGCCTCCGCGTCGCGGCGGGACAGGGCGTCGATGAGGTCCGTGTGGCCCGCCCAGAGGCGGCCGCGGATCTCGTGGGGCTCGGGGCGGCGGCGCAGATGCTGGACGGCGCAGACCCAGGAGCGCAGCCGGAGGCGGTGGAGGAACTCGGCGATGTACGGGTTGCCGAACAGCACGCTCAGCTCGCGCCAGAAGCGGAGGTCGTAGCCGACGAGGACGGTCAGGTCGCCCGCCGCGTTCGCCCGCTTCGCCTCCTCGCCCCGGCGCCGGACCGCCGCGAGCGCCGCCGCCGTACAGGGGTCGTCCGGGTCGGCGAACGCCGTGTGACCGTCCCGCAGCGCGCGGAACATCCCCTCCGTGACCAGGCTGCGCGCCTCGATCATGGAGCGGTAGTCGGCGAGGGAGTACTGCGGGACACGGAAGCCCCGGTGCTGGTCCGCCTCCAGGAGCCCCTGCGCGGACAGATCGACCAGCGCCTCACGGACCGGCGTCGCGGACACGCCGTACTGGTCCGCTATCTCCTTGACCGTGAACGCCCGGCCCGGCCGCAGCCGCCCGGCCAGCACCTCGTCCCGCAACGCGTCCGCGATCTGCTGGCGCAGAGTACTGCGCGTCACGCCACCGGTGAAGGCCATCGTCCGGGAGTCTCCTCACACGATCGGGCGCGGTCGTCGTACATGCTCTTGCTTACGAGCAAGAAACCTTACGCGTTCGATTCCACCGACCGTCAGCCGTGGTCCGTCCAGCGAACCTCACCATCGACGACGCTGGCGGAGACCCCGAGCTCCAGCGCCCGCGCCACCGCGATCGAGGCCGCGTGACCTGGGTGGATGCCTCCAGCTCCGGCAACGTGTCGGGCGCACCGCCCGTCCAGGCGTGCAGCCGTACGTCGTCCAGAAACACGAACGCCTCACGCGCGTGCTCCGCGCGGAGGGGCTCCAGGTGGAGGCGGGGGGTGGTCAGGGGGACGGGC
>NZ_WWIR01000042.1 GCF_009863025.1 Streptomyces sp. SID4985 | reverse complement strand
CAGCCCCCGGCGCGGCAATTGGAAGACCTGATTTATCGAGGAGACTCAATGAGCATCAAGAAGGCCGCCGCCGTCGGCGCCGCTGTCGTGGGCATCGTCGCCGCCGGTGCGGGCTCCGCCATGGCGAGCAGCGGCGCCGAGGGTGTCGCCGCCGGTTCCCCCGGTGTCGCCTCCGGCAACGAGATCCAGGTGCCGGTGCACATCC
>NZ_WWIR01000367.1 GCF_009863025.1 Streptomyces sp. SID4985 | reverse complement strand
GGCGCGCGGCGGCGGAGCTGACAGGTGGCGGCGGCCCCGCGGCCGCTCTCCCGGGCGCGCGGCCCCCGGCGGCTCTGGAGGCAGGACCGGGTCCCGCTCAGCCTCAACTCCCGCCCGCACAAGCCGCTTTCCCCGCCCCGACCCCGCCGGGCTACGCCGGGCCGGGCATGACCGAGACGAGCGGTCTGATCCCGCTTCCGGCCATGACGGCGGGA
>NZ_WWIR01000366.1 GCF_009863025.1 Streptomyces sp. SID4985 | reverse complement strand
GGCCGGACGGGGGCGCGGAGCCGCCGCCCGAGGGGTCCACGACCGCGTCGATCTTCCACTGCACGTTGAACTGCTCGGCGAGCGCCTGACGCAGTACGTCCTCGCTGCCGCCGCTCGTGAAGGTGTCCCGGGCGCCCGCGTTGACGAAGGCGATCTGGAGGGTGGTGCCGTCGAAGCCGGTCACCTGGGCGTTCTGGCTGAGCAGGATCCAGGTGAAGCGGCGGCGGTTCTTGAC
>NZ_WWIR01000365.1 GCF_009863025.1 Streptomyces sp. SID4985 | reverse complement strand
TGGGTCGAGAAGCACCCCCAGTGGTTCCACCACCGCCCCGACGGCACGATCGCCTACGCCGAGAACCCGCCGAAGAAGTACCAGGACATCTACCCCATCGCCTTCGACGCCGACATGGACGGCCTGGTCACGGAGACGGTTCGCGTCCTGCGGCACTGGATGGAGCACGGCGTACGGATCTTCCGTGTCGACAACCCGCACACGAAGCCGGTCGTGTTCTGGGAACGCGTCATCGGGGAGATCAACCGCGCCGACCCCGACGTCCTCTTCCTGGCCGAGGCGTTCACCCGCCCCGCGATGATGCACACCCTCGCGCAGGTCGGCTTCCAGCAGTCCTACACGTACTTCACCTGGCGTAACGACAAACGGGAACTGACCGAGTACCTCACCGAGTTGTCGGGTGAGGCGGCCGCCTACATGCGGCCCAACTTCTTCCCCAACACCCCGGACATCCTGCCCGCCCATCTCCAGCAGGGCGGCCGTCCCGCCTTCGAGGCGCGGGCCGTCCTGGCGGCCACGCTCTCCCCGGCCTGGGGCATCTACAGCGGCTACGAGCTGTGTGAGAACCAGGCGTTGAAGCCGGGCGGCGAGGAGTACCTCGACTCGGAGAAGTACCAGCTCAAGCCCCGTGACTGGGAGGCGGCCGCCCGCGAGGGACGGACCATCGCCCCTCTCATCACGCGCCTCAACGACATCCGTCGCCGGCATCCCGCGCTACAGCGCCTGCGGAATCTCCGCTTCCATCAGACCGACAACGACTCCGTGCTCGCCTACAGCAAGAGCACGGGGACGGACACGGTCATCGTGGTCGTCAACCTCGACCCGCACCACACCCAGGAGGCCACGGTCTCGTTGGACATGCCGCAACTCGGCCTGGACTGGAACGCCGCCCTGTCCGTACACGACGAACTGACAGGCGAGACCTACCACTGGGGCCGGACCAACTACGTCCGTCTCAGCCCCGGCCACGCACCCGCGCACGTACTGCACGCCGCCGGGCGGGCGACGCCACAGATCGGAGGGCCTTCAGCGTCATGACCGTGAACGAACCCGTGCCGGACACTTTTGAGGACACCCCCGCCCGGGACCGCGACCCGGAGTGGTTCAAGCGCGCCGTCTTCTACGAGGTCCTGGTCCGCTCCTTCCACGACAGCGACGGCGACGGCATCGGCGACCTCAAGGGCCTCACCGCCAAGCTGGACTATCTCCAGTGGCTCGGCGTCGACTGCCTGTGGCTGCCGCCGTTCTTCAAGTCCCCGCTGCGGGACGGCGGTTACGACGTGGCCGACTACACGTCGGTGCTGCCGGAGTTCGGGGACCTCGCGGACTTCGTCGAGTTCGTGGACGCCGCCCACCAGCGCGGGATGCGCGTCGTCATCGACTTCGTCATGAACCACACGAGCGATCAGCACCCGTGGTTCCAGGAGTCCCGCAAGGACCCCGAAGGCCCGTACGGCGACTACTACATGTGGGCCGACGACGACAAGCAGTACCAGGACGCGCGGATCATCTTCGTGGACACCGAGGTCTCCAACTGGACCTTCGACCCGGTGCGCGGCCAGTACTTCTTCCACCGCTTCTTCTCGCACCAGCCCGACCTGAACTACGAGAACCCGGCCGTCCAGGAGGAGATCCTGGCCGCGCTCAAGTTCTGGCTGGACCTGGGCATCGACGGCTTCCGCCTCGACGCGGTGCCGTACCTCTACGCCCAGGACGGCACCAACTGCGAGAACCTGCCCGCCACGCACGAGTTCCTGAGGCGTGTCCGGCGCGAGATCGACACGCAGTACCCGGACACCGTGCTCCTGGCGGAGGCGAACCAGTGGCCGGAGGACGTGGTCGACTACTTCGGCGACTACGAAGTCGGCGGCGACGAATGCCACATGGCGTTCCACTTCCCGGTCATGCCGCGCATCTTCATGGCCGTACGCCGCGAGTCCCGCTACCCGGTCTCCGAGATCCTCGCCAAGACCCCTTCCATCCCGTCGAGTTGCCAGTGGGGCATCTTCCTGCGCAACCACGACGAGCTGACCCTGGAGATGGTCACCGACGAGGAACGCGACTACATGTGGGCCGAGTACGCGAAGGACCCGCGTATGCGCGCCAACATCGGCATCCGCCGCCGCCTCGCGCC
>NZ_WWIR01000364.1 GCF_009863025.1 Streptomyces sp. SID4985 | reverse complement strand
GCGGGCGAAGGCGTGGCAGGCGCGGGCGCGGCGGGCGGCTGGGCCTGGGGCGGGCCGAATCCGCCCGTCTGCGGGACGGGCGCGAGCTGCGTGGTCGGGGGGTCCTGGGCGGCCGGCGCGCTGGAACCGGCCTTCCCCGCACCGGAGTTGTCCGGCTCGGCGGCCGGGGCCGCGTCCCGGAGCGCTCCGGGCGCGTCCACCGGCGGGACGGGCTTCAGCAGCGTGGTCGGCGGGTCCTGGGCCTCGGGCTCCTTGCTCAGGGACGCCTTGGAACCTCCGGGCGCGGCAACGGAGTTGTCCGGCCGCACGGCCGGGGGCTCGCTCCGGGGCACTCCGGGGGCGTCCACCGGAGGGACGGGCGCGAGCCGCGTCGTCGGAGGGTCCTGGGGCGCAGGACGGTCTGCCGGGGGCGGCTTCGGGGCGTCCTCGGGGGCGGTTGCCGCGTCGGAGGTGCCCCGCTGCGGCGCGGCCGCCGGGGGTTCGTCCGGCGTGGCAGCCGCGCGGGGCTCGGGCGCGGCGGAACCGGCCTGCGGCGGGGCGTCCGTGGACGGCTCGTCCTGGGCCGAAGCCCGCTGGTCCGCACCGGAGGTGCCCCGCTGCGGGTCGTTGGGCGGTGACTGGTTCATGGGGTGGATACCTCGGGGTGGGGACGCGGGGCCAGGGTCACTTGCCGAACGCCATCATCAGCTTTTCCTTGTCGTCGTCGTTACCGGTCAGCCGGTTCGAGGAGAGGTAGAACCGGCCGTCGGCCCAGGCGATCGCGCTGCTGAAGAAGGTGTCCTCGATCTCCGCGGTCGAGGAGGGGTTCTGCAGCAGCGTGCCCGCCCGGTGCACCGACCCGGAGACCGGGATCGCGACGACCCGGCCTCCCGTGTCGTACGACGCGTGCACATAGGCGACGAGCTTGCCGCCCTCCGCCTTGACGGGCGTCATCGACTCGTCCGTGGGCGACTTGACGCGCCACTTCTCCTTGCCGGTGGCGAGGCTGATGGCGACGATCTCGTTGGGCCCGGTCGTCGCGTTGGTGGGCAGATAGAGCGTGTCGTCGGCGACGACGGCCCCCTGGCAGCCCTGGAGCGCGCGGTTGAGCACCGCCCACCCGCAGCTGGTCATGAACTTCTCGTCCACCTTCACCTCGGAGCGGAACTTCCCGCCGTCGGTGAGGGTGGAGATGTTCCACGCCTTCTTCTCGTCGTTGACGAGGTAGATCACCAGCGGGTTCACCGCGTACGCGTGCTGGACCCGCCAGCCCTTCTTGATCGGCTGCGTCCACTTCACCTTGCCGGTGACCGCGTCGAGTT
>NZ_WWIR01000363.1 GCF_009863025.1 Streptomyces sp. SID4985 | reverse complement strand
AATCAGCTATCCGGCTGACGGGGGCCGGGGGCCCAACTATGGTGCGGCGCAAGCATTCCGGCACTTGGCCCACCGGCATTGCGATGTCAGTGGTGGGTGCCACAGTGGGGGAGTGGGCAACGCCAGGAGAGCACGGGAGCGGCACGGAGGGGGTGAGCTCCGCTCATGACCGGAATCGGTGGGGAGGCGGGCGCGCGGGCCGCGCGTTCGCGGGCCCTGGCCGTGCTGCGGGTCCGGGGTCGCGCGCTGGGCGTGGCACTGCTGCCCGCGGCGGCCGAGGTGATTCTGCTGACGGGCGGTGCCACCGGCCAGTTCGCCGGGCCCGGCTGGGATCTGGCCCGCTGGATCGTGGGCGGCTTCGCGCTGGTGGTGCTGCTGGCGGCCGCCGGTGTCGCCCTGGTCGTGGCCCGCGCGCGCCCGGCCGAGACGCCGACGGTGCCGGTCCCGGAGCGCGCCGCGCCGGATCTGTACCGGCTGGTGCGGGACCTGGCCGAGCGCCTGGACGTGCCCGCGCCCTCCGCGATAGCGCTCACGCCGGACTGCGACAGCTGGCTGGAGGACCGTACGCATCCCGCGCACGGGCCGCCGCCGCGCGAGACGGCAGCCACCCCCACCGTGCCGGGCCTCGCCCCCGGTGACGCCCCCGGCGGTGCCGCGACCGCGCCCGTCCTCGTCATCGGCTCCCCGTTCCTGTGGTGGATGCGGGTGGCCGAGCTGCGCGCGGTGCTCGCCCCGGTCGTCGCCGGTACGGGCCCGTCCGCACAGCCGGACATAGCCGCCGCCCGGCGCTTCGTACGGGGCCTCGACGCGGCGGTGGCCGTCTCCGCGACGAGCGGCCGCTGTCCGCTGACCCGGGGCGTGTGCGGGGCGCTCGGCTGGGTGGCCAGGGTGCTGCTGCGCGCCTGCCGGGAGCACGCGGTGCTGATGGAGCGCGGGGTCGCCGCGGCGGCGGCCGAGCGCGCCCAGTCGGTGGACTACGGCCCCCGGATCGTCGCCCAGGAGCAGGTCGGGCTCGCCTACGCGGGCTGGGACCGGCTGCTGACCCGGGTGGCGCTGCCCGCCTGGCGGATGGGCCGCTGGCCCTCCCGGCTGGACGCGGGCGTGGTCGCCGCGCTGACCGAGCTGTCCCGGCGTGACCGGCTGGCCGCCGACGGCTTCACCTCCCGCCTTGGCGAGCGCCCGGCCTGCGACCTCCTGGAGGAGCCCGGGGTGGCGGACGAAGCGGTCTCCCTGCTCGCCGCCCGGCTCTTCCACGGCGCTCCCACAGGCCCGGGTCCCCAGTGGTC
>NZ_WWIR01000362.1 GCF_009863025.1 Streptomyces sp. SID4985 | reverse complement strand
TACGCGTTCGAGGAGTTGGGTGAAGGTGGGGTCGCCGCTGGTGTCGGTGCGCAGGACGAGTGTGTTGACGAAGAAGCCGACCAGGTCGTCGAGGGCTTCGTCGGTGCGTCCTGCGATGGGGCTGCCGATGGGGATGTCGGTTCCCGCGCCCAGTCGGGTGTAGAGGGCGGCGAGGGCGGCCTGGAGCACCATGAACAGACTGGTGCCGGTACGCCGGGCCAACTCGGCCAACGACGCGTGCAGTTCGGCGGAGAGTTCCAGGCCGATCTGGTCCCCGTGCCAGCGGGCCACGGCAGGCCGCGGCCGGTCGGCGGGCAGTTGCAGCAGCTCCGGCAGGTCGTCCAGCTGCTGCTTCCAGTAGCCGAGTTGTTCGGCGAACCGGCTCTCCGCGTCATCGGCGTCGCCGAGCAGGTCGCGCTGCCAGAGCGTGTAATCGGCGTACTGCACCGGCAGGGCCGGCCAACTCGGCGCGCGACCCTGGGACCGTGCGGCGTACGCCTCGGCCAGGTCGCGGGCCAGCGGGCCGGTGGACCAGCCGTCACCCGCGATGTGGTGCATCACCAGCAGCAGCACGTGCTCCTGCGGCGCGAGCGTGAAGAGCCGGGCCCGCAGCGGCGGTTCCGCCGCCAGGTCGAAGGGCTGCCGGGCGAACTCGGCCAGCAGACCGGGCAGTTCGCTCTCCGACGCCTCGGTCGACGGCACCGGGGGCCGGGCCGCGCCCGGGTCCAGGACGCGTTGGCACGGTACGCCGTCGACCTCCGGGAACACCGTCCGCAGGCTCTCGTGCCGGGCCACCACGTCGGCGAGTGCCTCGTCCAGTGCCGCCGCGTCGAGCGTCCCGGTCAGCCGGAGGGCCAGCGGGATGTGATACGTCGCGGCGGTGCCGTCCATGCGGTGCAGGAACCAGAGCCGCCGCTGAGCGTAGGACAGCGGTACCGTCTCCGGCCGCGTGTGCGCTGTCAGCGCCGGGCGGACGTGACCGGCCTCGTCCAGCGCCTGGGCCAGGTCCGCCGCGGTGGGCGCCTGGAAGAGCGCGCGCAGGGCCAGCTCCACGCCGAGGACCGAGCGAATCCGTGCGACCAGCCGGGTGGCGAGCAGGGAGTGGCCGCCCAGGTCGAAGAAGTTGTCGTCGGCCCCGACCCGGGGCACGTCCAGCACCTCGGCGAACAGCTCGCACAGGAGCCGCTCGCGCGGTGTACGCGGCGCGCGGCCCGTCGCCGCGGTGACCGGCTCGGGCGAGGGGAGCGCCCCCCGGTCCAGCTTCCCGTTCGGCGTCAGCGGCAGCG
>NZ_WWIR01000361.1 GCF_009863025.1 Streptomyces sp. SID4985 | reverse complement strand
TCATGTTCGACTACGCCAACCTGGACCGCCCGATCGTGCTGCTCGCGGACGACCGGGCCACGTTCGCCGCGAGCCGGGGCACCTACGTCGACGTCACGGCGGAGCCGCCGGGGCATGTGGTGTACGCGGAGCGCGATCTGATCCGGCTGTTCGCGTCCGGCTCGTGGCGGGACGCGGACGGGGCCCGGCTTCGGGCCGCCTTCCGGGCGCGGTTCTGCGCGTACGAGGACGGCCGGGCCGCCGAGCGCGTGGTGCGCACGCTGCTGCTCGGCGAGCCCATGCCGGACGCCCCGGCGGCGCGGGTCCCCCGTCCGGCGATGGGCGACGTGCTCACGCCGTCGCCCTGAGGCCGGAGTCCACCGGGTTCTACTCGACGACGAGGTCGACCTCGATGTTGCCGCGGGTGGCGTTGGAGTACGGGCAGACCTGGTGGGCGGTCTCGACCAGCTTGCGGCCGGTGGCGGCGTCCACGGTGTCGGGCAGCTCGACGCGCAGCGTCACCTTCAGGCCGAAGCCCTCGCCCTGCTTGCCGATGCCGACCTCGGCGGTGACGGCGGCGTCGCTCACGTCCACCTTGGCCTGCCTGCCGACCAGGCCGAGCGCGCTGCCGAAGCAGGCCGCGTACCCGGCGGCGAAGAGCTGCTCGGGGTTGGTGCCCTGGCCGTCGCCGCCCAGCTCCACCGGCATGGCCAGGGCGAGGTCGATGCGGCCGTCGGAGGAGACGGCGCGGCCCTCGCGGCCGTGGGTGGCGGTGGCGACGGCGGTGTAGAGCGCGTCCATGGGGACCATCCCTCTCAGGAGTCGGGTGCGGCGGCGGACTGCCGCCCTCACGACTCCGAGTAGAGCACGCAATTAAATTGTGCGCAACCAAATGGCGGCTGCTTGGCTATCCTGGTCCCATGACCGCCTCGCCCACCCCGCCCGCGGGCACCGCCCCGGCCACCGTCGGCACCCCCTCGGACGCGGCGTCCGCCGCCGAGGCCGACTGGCTCCGGCTCGACCGGCAGATCTGCTTCTCCCTGCACGCCGCGTCCCGCGCGTTCAACGGTGTCTACCGGGTCCTGCTGAAGGACCTCGGGCTCACCTACCCGCAGTACCTCGTGATGCTCGTGCTGTGGGAGCACGGGGATCTGCCGGTCAAGGCGCTCGGGGAACATCTGCGGCTCGACTCGGGCACGTTGTCCCCGCTGGTCAAGCGGCTGGAGACGGCCGGTCTGGTCCGCCGGGAGCGCAGCGTGCTCGACGAGCGCTCGGTGCGGGTGCGGCTCACCGGGGAGGGCACGGCGCTGCGCGAGCGGGCCCTGGAGGTGCCCCGCCGGATCGCGGCCGCGACCGGCGCCGACCCGGCGGAGATCGGCGAGCTGCGCGACCGCCTCGACCGTCTCACCTCGGCACTGGATGCGGCGGCAGGGGAACTGGAGGTATCCCCGGAACCTCGCTGACCTCGCCCTTGCGGACGTACAGCCGCAGGCTCGAGTACGGCCCCATGGACTCCTCGACGGGCACGAAGTCCTCGCCCAGCAGCGCGATCTTGGTTCGCTCACTGGGGCCCGCCGGGCTCCAGCGTCCCTCGACCAGGTCCCGGTCGACCACCACCCACACCCGGTCGAGCCGGGCCAGCCGCGCCCGCAGCAGCGTGGGGTCGGCCTCCTCGCCGTACAGCGTCCCGGAACCGGCGACCGGCGCCGTGAGCGCCACGTCCCGGATGCCCCGGAAGTCCTGCGGGTAGGCGAGCGCGGCGTTGCGCGCCTGCGCGGGCAGGAACAGCACGGGGTCACCCGGCCGCACCTTCTTCGCCGCGACGTGGGCGACGAGGGCGAGATCGTCCGCCCGGTTCGCCGGGTTCCGGTCGGCGCGCAGCAGGGGGAGCTGGCGGAGGAGGGCGAGCGCGATCACGGCGACACCGAGAGCGGCGACGAGGGGGACGCGGCGGCGGGCGGCCGGGGCGGTGTCGACGGCAAGCGGAGAGCGCGGCCGTCTCAGGGGCTTGAGCGCGGATCCGACGGCCACTGCCACGCGCCCCCGCGCCCGGAGCCAACGACGCCCGTACCGCCGTACCAGCCGGACCGTGGTGTCCGCCCCCGCCGCCACCAGCAGCGGCGCGCCGGACAGGGAGTACAGCACGTACCGGTCGACGTAGAGCGGGGAGAGCTGGGAGGCCAGCATCAGGGCGGCGGGCGGGACCGCGGCCAGCGGGAGGCAGACGCGGGCGAGGGTGAGCCGGCCGCGGGGGGCGGCGAGGCCCGCGAAGCCCAGCAGGGCGAGGAGGAAGCAGGTGCGGTGGACCGCGGTGCCCGAGCCGAGGAAGGCGCGCAGCAGGCCCTCGGCCGTCCGCCAGGTCGGCGGTCCGAGCCACGCGAGCTGGGCCGACTGGGTGCGCGAGACCAGGACCATGGGCAGCAGCGCGAGGACGACCGCGCCCGCCGCGCACGCCCAGCCCCGCCACACCCGCCGGTCCGCGCGGACCAGCACCAGCGACACGGCGTGGGCGAGCAGCAGCAGGACCGCGAACTCGTGCAGCCAGCAGGCGAGTCCGAGCAGCAGGCCGTAGGAGCGCCAGGAGCCGGTGCGCACGGCGCGGGTGAAGAGCAGGGTGGCGCCGGTGGCACCGGCGGCGACGAGGGCGTAGGAGCGGCCCTCCTGGGCGTAGTGCCCGGCCATCGGCGTGACGGCGTAGAGCAGCCCGGCCCACAGGCCGACGCGCGGGCTCGCGAGGCG
>NZ_WWIR01000360.1 GCF_009863025.1 Streptomyces sp. SID4985 | reverse complement strand
TCCTTGCCGACCTTGTCCATGGCCTCGGCGATCAGCTCGCCGACCTGGTCGTCCTGGGCCGACAGCGCGGCGACGGCGGCGATGTCCGACTTCTCGTCGATCGGGCGGGCCGCGGCGTGCAGGTCCTCGGAGATGGCCTTGACGGCGGCGTCGATGCCCTTCTTCAGGGAGGCCGGGGAGGCACCGGCGGCGACGTTCTTCAGGCCCTCGCGCACCAGCGCCTGGGCGAGCACGGTGGCGGTGGTGGTGCCGTCACCCGCGATGTCGTTGGTCTTGGTCGCCACCTCCTTCACCAGCTGGGCGCCGAGGTTCTCGAACGGGTCCTCGATCTCGACCTCACGGGCGATCGTGACACCGTCGTTGGTGATGGTGGGCGCGCCGAACTTCTTGTCGATGACGACGTTGCGACCCCGAGGGCCGATCGTCACCTTCACCGTGTCGGCCAGCTTGTTGACGCCGCGCTCAAGGGCGCGACGGGCGTCCTCGTCGAACTTCAGAGTCTTCGCCATGACAGCGGTAGCCCTCTCGAAAATCTGGGTGGATGTGACCGCGCCCCCGGCCGCCCGGCTTCCTCTCGGTAGCGGGGGGCCAGGGGCGCAGTGGTGAAGCAGATGCTTCGGGGTGAACTACTTCTCGATGATCGCGAGAACGTCGCGAGCCGAGAGGACGAGGTACTCGTCGCCGTTGTACTTCACCTCGGTGCCGCCGTACTTGCTGTACAGCACGATGTCGCCGACCTTGACGTCGAGCGGCAGGCGCTCGCCGTTCTCGAAGCGGCCGGGACCCACGGCGAGGACGGCGCCCTCCTGGGGCTTCTCCTTCGCGGTGTCCGGGATGACCAGGCCAGAGGCCGTGGTCTGCTCGGCGTCCAGCGGCTGGACCACGATGCGGTCCTCGAGCGGCTTGATGGCAACCTTGGAGCTGGCGGTCGTCACGATCCGACCTCCCCCTTCTGAGATCACACGGGGTTGACTGTCTGAGGTGGCGACCAGGTGGATCCGTCGTCGCGGGTGCCGGACCTGCCCGTCGCTTTGTTGGCACTCTCTGCTGCCGAGTGCCAGAGCCGAGACTATGACCGGGGTTAGCACTCGGTCAAGCGGAGTGCCAATTGCCGTGCGGCGCGTCGGCGATCGGGGGTGCGGGGAGTTGGCTCGGCCTGTGTGGGGGTTGCACCCCCACGCCCCCGCTTTCGGCCCTTAAGGGGCCTCGTCCTCAAACGCCGGACGGGCTGAAAGTAAGCGGAGTTTCCTACAGGTAATCCTCCAAGTGCCCCACCGTCAGGCCCCGTTCCTGCACCTTCCTCAGCAGCCTCGCCGTCCGCTCCCCCAGTGCCGTCGCCGGGCCTCGGGCCGGGCCCACTCGGACGATGTCGCCCGGGAGGAGCGTGTGGGTGCCTCGCGTGTAGGCGAGTCCCGTTGGGGTGACCGTCGCTCGCCAGAGGACCACCGCGGTGATGCCGCAGTGGGCGGCGGCGCGGAGGGTGGTGCGGTCGTAGGCGCGTTGGCGGGGTCGGAGGAGGCGGGAGGGGGTGGGGTGGTCGCAGATGGCGGTGCGCTGGCGGGGGTAGGGGAGGCCGGGGAGGGTTCCTCGGTGGGGGGCTCGGCGTTCGACGGTGGCGCCCGCCTTGCGCAGGGCCGACTGGTGGGCGGTCGCGAAGACCGTGACCGGAAGGCGGAGTTCGCGGATCAGGGTGGCCAGACGGGGGTCCTGGCCCGCACCGTCGTCGTAGGTGAGGAAGACGACCCTGTCGGTGGTGGGGACGCGGTCCACGACGGGGGGCAGGGGGGTGGTCGTGCGGGCG
>NZ_WWIR01000359.1 GCF_009863025.1 Streptomyces sp. SID4985 | reverse complement strand
GAGGTGCCCCCGATCTCGTACGGCTCGTGGGCACGGTCGCGGCGGAGTGCCACCGCGTCCGGCTGTGGCGCGCGGGCGCCGGTTCGGACGGCCGCGCGCGGGCCCGGCCGTCGGGCCCCTGGAGGGCGGATCAGCCGTTGGCCTTCTCGTAGGCCTCGCGGATGGAGGCGGGGACGCGGCCCCGGTCGTTCACGTCGTAGCCGTTCTCCTTGGCCCAGGCGCGGATCGCCGCGGTGTCCTGGTTGCCACCGGAAGAGGCGCGGGACTTTCCGCGGCCGGCGGAGGAACGGCCACCGGTACGACGGCCACCCTGGACATACGGACCGAGAAGGTCACGCAGCTTGTCCGCATTGGTGGTCGTCAGATCGATCTCGTAAGTCTTGCCGTCCAGCGCGAACGTCACGGTCTCGTCCGCCTCGCCGCCGTCGAGGTCGTCGACAAGAAGGACCTGAACCTTCTGTGCCACGGGATTTCCTTTCATCGATAACGTGAGTGCGGGGAGGTGCGCGGCGCCGCCGTTTTGCCACCCCTGTTATATGCAGTGCTGCAGTACGCCGGAAAGCAAACCGCTTTTGCCGGAAAAACACAAACCCTCGGGGAGAGGGGCACGGAGGCGACCCCGTCCGGAAACGTGCGCGTTTCGGACATAGGGAACCGGGGCAATGGCGATCACAGATGCAGAAGCATCCGGCTGTTGCCCAAGGTGTTCGGTTTCACTCGTTCGAGACCGAGGAACTCGGCGACGCCCTCGTCATAGGAGCGCATCAGCTCCGCGTACACATCGGTGTCGACGGGAGTCTCGCCGATCTCGGTGAAGCCGTGCTTCGTGAAGAAGTCGACTTCGAAGGTCAGACAGAAAACGCGGCGAACACCGAGCCAACGGGCAGTCTGGAGCAACTTCTCCAGCACGAGGTGGCCCACCCCGGAGCCCTTCAGGCCGGGCTGGACGGCGAGAGTGCGGACTTCCGCGAGGTCTTCCCACATGACGTGCAGGGCGCCGCAGCCGACGACCTCGGCGTTGTCGTCGCGTTCCGCGACCCAGAACTCCTGGATGTCCTCGTAAAGCGTGACCGTGGCTTTGTCGAGCAGGATGCGCTCGTGTGTGTAGAGGTCGAGGAGTCGGCGTACGGCGGGAACATCGCTGGTCCGGGCGCGGCGGACGGTGACGGCTTTCCCGGGGCCGGTGGCTTTCCCTGGGACTTCGGGGCGCTCTGCTGACATGAGCGGACGCTATCGCCCGCCGGTGTCCTCCGCCGAACCGGGGTTCTCCTCTCGGGGAGCTTCCCTGGGTTCCCGTGTTTCCGGTCCCTGGACGATACGGATGGCGTCACTGAGTGCCTGGCGTTGTTCCTCGCTCATCATGCCGAAGAAGGCGACGAGAGCGGCGGCGGGGTTGTCACTCTGGGACCAGGCGTCGTTCATGAGCGCGGCGGCGTAGGCGGCTCGGGTGGAGACGGCCTCGTATCGATAGGCGCGGCCTTCCGCCTCGCGGCGTACCCAGCCCTTCTGATGGAGATTGTCCAAAACGGTCATGACCGTGGTGTACGCGATGGAGCGTTCCCTCTGGAGGTCTTCCAGGACTTCTCGAACGGTCACCGGGCGGTTCCACTTCCACACCCGCGTCATGACTGCGTCTTCGAGTTCTCCCAATGGGCGAGGCACGCTCAGAACAATAGTGGGAGATCCCGCCAATGGCGTGCGGGACGTGCGCTCAGGTACGAAACGGGATCAAAAGGGGCGGGAATGCCTGCGGCGCGGGG
>NZ_WWIR01000358.1 GCF_009863025.1 Streptomyces sp. SID4985 | reverse complement strand
AGCGGGACGAAGGTGCGCCGGCCGACCGGCAGCCCGGCGGCGCGCGCCCGGGGCAGCAGCTGCCGGGCGGGCACGGTGCCGGAGGCGAGGTCGGTGAGCAGACCGCGCGCGGACTGCTCCTCCCAGCTCGCCGTGGAGCCGCCGCCGAGCATCCGGTGCAGGACCAGGGCCTCGGCGGCGCGGTCGGCGAGCAGCCGCCCGGTGGCCGCGTCGCCCCGGTAGCCGCACAGCAGCAGCCGTCCCCAGCGTTCGCCCCGGCCGCCGAGTTCGGCGCGGACCCAGCCGTCGCCCTCGCTGCCTCCCGCCTGCCGGGCGATGCGCTCCCAGTCGCGCAGCACGTCGTCCACGGCGGACCGCTCCCCCGCCGTGACGAGGACGCGGTGCGCGAGGTTGGTGACGACGACCGGGCAGCCGCTGTGCCGGGCGATCTCGTCCAGGAGGCGTTGCAGCGGGGCCCCGGCGGTGATGAGTCCGGTGAGCCCGGTGCGTACGGCCTCGGAGAGGCTGACGGCGGCGAACTTCCGTCGTACGAGCCGGGATTGGACCTCCTCCGTCAACTCCGCGAAGGGGAACGGCCGATGCAGGACGACCATGGGGAGTCCGTACCGTTCGGCGGTGCGGCACATCGTCTCGGGTGGGGCGGGGAAGGCGCGGCCGAGGCCGAGGACCACGGCGGCGGCGTCCGCGTGGTGCAGGGAGCGGATGTAGGCGGCCTGTTTGGCCTCGTCGCCCGCGAGCAGCACGCCGGTGGTGAGGACCATCTCGCCGCCGCTGAGCATGACGCCCACGTCGGCGGCCTCGGCGACGTGCACCCAGCGCACTGCGCGGTCGAGCTGTCCGGCCCCGGCGACCACCTCGGGCTCCCCGGCGAGCACGCGTTCCAGGGTGAGCACCTGCCGGACGGACAGCGCCGGTCCGCCGGAGGGCGCGGCCGGGTGCCAGGACTCCGAGGTGGTGGTCATGGGCGGTACCTCGTCTCTCGTACGGGCTCCTCCGCGCGCTCTCAGTACGTGCTCCGCAGCGCGTCCTCGAGGATGTCCGCGCCCTCCTCCGCCTCCGCGACGGTGAGGGTGAGCGGCGGGGCGATGCGCAGGACGCTGGTGTCGTGGCCGCCGCCCTTGCCGATGAGCAGGCCGCCGGAGCGGGCGGACTCCAGGACGGTGGCGGCCGCGGCGGGGTCGGCCTCGTCGGTGCCGGGCCTGACCAGTTCGACGCCGATCATCAGGCCGCGCCCGCGCACCTCACGGACGCCGGGCAGCCGGGCGGCGACGGAGCGTAGCCGTTCCAGGAGCAGACCGCCGACGCGGCGGGCGTTGCCCTGGAGGTCGTGTTCCAGGTGGTAGGTGAGGTTGGCGAGCCCGGCGGCCATGGTGATCTGGGTGCCGCCGAAGGTGGAAATGCTGTTGGCGTCCAGGCAGTTCATGATCTCGGCGGGGGCGATCACACCGCCGATGGACATGCCGTTGCCGATGCCCTTGGCGAAGGTGACGATGTCCGGCGGGCCGTTACGGTCGTGCGCCTGCCAGCCCCAGAAGTGGTCGCCGGTGCGGCCCCAGCCGGTCTGCACCTCGTCGGAGATCCACAGGATGCCGTACTCGTCGAGGACCTCACGGAAGGCGGCGTACAGCCCGTCGGGCGGGGAGGTGAACCCCCCTACGCCCTGGATGGGTTCGGCGATCAGCGCGACGGGCGTGCGGCCCTGGCCGATGAGGTCGCGCAGGTCGGCCACGCAGGCGTCGATGAACGCGCGGTCGTCCAGCTCAGCGTACGGCCCCCGGGTGCGGACGGCGCCGTGGACGTAGACGGTCTGGAGCGGGGAGAGCGAGGTCGTGGACCAGGTGCGGTTGCCGGTGATGCCGACGGCGCCGAAGGAGCGGCCGTGGTAGCTGTTGCGCATCGCCAGCACGGTGTTGCCCTGCCGGTAGGCGGTGGCGAGCAGCATCGCTGTGTCGTTGGCCTCGGTGCCGGAGGTGGTGAAGAAGACCCGGGCGTTCGGGATGCCGCTCAACTGGGCGATGCGCTCGGCCAGTTCGACCATCGGGCGGTTCAGATACAGGGTCGAGGAGTGGACGATCCGCCCGGCCTGCTCGCTGACCGCCTTGGTGACCTCGGGCAGCGCGTGCGCGGTCATGGTGGTGAGGATGCCGCCGAAGAAGTCCAGGTAGCGGTTGCCGTAGGCGTCCCAGACGTGGCGGCCCTCGCCGTGGGTGATCTCCAACGGGTCGTCGTAGTAGAGGGCGAGCCAGTCGGGCATGACCCGGCGGTGGCGGTCGAAGAGATCGGTCATGGCCGCACCAGCCCTTCGTACGCGTCGGGGCGCCGGTCGCGGTAGAACGCCCACTGCTGGCGTACCTCTTCGATGAGGTCGAAGTCCAGGTCGCGGACGAGGAGTTCCTCGCTCTTGTCGTCGGCCGGGTCGCCGACGAACTGTCCGCGCGGGTCCACGAAGTACGACGTGCCGTAGAAGTCGTTGTCCCCGTACTCCTCCTGGCCGACGCGGTTGATCGCGGCGACGAAGTACTCGTTGGCGACGGCGGCCGCGGGCTGCTCCAACTGCCAGAGGTGCGAGGAGAGTCCGCGGTGGGTGGCGGAGGGGTTGTAGACCAACTGTGCTCCCTGGAGACCCAGTTCGCGCCACCCCTCGGGGAAGTGCCGGTCGTAGCAGATGTAGACGCCGACCTTGCCGACGGCGGTGTCGAAGACGGGCCAGCCGAGGTTGCCGGGTTTGAAGTAGTACTTCTCCCAGAAGCCCTTGACCTGGGGGATGTGGTGCTTGCGGTACTTGCCGAGGTAGCTGCCGTCGGCGTCGATCACGGCGGCGGTGTTGTAG
>NZ_WWIR01000041.1 GCF_009863025.1 Streptomyces sp. SID4985 | reverse complement strand
GGCGGGGGTTGTGGGGCGTCGGGCGGAGAAGGGGGGCGGAGCCGTGGTGCCGGGTGCGGCAGCGGGGCCCTATTCGCCGAGTCGGCCCTATCGGGCGCCTAACCCCGACACGAATCCGTATCTGCGGCTGCCGGAAGTGCCGCCGGGGGCGGGTGGGGGCGATGTGTCTGGGGCGCCTACCGTCGCCAGTCCTACGCTTCCGCCTCCGCCTCGGCGGCGGCGGTCCGGGTCGTCCGATCAGGGGCCACCGCCTCCCCCGCCTCGGGCGCCGGGTGGCTGACGCGCCTGCTGTTCCGTGGGGGCGGGGCCGCGGCGGGGGGTATCCGTCCTCGGTCCGGCG
>NZ_WWIR01000357.1 GCF_009863025.1 Streptomyces sp. SID4985 | reverse complement strand
TCTGCGCGAGCGCGTCGATCAGCCCGGCCTCGGCCCGCGTGTCCTCGACGGCCTTCAGCGCCCGGCCCTGGCCCTGCTCGCGCCGGTCCACGGTGCCGCCCGCGACCCAGGCCGCGTGCTGCTCCAGGGCGGCGGCGTCGAGTCCGGCCACGGCGGCCTCGCCGAGCACGGAGAAGCCGCTCGCGCCCTGCACGGCGGCGAGGTCCAGCGGGCAGTTCTCCTCGGTGCCGACGGTGGTCGGCGGCAGCGAGGCCGTCTCGGCGGCGGGCGTACGGCCGCCGTCCGCGACCTCGGTGACGGGAGCGCCGGTGCGGTCCTGGAGGGCCTCGGCGACAGCGTCGGCGGTGAGTACCAGGCCGGTGGCGCCGGTGCAGGAGACGACGACGTCGGCACGTGTCAGTTCGGCGGAGACGGCGTCCATCCGCACCGCGCGCGCGGTGGCGCCCTCGGCGTCGGCGAGGATCTGCGCGAGCCGCTCGGCACGCTCGAAGGTCCGGTTGGCGACGACGATCTCGGCGACCCCGGCGCGCGCGAGTGTCGCGGCGGCCAGCGAGGACATCGAACCGGCGCCGATCACCAGCGCCCGGCGGCCCCGGGCCCACGCCTCGACGTCCTCGCCCGCGGACAGCTGCTCCAGGCCGAAGGTGACCAGGGACTGCCCGGCGCGGTCGATGCCGGTCTCGGAGTGGGCGCGCTTGCCGACCCTGAGGGCCTGCTGGAAGAGGTCGTTGAGCAGGCGCCCGGCGGTGTGCAGCTCCTGGGCGCGGGCGAGGGAGTCCTTGATCTGGCCGAGGATCTGGCCCTCGCCGACGACCATGGAGTCCAGGCCGCAGGCCACCGAGAAGAGGTGGTGGACGGCCCGGTCCTCGTAGTGCACGTAGAGATACGGCGTCAGCTCTTCCAGGCCGACCCCGCAGTGCTGGGCGAGCAGCGTGGACAGCTCGGCGACACCGGCGTGGAACTTGTCCACGTCGGCGTACAGCTCGATGCGGTTGCAGGTGCCGAGCACGGCGGCCTCGGCGGCCGGTTCGGCGGCGACCGTGTCCTGGGCCAGCTTGACCTGGGCGTCCGTGCTCAGCGCGGCCCGCTCCAGCACGCTCACGGGCGCGCTGCGGTGGCTCAGTCCGACGACGAGGAGGCTCATGCGGGCATCACGGCGGGTACGTCCCCGTCGGGTCCCTGCTCGGCCGAGTGCCCGGCGGCGGCGCGCGCGGCGGCCGCGGGCAGCGCGCCGTCGTTCGCGGCGAGCTCCTCGCCCGCCTTGCGCTGCTCGTGGAAGGCGAGGATCTGGAGCTCGATGGAGAGGTCGACCTTGCGCACGTCGACGCCGTCCGGGACGGTCAGCACGGTCGGCGCGAAGTTCAGGATGGAGGTGACCCCGGCGGCCACGAGCCGGTCGCAGACCTGCTGGGCGGCGCCGGCCGGGGTGGCGATCACGCCGATGGAGACACCGTTGTCCTCGATGATCTTCTCGAGCTCGTCGGTGTGCCGGACCGGGATGCCCGCGACCGGCTTGCCCGCCATCGCGGGGTCGGCGTCTATCAGGGCCGCGACCCGGAAGCCGCGCGAGGCGAAGCCGCCGTAGTTGGCGAGGGCCGCGCCGAGGTTGCCGATGCCGACGATGACGACGGGCCAGTCCTGGGTCAGGCCCAGCTCGCGGGAGATCTGGTAGACGAGGTACTCGACGTCGTAGCCGACACCGCGGGTGCCGTACGAGCCGAGGTAGGAGAAGTCCTTGCGGAGCTTGGCGGAGTTGACTCCGGCGGCCGCGGCGAGTTCCTCGGAGGAGACCGTGGGGACCGAGCGCTCGGACAGCGCGGTCAGGGCTCGGAGGTACAGCGGAAGCCGGGCGACAGTGGCCTCGGGAATCCCTCGGCTGCGGGTCGCCGGTCGGTGAGTTCGGCCAGTTGCCACGGTGCTCCTGCGGGTAGAGCGGGGCTGGCGGTCATGCGTCCCCGGACCGCCCCGTCGAAAGCAGGCTATGTCTTTGTGAACGTGTGCACAAAGATGGTGTCCGATTTGCCCGGCGAACGTGACCGGGGTCACGCGCCCTCTTCCCGGGGCTGTACCTGGGGGCAAAGCTACACACTCCTCGCGAATCCCGCCCCCGAGACCAAACAGGCGTCCGATCCTAAGCGACGTTCCGGGTGTTCCGGGACGCCTGTGGACTACTTGGTCAGAGCCTTACGAAGGCGGTTCTCGTCCACCCGCCAGAAGGTGTGCTGCTCACCGTCGACGAGGACGACCGGGATCTGCTCCCAGTACGTGTCGTACAACTCACGGTCCTCCGTGATGTCCCGGCTCTCCCACGGCACGCCGAGGTCGGCGCAGACCTTCTCGATCACACTCTGGGCGTCCTCGCAGAGGTGGCAGCCGGGCTTGCGGATCAGCGTGACCAGGCGCTCCTGGGGCGCGGCCGTGCGCCGGAAGAGGGGACTCATGCCGCCCATTCTCACTCCGCTCATGTGCGCCCCTTAACAACAAGGCCGCGCAGAGTTCACGCCCTTCCAACGTCTCGGCTCCGAAGCGGCGTCACGGAATGGCTATGCTCACGCCATGGCCGCTCTAGGATGGCTCACCCCCCGTAGGCGCTCCGCCACCGCGCGGAGCGTGTTGGCAGGCGAGGCCTCGGCGGAGGCCGCCCGCAAGTCCGCGCGGAACACGCCGGAGCCGGAGACCGCCGAGCCGGAGTTCCCGGTGCTCGGCGACGACCGCGCGGCCGCGTTCTTCGACCTCGACAACACCGTGATGCAGGGCGCCGCGCTGTTCCACTTCGGGCGCGGCCTGTACAAGCGGAAGTTCTTCGAGACCCGCGACCTCGTCAAGTTCGCCTGGCAGCAGGCGTGGTTCCGGCTCGCCGGGGTCGAGGACCCCGAGCACATGCAGGACGCGCGCGACTCGGCGCTCTCCATCGTCAAGGGCCACCGGGTGGCCGAGCTGGAGACGATCGGCGAGGAGATCTACGACGAGTACCTGGCCGACCGCATCTGGCCCGGCACCCGCGCGCTGGCCCAGGCCCACCTGGACGCGGGCCAGAAGGTGTGGCTGGTGACGGCGGCCCCGGTGGAGATCGCCCAGGTGATCGCCCGCCGCCTCGGCCTCACCGGCGCGCTCGGCACCGTCGCGGAGTCGATGGACGGCGTCTACACCGGCCGCCTGGTGGGCGAACCCCTGCACGGCCCCGCCAAGGCGGAAGCGGTACGCGCCCTGGCCGCCGCCGAGGGCCTGGACCTCCCCCGCTGCGCCGCCTACAGCGACAGCCACAACGACATCCCCATGCTCTCCCTCGTCGGCCACCCCTACGCCATCAACCCCGACGCCAAACTCCGCAAACACGCCCGCGACAAGGACTGGCGCCTCCGCGACTACCGCACCGGCCGCAAGGCCGCGAAGGTAGGCATCCCGGCGGCAGCGGGCGTCGGCGCGGTAGCGGGCGGCACGGCAGCGGCCATCGCCCTGACCCGCCGCAGGCGCTGACCGCCTGCGACGGGGCTTGAACAGAACAGCCCGAGCCCAACCGAAACGCCGCAGCCCCACCAGCCCCTCCTCAGCACGGGCAACCGCGCCGCACCCCACCCCAACCGCGGGCAGTCGGCCGCCCCCGTACCCCGCCCCAGCCGCGCGCAGTCGTGCCGCTCCCCCCTCCCCCTCAGCTGCGCGCAGTCGCGCCGTGCCGCCCCGGCTGCGGGCAGTCGTGCCGCTGGGGCGGCACGGGTGGGCTGGGGGTACCCCCTGCTCGAAGAGCTTGGGGGAGGCACCCCGCAAGCGCGGCGAGCGAAAACCCTTGCTCAGCCGCAGCCCCGGTGCACAAGATCCACCGCCCCAAGCACCCCACCCTCCGTGGCCCCCGCCCGCTGAATCGTTTCGCAAGCCCCCGGGATTATGCGCCCCGCTCCCCAACCCGCCTCAGCTTCGCAGAAATCGGCTGGTTTTCGGTCGGGAAGCGGTCAGAAAAAGCAAGACAACTGGGCGTCAACTGGTCACGGAAGCGACGTAATCGACGATTTGAGCAACTGGGTGTAGCAGGGTCTACACGAAGCGTTATTCTCCTCAGACGCAAACCGGTACCCCTCCGTCGCCACGACGGGTGAAAGGTCCCGTACTGCACGTGATGGAAGCTCTGCCTCTGGGAGTCCCGTGTACCCACACGTCGGGGTTGACGCCTCGGGCCTGGCTACGCTGCGCGCAACGGTCGCAACGGTCAAAGAGACGCTGCGCGGCCTCGTCCCCACCGCGCACACCGTCCCCGCCCTCGCCACCGGCGCACCCCTGGGCCCGTGCTACGCACTGGCCGAGGGCAGCGCCGCCGTCGGCAGACGCGGCCGTACCGCGTCGTCCGGCGCGCCCGC
>NZ_WWIR01000356.1 GCF_009863025.1 Streptomyces sp. SID4985 | reverse complement strand
TCCGCGTTGCCCGCCGCGCCGCCCTGCTCGCTGGCCGCGTTGGCGCCGCCGGGCAGGTCGGCCGCCTGTACCTGCTCACCCTCGCTGGCGGTCGTGCCGCCGCCGAGACGGTAGCTCTGGAGTCCGGGCACCACGCCCGCGCCCACCGCGGCGGTACCGAAGGCCACGGCGGCGGAGACACCGAGCAGACCCGTGCGGACCGGCGTCGCGGCCTTCTTGGCGCGCCTGCGGCCCCGCTGGGAACCCCGGCCGTCCATCGGCTCGTCACCGGTCAGATAGACGGGCCCGCGCGGGCCGACGGTGTAGGCCTCGGGGTTCAGATACGGCGCGGTCCCCCGGGGCTCGTGCCCACCCGCATACGAGTGCGGCGCGTCGCTCCCCGCCCCGGCGCGTCGGTGGCGTCCCATCCCCTGCCCTCTTCCTCGTGCTCGCGGTCGGCCGGGCGCCGGAACGGGCCCGATGCCTCCCCCTGGCCAACCCGGCTCACTCGATCGAGTGAGTTTCATATGAGATTCATTGGGTCGGGACGGTACCGCATGGCGCGGGGGACGGGTGTGCCCCGAGAGACATTGGCGGTTGGGTTGCCCCTATGCGTCCGGTTAGGTTGCACCCATGAGCGAGGATGCAAGGCTGGTCGCCTGGGTACGCGGACGCGTCCAGGGTGTGGGTTTCCGCTGGTTCACCCGGGCGCGGGCGCTGGAGATCGGCGGACTGAGTGGCTTTGCTCTCAATCTGGCCGACGGTCGGGTCCAGGTCGTCGCCGAAGGCCCCCGTACCGGCTGTGAGGGACTGCTCGACTGGCTCCAGGGCGAAGACACGCCCGGGCGGGTGGACGGAGTCACCGAGATCTGGGACACACCGCGCGGCGGCTACGACGGCTTCGCCATCCGCTGACCGACCCGCCCCGGACCTCGTCGGCAGGGCCGCCGGTACGTGCCAGGGGCATCTGCCCGGGGGGAAACGGCCTGGTGGTTGCCAAGAAGGGCGCTCCGTGAAAGGCTCCCGGTGTAACGCTGATCGACACACCTCCAGGGCCCCGCAGAGAAGCAGCGCCGTCGGCCACCGGCCGCGCGCCCCGGGTTCGCCCGCCGATACGGGGTGTGATCGTGTTGACCGTCAAACTTTTTGGTGAGACGCTGAAAGCCCCGCGCACCTTAGCTGTTTGGCATGGCGACGCAGAGCAACACTCGAGTGTGCCAAGCACCGCGGGTGCGAATCCCTCACGACCCACACCGCATCGGTCGGTCACTCAGTGTGGAGGACCATCCATCATGGCAAAGGCGCTTCTCGGTTACGTCGGCGGCTCCGACCCTCGACTCCTCGCCGAGATGCGACGGCTTCAGCAGCGCGTCCAGGACCTGGAGTCCGAGCTCGTACGGATCCAGGCGGAGAACGACGCGCTGGCGGCTGCCGCCTCTCAGGACAGGATCATGGAGAGCATCGACGCACACCAGGCGGAGCCTGCGCTCACCTGATCGCCGCATCAGCTCCACGAAAGCACACGCAGCGGTCGGGCCGCCCGTGACAACCGCTCAGGAAGGTTCGGGCACAGGCCGGGAACCGGCTGTCCGAGCCGCAAGGGACGCTTCGGCGTCCCTTCGTACTTTCCCCCGCATCCTTTCAACCGTTTCACCATCTGGTGTGCCCTTCTCGTTCATGTGCGAAACCGTGGGGTTGCGAGTGTCCGTGGAGTGAGATAGCCGCTGCCGGTAAAGTCCGATTGCGTGCATCTCAAGGCATTGACCCTGCGCGGCTTCAAGTCGTTCGCCTCGGCGACCACGCTCCGGTTCGAGCCGGGGATCACCTGTGTCGTCGGCCCGAACGGCTCGGGCAAGTCCAATGTCGTGGACGCGCTCAGCTGGGTCATGGGCGAGCAGGGCGCCAAGTCGCTGCGCGGCGGCAAGATGGAGGACGTCATCTTCGCCGGCACCACGGGGCGCCCGCCGCTGGGCCGCGCCGAGGTGTCCCTCACCATCGACAACTCCGACGGCGCCCTGCCCATCGAGTACGCCGAGGTCACCCTCACCCGCATCATGTTCCGCAACGGCGGCAGCGAGTACCAGATCAACGGCGAGACCTGCCGCCTGCTCGACTTCCAGGAACTCCTCTCCGACTCCGGCATCGGCCGAGAGATGCACGTCATCGTCGGCCAGGGCCAGCTCGACTCCGTCCTGCACGCCGATCCCATGGGCCGCCGGGCCTTCATCGAGGAGGCGGCCGGAGTCCTCAAGCACCGCAAGCGCAAGGAGAAGGCGCTGCGCAAGCTGGAGTCGATGAAGGCCAACCTCGCCCGCGTGCAGGACCTCACCGACGAACTCCGCCGCCAGCTCAAGCCGCTCGGGCGCCAGGCCGCCGTCGCCCGCCGCGCCGCCGTCATCCAGGCCGACCTGCGCGACGCCCGCCTGCGCCTGCTCGCCGACGACCTCGTGACCCTGCGCGAAGCCCTCGGCGCCGAGATCGCCGACGAGGCCGCCCTCAAGGAACGCAAGGAGAGCGCGGCCCGCGAACTGCGCGACGCCCTCCAGCGCGAGGCCCGCCTGGAGGAAGAGGTACGACGCCTCGCCCCGCGCCTCACCCGCGCCCAGCAGACCTGGTACGAACTCTCCCAGCTCGCCGAGCGCGTACGCGGCACCGTCTCCCTCGCCGAGGCCCGCGTCACCAGCGCCACCTCCGCACCCCCCGAGGAACGGCGCGGCCGTGACCCCGAGGACCTGGAGCGCGAGGCCGCCCGCGTCCGTGAGCAGGAGGCCGAGCTGGAGGCCGCCCTCGACGCCGCCCGGCACGCCCTGGACGACACGGTCGCCCACCGCGCCGAACTGGAACGCGCGCTCACCGTCGAGGAACGCCGCCTCAAGGACGTCGCCCGCGCCATCGCCGACCGCCGCGAGGGTCTGGCCCGGCTCTCCGGACAGGTGGGCGCCGCCCGCTCGCGCGCCGCCTCCGCCCAGGCCGAGATCGACCGCCTGGCCGCCGCCCGCGACGAGGCGGCCGAGCGCGCCGCCCACGCCCAGGAGGAGTACGAGACCCTCAAGGCCGAGGTGGACGGCCTCGACGCGGACGACGCCGGCCTCGCCGTACGGCACGAGGAGGCCCGGCACCGGCTCGCGGCGGCGGAGGACGCGCTGAGCACGGCCCGCGAGGCCGCCGCCGACGCCGAACGCCGCCGCGCCGCGACCCGCGCCCGCCACGAGACCCTGGCCCTGGGCCTGCGCCGAAAGGACGGCACCGGCGCCCTCCTGTCGGCCCGCGACCGCCTCACCGGCGTACTCGGCCCCGCCGCCGGACTCCTCACCATCGCCCCCGGCCACGAGACCGCCCTCGCCACCGCCTTCGGCACGGCCGCCGACGCCATCGCCGTCACCGGTCCCACTGCGGCGGTCGAGGCGATCGAACTCCTCCGTAAGCAGGAGGGCGGCCGTGCGGCGTTGCTGCTGGCGGGGGCACCTGAGGAGGAGGACGAGTCCGCCGGCGTTCGTGCCCGTCACCCCTTCGCCGCCGACCTCGTACGCGGCCCCGAGGAGCTGATGTCCGCCGTGCGGCGGCTGCTGCGCGGGATCGTCGTCGTCGGGACGCTGGAGGAGGCGGAGGAAGTGGTGCGGGCGCGGCCCGGGCTGACTGCCGTCACCGCCGAGGGGGATCTGCTCGGGGCCCACTTCGCGCAGGGCGGCTCGGCCGGTGCGCCGAGTCTGCTTGAGGTGCAGGCGTCCGTGGACGAGGCCGCCGCCGAGCTGGTGGAGCTGGCCGTACGCTGCGCGGAACTGGAGCGGGCACGGGAGACGGCCGTGGAGGAGCGGACCGCGAGTGCCGCGCTCGTGGAGGAGCTGGGGGAGCGGCGGCGGGCCGCCGACCGGGAGAAGTCGGGCGTGGCCCAGCAACTCGGCCGGCTCGCCGGGCAGGCGCGCGGGGCCGTGGGCGAGGCGGAACGCTCCGCCGCGGCGGCCGCCCGTGCGCAGGAGGCGCTGGAGCGGGCCGTACAGGAGGCGGAGGAGCTGGCCGAGCGGCTCGCCGTGGCCGAGGAGATGCCGGTCGAGGAGGAGCCCGACACCTCCGTACGGGACCGGCTCTCGGCGGACGGCGCCAACGCGCGGCAGACCGAGATGGAGGCGCGGCTCCAGGTCCGTACGCACGAGGAGCGGGTCAAGGGGCTCGCCGGGCGGGCCGACTCGCTTGACCGGGCCGCCCGCGCGGAGCGCGAGGCACGCGCGCGGGCCGAGCAGCGCAGGGCCCGGCTGCGGC
>NZ_WWIR01000355.1 GCF_009863025.1 Streptomyces sp. SID4985 | reverse complement strand
CCGTGGCCAGGGCCGCTTCGAGGAGGGGGACGGTGAGGGCGGGGCCGAGGCCGGACTCGTGGGCGCGGCAGGCGGCCCAGAAGAGGCGGGTGTTGCGCTGGCCCTCGTGGGCGGTCAGGACGAAGTGGAGCAGACCCTGGCCGTCACCGGGGAAAGCGGGGGAGGGCCGGGGCCTGCGGCGGGGCGGCCGGGGTGGCGGTACGAGCAGCCGCAGCAGGTTGCGCGGGCAGGGCGCCGGACGCAGACGGGCGGTGCCGGGGGCCGTGACGTAGACGCCGTGGGCGGTGCGGGAGCCGGGGCCGACCAGGTAGCCCCCGGCGCCCCGGATGTCGATCCCGGGGGCGAGACGGCTCGCGGAGTTGGGCACGACGGTGTCCGGCGGGGCGGTGAGCCAGAGGTGGCGGCCGCCGCTCGGGGTGAGGACGACGACCGTCTCGGGGATCGCGAACCGGAACCTGAGGCCCAGGGCGCGCAGCGCGGCCGGCGCGTCGGTGCCGGGCTTGGTGTCCAGGTCGACGCCGACGAGGTGGTGCGGGGGCAGGCCGCAGGCGATGCCGTAGCCGGTGGCCCAGGGCGCGGCGGCGAACAGCGCGCGGATACGGGCCGGGTCGGTGGAGGCGTCGTGGACGCCGTGGCCGGGGCGGCCGCACTCGCCGCGGCACGGCGGTTGCGCGGGGTCCGTGCGGTGCGGGGAGCGCAGCGCCGGGAGCTTGGTCCGGGACAGGGGAAGGACGGCCAGGCCGCGCTCGGCGGCCGAGAGGGCGTGGGCGACGGCCAGGGTGGTGACCTGCCGGCGGAAGGTGGCCATGGAACGATAGTCGTACGTATGTTCGATGATCGCCAGAGGGCCTCCGGGGTCCGCCCCGGTCGGTCTCCCGGGCCCACCCGGCCGCCCTCCTCAGGGTCAACCCTCAGGCCGGGCCGAGCCGTACTCCACCCACAGGAGGTGGGGGCGCGCCCGGCCCTCCGACCTGAGGCGGACCCCGCTTCGGGACCTGCGGCCGATCCGCCGAAGGCACCCTCGCTCCTAGCGTGGAGCCATGACCGCACCCGTCTGCACCAGCGCCTCGGCCGCCGCCGCACCAGCGCGGCAGACCCTTCCGCACCCCAGGCTCCGTACCGCCGCGACCACGTACTCGTCGTTCTCCTCCTACGTCCGCGCCCGGCGCCCCGTGCTGCTGCGCACCGCCCGCTCGCTGACCACCAACCCGAACGACGCCGAGGACCTGCTCCAGACCGCGCTCGCCAAGACGTACGCCGCCTGGGAGCGGATCGAGGACCACCGGGCGCTCGACGGCTATGTGCGGCGCGCCCTGCTCAACACGCGGACCTCGCAGTGGCGCAGGCGCAAGGTGGACGAGTTCGTCTGCGACGAGCTGCCCGAGCCGGAGCCGCTCGCGGGCGTCGCCGACCCGGCCGAACGGCAGGCGCTGCACGACGCGATGTGGCGCGCGATCGCCAAACTCCCCGCCCGTCAGCGCGCGATGGTCGTCCTGCGCTACTACGAGGACCTGAGCGAGGCCCAGACCGCCGAACTGCTCGGCGTCTCGGTGGGCACGGTCAAGTCGGCGGTGTCGCGTGCGCTCGGCAAGCTGCGGGAGGACCCGGAGCTGGGGGTCGTGCGCCGGGACGGGTCGGACGCGGGGGTCTGATCCGTACGAGTTTCGGAAGGGTGCTCGGGGTACGACCCTGAGCCCCCTTCTCACCGTCGCCCACCGGCGAGTTTCGGCCCCCCTAGTGACATACCGCGCGGTATGTGCGCAGAATCAGCGCGACTCTACTTCCGCTTAGGCAATGCTGCCGGGGAGGACGCCCGCCGTGCTGAGCACCATGCAGGACGTACCGCTGCTGATCTCGAGGATTCTCACCCACGGGTCGACCGTCCACGGATCGTCGCGGGTCATCACCTGGACCGGGGAGGGCGAGCCGCACCGCCGCACCTTCGCCGAGATCGGCGCCCGGTCGGCCCGGCTGGCGCACGCCCTGCGGGACGAGCTGGGGGTGGAGGGCGACGAGAGGGTCGCGACCCTCATGTGGAACAACAGCGAGCACGTCGAGGCGTACTTCGCGATCCCCTCCATGGGCGCCGTCCTGCACACCCTCAACCTCCGCCTCCCGGCAGAGCAGTTGGTGTGGATCGTCAACCACGCCGCCGACCGCGTGCTCCTCGTCAACGGCTCGCTGATCCCGCTGCTCGCGCCCCTGCTGCCGCAGCTGCCCACCGTGGAGCACATCGTCGTCGCGGGCCCCGGCGACCGCGCCCCGCTGGCGGGTGCCACCGCGCGCGTGCACGAGTACGAGGAACTGCTCGACGGCCGCCCGGACAGCTACGACTGGCCCGAGCTGGACGAACGCCGGGCCGCCGCCATGTGCTACACCTCCGGCACCACCGGCGACCCCAAGGGCGTGATCTACAGCCACCGTTCGATCTACCTGCACTCCATGCAGGTCAACATGGCCGAGTCGATGAGCCTCACCGACTCGGACACCACGCTCGTCGTGGTCCCGCAGTTCCATGTGAACGCCTGGGGCCTGCCGCACGCCACCTTCATGTCCGGCGTCAACATGCTGATGCCCGACCGCTTCCTCCAGCCCGCCCCGCTCGCCGAGATGATCGCGTCCGAGCGCCCCACGCACGCGGCCGCCGTCCCCACCATCTGGCAGGGACTCCTCGCCGAGCTGCGCGCCAAGCCCCGTGACGTCTCCTCCCTCGGCCAGGTCACCATCGGCGGTTCGGCGTGTCCGCCCTCCCTGATGGAGGCGTTCGACGAGCTGGGGATGCGGGTCTGCCACGCCTGGGGCATGACGGAGACCTCGCCGCTCGGCACGGTGGCCCGTCCGCCGGCCCACGCGATCGGCACCGACGAGGAGTTCGGCTACCGCGTCACCCAGGGCCGCTTCCCGGCGGGCGTCGAGGCCCGCCTCACCGGCCCCGGCGGCGAACGCCTCCCCTGGGACGGCGAGTCGGCGGGCGAGCTGGAGGTGCGCGGCCCCTGGATCGCGGGCGCCTACTACAACGGCCCCGACGCCGAACCGCTGCGCCCCGCCGACAAGTTCAGCGAGGACGGCTGGCTGAAGACCGGCGACGTCGGCATCATCTCCCCGGAGGGCTTCCTCACCCTCACCGACCGCGCCAAGGACGTCATCAAGTCCGGCGGTGAGTGGATCTCCTCGGTCGACCTGGAGAACGCGCTGATGTCCCACCCGGACGTCGCCGAGGCGGCCGTGGTCGCCGTGCCCGACGACAAGTGGGGCGAACGCCCGCTGGCCACCGTCGTGTTGAAGGAGGGCGCCCAGGTCGGCTTCGAGGCGCTGCGCGCCTTCCTCTCGGAGGAGGCCGGGGTCGCCCGCTGGCAGCTGCCCGAGCGCTGGACCATCGTGGAGACGGTCCCGAAGACCAGCGTCGGCAAGTTCGACAAGAAGAAGATCCGCGAGGCCCACCGGCTGGGCAAGCTGGACGTGACCAAGCTGGCCTGACCGCCAGCCCCTTACGGGACCGGGCCCCACCGAGTGGTGGGGCCCGTACGGGTTTTCCCGGGGCCGCTTCTTACCGCCCCGTACCGCTAGTTCGTGCCGATCCGCGCCAGCAGATCCACGATCCGCGACTGCACCTCGTCGGTGGTCGCGCGCTCGGCGAGGAACAGCACCGACTCGCCCGAGCCCAGCCGGGGCAGGTCGCCGGGGTCGACGGTCGCGGTGTAGACGACCAGCGGGGTACGGGTGAGCTGCCCGTTCGTCCGCAGCCAGTCCACGATCCCGGCCTGTTGCCGCTGCATCTGCAGCAGATCCATGACGACGAGGTTCGGCCGGAACTGCCCGGCCAGCGTCACCGCGTCGCCGTCGCTCGCCGCCCGTGCCACCTGCATCCCGCGCCGCTCCAGCGTCGCCGTCAGCGCCAGCGCGATCTCCGCGTGCTCCTCGACCAGCAGCACCCGCGGCGGATGCTGCTCACTGTCGCGCGGCGCCAGCGCCTTGAGCAGGACGGCCGGATCGGCGCCGTACGCCGCCTCGCGCGAGGCCTGGCCGAGTCCGGCCGTCACCAGCACCGGCACCTCGGCGGAGACCGCCGCCTGGCGCAGCGACTGCAGCGCCGTACGCGTGATCGGGCCGGTCAGCGGGTCCACGAACAGCGCGGCCGGGAACGCGGCGATCTGCGCGTCCACCTCCTCGCGCGAGTGCACGACGACGGGACGGTAACCGCGGTCGCTCAGCGCCTGCTGGGTCGTGGTGTCCGGGGCGGGCCACACGAGCAGCCTGCGCGGATTGTCCAGCGGCTCCGGGGGCAGCTCGTCGTCCAGCGGCTGCGGGCGCGGGGTGTCCGCGACCTCGACGGCACCGCCGGGACCGTCCAGCGGCTCGGGGCCCTCGGCGGCGTTCGCGTCCGGTGCCCCTATGGCGTACGAGCGGCCGATGCCCTCGGTACCGGGGGCGAGCCTGACCTGCCCGGCCATGGACGGCTGCGCGGGCTCGGCGGCCGGGTGCGGCCTGCCGGACTGCTCCGGCTGCGCCTCGGGGCGCGCGGCCGGGGGCGTCCCCAGCTTGCGGCGCCTGCCACCGCC
>NZ_WWIR01000354.1 GCF_009863025.1 Streptomyces sp. SID4985 | reverse complement strand
TCGGGGTGCCGGGCGGGGCGGGGGTGCGGCCCGTCTCCAGATAGGCGCGCAGCATCCGTTCGGCGTCCGCCGCGCCGAGCCGTCGCTCGGGGTCGCGCTCCAGGAGGCCCCGGACGACCGGCAGCAGCGGCTCGGCCTCGGCGGGCGGCCGGATCTCATCGCTGACGACGGCGTGCAGGATGCCGCCGAGCGAGTCCCGGCGGAACGGCGACTCGCCGCTGAGCGCCGTGCACAGCAGCGCGCCGAGCGACCACAGGTCGGCCGCCGGACCGCTGCGCAGCCCCGACATCCGCTCGGGCGCGGTGTATTCGGGCGAGCCGACGAAGGAGCCGGTCTCGGTGAGCGTGGTGGCGCCCGCGACCCGGGCGATGCCGAAGTCGGTGAGCACGGCCCGGTCGGTGCCCGCCTCGACGAGGACGTTGGCGGGCTTGATGTCCCGGTGCAGCACCCCCGCGTCGTGCGCGGTGCTGAGCGCGCTCAGCAGGTCGGCGCCGATCCGGGCGGCCTCCTCCGGGGTGAGCGGGCCGTCGGCGGCGATCCGGTCGGCGAGCGAGCCGCCGTCGATCAGCTCCATGACAATGTACGGGCGCTCGTCCTGCTCGACCACGTCGTGCACGACGATGATGTGCGGATGGTGCAGCTGCGCCACCGCCCGCGCCTCGCGGAAGGTCCGCTCGCGCCGCAGCCGGGCGTCCCCGTCCGGCGCGGAGTCGTCCTGGACGATCTCCTTGACCGCCACCAAGCGGCCCAGCACCTCGTCCTCGGCCCGCCAGACGATGCCCATCCCGCCGCGTCCGATGCGCGCCCGGAGGCGGTAACGGCCCGCGATCACACGGAAGTCGTGCCCCTCGGTCCCCATGGATCCCATCATGCCGTACCGGACGCACACCCTCCGTGACGGTGACCGGCCAAGACGAGACGGTGTGCGGGGTCAGCCCGCGGGCTGCCGCCAGCTCTGGAGCACCCACTTGAACCGCTGGTTCGTCTCCGCCCAGTCCTCCTGGGGAGTCGAGATGTAGATGGCGTATTCCACGCCCGCCCGCGAGATGTACGTCTCCTCGACGGCATGGCGCGGGCCCGGCACGTAGGGCGGGTCCTTCGCCAGCGCGGTCCAGGTGTACTCCCAGAGCGCGCCCTCGCGGTCGCGGTAGGTGTTCTGCTCAAGGCGCACCCGTCGGTAGTCGACCAGCCGCTGCAACTGCTGTTCCAGGTCCTGCTGGTGGCTGTAGGCGTCGGCGAAGTCCGGGGAGGGGTCGATACCGATGCGGACGAAGTGCACGCCGTCGTCGGGGGTGTAGTCGATCTGCTTGAGGTCGCTCGGGGGCGTCGTGTCGTACGTCTTGCGCTTCCAGCCCTTGGGCAGGGAGAGGCTGAAGCCCAGCGGGTCGTCGTAGCGCACCCAGTCCGCCGGGACGGTGCCCTTGGCGCCCTTGGTCCCCTTGGTGCCCTGCTTCGTCGTACCGGTCGGCTCCGGCGCGTGGGTGGCGCCCCCCGTGGCCGCCTCGTGCTTCGACGCGCCCCACTTCTGGTAGCCGACGGCGGCGGCCGCGCCGAGCACGACCGCGAGGACGACGACGAGCGCGACCGTGCGGTTGCGGTGCCTGCGTCGCATCCGTCCCGTACGGGGCGCGGCCGGCACCTGTCCGCCGGGGGTGCTCACCGCGGTCGTGTGGCTCGTCGCCGTCGGCACCCCAGGAACCCCAGGGACCCCGGGAAGGCCAGTGGCGACGGTGGGCGGCACGCCCACGCCCTGCTGCACCGGCACCCGTGACGGACGGGTCGCCCGGCCCTCGGCCACGTCGGCGAGCATCCGCTCCGCGTCCTCGGCGGTGGGACGCATCGCCGGCTCCTTGCGGAGCAGGGCGGAGATGACCGGCCCGAGCGGACCCGCGTGCTCCGGGCGCTCCTCGCGCTCCTCGACGACCGCCTGCATGGTGGCCAGCGGCGAGGTGCGGCGGAACGGCGAGCGGCCCTCGACGGCCGTGTACAGCGTGGCGCCGAGCGCCCACAGGTCGGACGCCGGGCCCGGGTCGTGGCCGCGCACCCGCTCCGGGGCGAGGTAGTCGACCGATCCGACGACCTCTCCGGTGCGGGTGATGGTGGCGTCGCCCTCGATCTGGGCGATGCCGAAGTCGGTGAGCAGCACCCGGCGGTCGCGGCCGAGCAGGACGTTGCCGGGCTTGATGTCGCGGTGCAGCACCCCCGCCCCGTGCGCGGCGCGCAGCGCCCGCAGCACCCACAGGCCGATCCGCGCGGCCTCGCGCGGCTCGATGCGGCCGCGCGCCTTCACCGCGTCGGCCAGCGACTCGCCCTCGACCAGTTCCATGACGATCCAGGGGCGGCCGTCGTGCTCCAGCACGTCGTGCACGGTGACGACGGCGGAGTGGTTGATGCGCGCGGCGGCGCGGGCCTCGGCACGGGTGCGGGCCAGCAGCACGCCCCGCTCGCTGTCGGAGACGTAGAGCGCGGCGGTCAGCTCCTTGACGGCGACCTTCCGGTGCAGCACCTCGTCGTGGGCGCGCCACACCCGGCCCATGCCGCCGCTGCCGATGGAATCGGCAAGCCGGTAGCGGCCCGCTATGAGCAGACCCTGCATCTGATTCACGTTGCCCCGCAATGCTCTTGACAGGGTCAGACTAAGGACCGGCCGCCCCGCAGGGAACCGGCGGGGTCCTACGGAGACACCACTGTGACGGTTGTCGCTTCCGCGCTACGCCGGGAACCGAAGTACGGCTCCCCCGCGGGGTTCAGGCGCTTTGCGCGACTGATGACGATGGTTCAGCACACGGCCCGCGCGGTACGCCGCTCAGCCCGTGTAGCGGTACGAGGACGTGGCCTGGTCGTACAGCCGCGTCACCTCGTCCCGCTCCGCTTCCGGCCCCCGGACCTGGACGACGTGGTAGCGGCCGTTCAGCAGCATCGCCATGTTGCGCACGTACAGGTCGCGGCCGTTCGCGTCGGTCCAGGTGAACTGCCCCTCGGCCATGGTGCGTCCGCCCACCTCGATGGTTCTGAGACCGGTCGCGGTGGCCCAGCTGGAGGAGCGGTACGGCTGGAGTTCGCGCTCCTTGTCCCGCTGGTACGCCATCGGATCGGTGCCGTAGGACGCCGTACCGTCCCGGCCGGGCACCACGATCAGCTCGAAGTCGCCATGGCCGTAGACGACTTGGCCGCTGCTGTTGCGCGGGGTGCGGTCCCAGCCCTTGGCGACGGCGATCCGGAAACCGTCCGGGTCCGTGCGCAGGGTGAAGCCGTCGGCCACCGTGACGCCGCCGGTCTGGGTCTCGGCGGCGGGCGCGGACGCGGTCGGCTCGCCACCTCCCTCTGTCTCACCGGGACTTGGCCGCTGCTCACGGGAGGGCTCGGGGCTCGCCTGCCCCGCCGTACCGGCGTGGTCGCGGCCCGTCGCGCCGTCCTCGCCGCGCTTGGGCAGGAACAGCATCGCGTAGGCGACCGCCCCGGCCAGCAGGAGCAGCACGAGCAGCAGCAGAAGGCGGCCGAGGCTGCGCGGCGACCGCTCCGGCTCCGGGCGGCCCCGCTTGTGCTTGCCGTGCGGATTCCGGGCGGGCGCGCGGTTGCGGCGCCGTCGCACCAGCTCGCCGCGCCGCCGCACTATCGGCAGCCTGCGCGGGTCGGCGGGCGGCACGGGCACCACATGCGCACCGGCGTCCGGCTCGGGCGCGGAACGCACCAACGACCGCAGCCACCCGGCGAGTTCCTCGACATCCGGCCGCTCGGTGGGGTCCTGCCGCAGCAGCGACTCCACGACCGGACGCAGCGCCCCGCACTCCTCCGCGAAGGCGGGCGGCTCGGCGCACACCAACTGCACCAGCTCGGCCGTGGACTCCTCCGGATACGGGGCGTGCCCCTGCACGGCCCGGAACAGCAGCGCCCCGAGCGCCCACAGGTCGGTGGCGGGCCCTACCGGCGCCGCCAGCTGCCAGTTCTCGTGCACCGGCCCGGCCTGCTCCGGCGCCCACCGCTCGGTGACGGCCCCCACGACACTCATCCGCATCTGCCGGGCCCGCTCGGCGGCGATGGCATTGCCGGGCCCGCGCGACACCGCTCCGACAGGGACGGTCTCGTCCCAACGGGAGACTCCCCCGGTCTGCGCGGGGATCGCGGGCTGCGGGTGGATGTGCTCGGCGCCGGGCGCGGAAGACCCGTTACGGGTGTCACCGGCGAGCGGCCTCGGCGCGGCGGACGGCGTGGGTACGGCCCCGGTCCGGGGCGTGGCACCGGGCCAGGGCCTGCCCGCCACCCCGTACGGATCGACGATGGTGCCGGGCGGGGTGGACTCCTGCCCGTTGGATTCCCGCCCGCTGGCGTACGGCCGGTCGGCGTGGGGACCTACGGGGGGCAGCTCGGTACGGCGCGGCTCGGCGGGGCGCGGCTCGGGGTACGGGGACCGTGCCCCTGCCTCGGCGGCCGTGGCATCCGTCTCGCCCGGCTCCGGGGTACGCGCCCCCGGCAGGGCGGCGCGGTGACCGTCCGGGGACTCGTGCACCCGGGCCGCGGCACGCGCTCCCGCGCGGTACGCGGCGATGGCACCGGCACGGGCCGCGCGGATGTCCTCCCCGCTCTCCAGCGCCCGCCGTCCGGATGCTCCGGGCTCCGCGGACTCCCCGCCCGCCGCGGCGGCCCGCGCCTGGATCGCGGCGCGCCGGGCGGCCTCGGGGTCGGTGCCGGAGTCGGTGTCGGCACCGTGACCGGCGCCGGGACGGACGGGCAACGCGCCCGCGCCTCCCGCACCGGCGGCGAGCGGCACCCCGGCACCACCTCCGCCGGACCTCCCGGTCTGCGCTCCCCGACCGCTCGAACCGGTCGGACGCGGCGGACCCGGCGGAGCCTCCCCGGCCTCCACCGGCACCGGGTCGTACCCGCACAGCGCCTCCTCCGCCGCCCCGGACGCGAGGCCGGTCAGCAGGACGCGGCCGTCGTCGCAGACGAGGACCGTGCGGGCGGTGATGTTGCGATGGGTCCAGCCGTGGGCGTGCAGGACGCGCAGCGCCATCAGCACGTCGGAGGCGACCTCGGCGGCGCGGTAGGGGTTGAGCGGCTGCTCGGCGAGGAGCGCCGACAGGGACTGTGCGGACACCAGTTCGCTGACGATCCAGAGCGAACCGCCCTCCGCGAACACGTCGAAGACCTGGTCCAGGCGGGGGTGGTCCGGTATCCGGGCGGCCGCCTGCGCGGCCTCAAGGGCGCGGCGCACGGCGGGGTCGGCCGGCCTGCGGGTGG
>NZ_WWIR01000353.1 GCF_009863025.1 Streptomyces sp. SID4985 | reverse complement strand
CCCCTACGCCCAGCCCGCACACCCCTACGGGCCGCCCGCCCCGTACGGCCCGCCACCGGGCTGGCCGTCCGCCCCGCCGTCCGGCGGCGGGGGAGGGGCCGCCGGACGTGCGGTGCTGTGGGCCGCGGTCGGTGCCGTCGTGGCGTCCGCCGCGTGGGCGGCCGGAGTGTTCCTGATCGGCGCCCCGGGCGACGCGGACCTGCGTGGCTACGCGGCCCCCTCCGACCTGTGCACCAGCGCCGACTACTCGGCGTTCAAGGGCGAGTACCCCGCGACCGGCTCCGCCCCGACGCACAGCTCCCTCAAGGACCCCGCGCTGCACGAGAGTTACTGCAGCGTCGGCCTGAAGAAGACCGGCTCGTCCTACTCCGACGCCTACCTCTCCCTGCAACTGGACCTGCACCGCAAGACCGACCCCGCACCGGAGTTCACCGCCACCTGGAAGAACTACGACGACAGCCACACGGGTTACGACGTGCGCCCGGTCGAGGGCATCGGCGACGAGGCGTACCTGGTGAGCCGGGACACCACCAGCGGCTCCTCCAGCGGCTCCCGCTTCGCGACCCTCGCGGTACGGGACGGCTGGACGACGTACACGATGGGCTACAGCGCCTACCTCACCTCCTACAGCGGCGACCAGACGCCACCCGCCCTCGACGACATCACCGACTGGCTGAAGACCGACACCAAGTCCACCCTCGAACGGCTCAGGGACTGAGCCCGCGGGCCTAGGCTGAGGACATGTTCAGCCCCGAAGGTCCCACCCTGCGTGAACTCGCCGCGCAGGCCCTTTCGTCCGTGGAGCGCGGCTACGACCTGCTCGCGCCGAAGTTCGACCACACCCCCTTCCGGACGCCGGACCCGGTCCTGGAGGCGGTCGCGAAGGCGCTCGGCCCGCTCGGTCCGTACGAGGACGGCCTCGACCTGTGCTGCGGCACCGGCGCCGGGCTCGACGTGCTGACCGGGCTGTGCCGCCGCAGCGTCACCGGGGTCGACTTCAGCGCTGGGATGCTCGATGTCGCCCGGGAGCGTGCCGCCGGGCCCGGGGAGCCGTCCGTCGCGTGGGTGCGCGCGGACGCCCGCGCGCTGCCCTTCACGGCCGCCTTCGACCTCGTCGTCAGCTTCGGGGCGTTCGGGCACTTCCTGCCCGAGGAGCTGCCGGGGTTGTTCGGGCAGGTCCACAACTCCCTGCGTCCGGGCGGCACTTTCGCCTTCCCGGTGCTCGCCCCGCCCCGCCCGACGAGCCTCGCGTACTGGGCGCTGCTCGGCTTCGACGCGGCGATGCGGGTGCGCAACTCCGTGTGGCGGCCGCCGTTTGTCATGTACTACCGGGCCTTCCGACTCGGCAATATCACCCGGGAGTTGACCCGCACCGGCTTCGCCGTCGAGCTGCGGGACCTGCCCGAGTTCGGGCGGCGCGACGACGGCGCCCCGCGCGCCCGGCTCCTCGTCGCCCGGCGCGCGGCGGAGGTCAGCCCGCCGCCGGAAGCGTGAACTCGTAGACCAGTGTGTCCTCTTCGGCGTTCACCACCAGGTCCGTGATCTCCAGCGGGCGTGCGTACTGGTCGCGCACCCGCCGGGTCACGCGCACCGAAGAAGCGTCGCCCACCTGGCTGATGGAGTCCCGGTGGTGCAAGGTCAGGCCCGCCTTGCGCATCCAGTCGTAGGCACGGCCCAGCTCCGCCGGGGTGGCTCCGTCGGC
Organism: Streptomyces sp. SID4985; assembly: GCF_009863025.1. GTDB lineage: Bacteria > Actinomycetota > Actinomycetes > Streptomycetales > Streptomycetaceae > Streptomyces. Next base: position 4,039 of record NZ_WWIR01000353.1, on the reverse strand, counting down.
CCGTTCGCGGTAGCGCGCCAGCTCCGCGACCTCGGCCAGCGCCACCGCCGAGAACGAGGTCACCGCCGTGCGCAGCGAGCGGCCGTCCGGCCCCGCCGACAGATAGCGGTGGACCAGCGTCGGCCGGTGCGGGGCGAGACCCAGCGCCCGCGCGTGCTCCGGCGGCGGTGTCTCCCAGGTCACCGTCGCCCGGTCGACCGCCCCCGGACCGGCCGGCACCGTACCCACCGGGAAGGTGAGCGACACCGGCTCCTCGACCGGCCGCCCGGGCAGCGTGGCGTGACTGCCCCGCCGGTCGGTGTTCAGCATTCCGCCCCGTCGCAGCACGTCCAGCGCCTGCCGGACGGTCGCTCGGCTGACCCCGAAGTGCCGCGCGAGATGTCGCTCGCCCGGCAGCCGTTCACCCGGTGGGATCGTCCCGTCGCGCAGTTCGTGGAGCAACCGGGACGCGACCCGCTGATACAGGGTCTGCTCGTCGTTCTGCCGGGATTCGTGCGGGGTGGTGCGGGACATGCCGCCCCTCCTGTCGGTGACAAGACGTAGCCGCTCGGGCTCATTGCGCCACCGTATCTAGCATTGGTCTAAACCACTTGGGAAGGGAATTCCTGGGGTTCGGCCGAAATCCTTCGGTGTGCAGCGGGAGTTGAGGGGTTACCGCCGAGATGTCAGGTCGCCCAGGCCGTGCGCGAGCAACGTGAAGGCGTGCTCCGCGTCGGCCACCGCGCCCGCGTAGCGCTCGTCCGCGGATTCTCCGGACGTCATGCGATCGGCGTTGTCCTGCGCCAACGCCCAGTGCACCCCGGCGATCTGCACCGCCGCGAGGCGCGCGGTGAGTTCCGGGACGCCCGCGGTCTCCCGCAGGGCCTCGGCGAGGGCGCGTTCGGCGACGGTCTTGAACCGCTCCATCCGGGACACCAGCGAGGGTGCGTCGAGGATCATCCGATGGAGCCTGCGCACCGGCGGGAGGTCGTTGAGCCCGGTGATCGGGTCGCGCTCGCGCAGCCCCTTCAGGAAGTGCTCGCGCACCGCGCTCAGCGGATCGGTGCCGGGCGCACGGTCTCGCACCACACGAGCCAGCTCGGTCTCATGGTCGGCGAGCCTGTGGACGACGAGGTCTTCCTTCGTCGGGAAGTACGCGAAGAGCGTCCGCTTGGACACCTCGGCCGCCTCGGCCACCTGGGCCACCGAAACCTGGTTGAAGCCGTGCTCCAGGAACAGGGAGATCGCGGCGCCGGAGATCGCCTCACGCGTCCGCTGCTTCTTCCGTTCCCGCAGCCCTGGCTTGCCGTCCACGTCGCTCACCGTAACAGAGAGCTGCCCCGAGAATATTTCTGCACCTGGTATACATTTAACCTCAGGCGAGAGATTGGATCGAAGATGCCGAAAGAGACCGAGGCCGACGCCCAGGTAGTCGTCGTGGGCGCGGGCCCCACCGGACTGACGCTGGCGTACGAACTGGCCCTCGCCGGGGTCCGGACCCTGGTGCTGGAGAAGCTGCCGCAGCGCGTCGATCAGGTGAAGGGCGGCGGAGTGCAGCCCCGCACGGCCGAACTGCTCGAGAACCGGGGCCTGTTGGAGCCGCTGCTGAAGCGCGCCGCGCCGCGCGGGCAGGTGGGCGGCCACTTCGCGACACTCCCCGTGCCGCTGGACTGCACCCCCTGGAACACCAGGCACCCCTTCCCGGTCGCCCTCTCCCAGGGCGAGATCGAGGACGTACTCGAGGAGCGGGCGACCGCCGCCGGGGCGCGGGTGCTGCGCGGCACCGCCGTCACCGGCGTCGAGCAGGACGACGACGGCGTGCTCGTGACGGCGGACGGGGGCGGGGACGGGGACGGAACGCGGGTGCGGGCGCGGTATCTGGTCGCGTGCGACGGCGGCCACAGCACCGTGCGGAAGCTGCTCGGCGTGCCGTTTCCCGGCAGGCCCGGGACGCACCAGGCGGTGCTGGCCGACATCCATCTGACCGCCGTATCGCCGCTGGTGCCACGGAAGTTGGGGCACATGAGCACCCTCACCCGGCAAGGGGGCGGCTACTGGGCCATGCTGGCCCCGCTCGGCGGCGACCGGTACCGGATCACCTTCGGACGCGCGGGCGAGGCCGACACCTCCCGCGACAGCCCCGTCACCCCCGAGGAGATCACCACCGCCCTGCACGCCGTGTACGGGCCCGAGACCACCCTGGGTGCCGTGGACAACGCCTCCCGGTTCACCGACGCCACCCGGCAGGTGGAGAACTACCGTGTGGGCCGCGTCCTGTTCGCGGGCGACGCCGCGCACATCCACCCGCCGCTGGGCGGCCAGGGTCTCAACCTCGGTATGCAGGACGCGTTCAACCTCGGCTGGAAACTCGCCGCCGTCCTCCAGGACCGGGCGCCGGGCGCCCTCCTGGACACCTACCACGCCGAGCGCCACCCGGTCGGCGCCCAGGTCCTGCACCACACCTCCGCCCAGCGCGTCCTCGCGGACCCGAACCCCGGCGAGGACGTGGCCGCCCTGCGCGACATCGTCACCGACCTGCTGCGCCTGCCCGACGCCAACCGTCACATCGCGGGCCTGATGTCCGGCCTCTCGCTGCGCTACGACCTGCCCGGCGACCACCCGCTCACGGGCGGCCGCGTGCCCGACCCCGACCTGGTCACCGAGGACGGTCCCACGCGGCTGTCGGCGCTCCTCGCCCCGGGCCACGCGGTGCTGCTCGACCTGGGTGGCATCGTCCCGGCCGGGCTCCGGCTCCCGCCCCGCGTCGACCTCGTCCGCGCCACGTCCACCGAGGACCTGGGTGCCGTCGCCCTGCTCGTCCGGCCCGACGGATACGTCTGCTGGGCCGCCGACGGCGAACCCGACCTTGGCGCGGACCTGTCCGACGTGATCGCCGAGTGCCTCGTGGGCGCGGCGCGGGACCGGGCCGCGGCCTGATCCCGCGCCGGGCAGAGGTCTCGAGCGCGGGCGCCGGAACTCATGCCCGGGAACCGGGTCTCAAGCCCGGAACCGCGTCCACTTCGGGCCCGTGCGGGCCCAGTCGCGGTCCCATTCGGTCAGGCGACGGCGCAGGGCGACGCGGCGTTCCACCATGCGGGCGAGGAGGGCGACGGCGATCGTGCCGCCCATGGCGCAGAGGCCCATGGTGACCGTGTGCTGCCAGACGGCCACGTCGTTCGCCGGAGGTGCCACGCTGTGGCCCCGGCGGTCGAACCAGACCGTCACCGTGTCCTCGGTACGCGTCCCCGCGGGCACGCGGGCCAGGGTGGTGCGGGTCGTGCCGTCCGGGTCGGTCCAGCGGACCTCGGCGCTGTACGTGTGTCCCCGGTCGCGGTGGACCAGGGGCGAGGTGTCGGAGACCGGACCGACCACCTGGGCGCGCACCTGGTGCCGCTCGGCACGCTGCACGAGGGCGCGGGACTGGGCCCGGTCGTGGGCGTGCAGGCCCGCGGCCACCCCGGCCAGGGGCGCCACCACGCACAGCAGGACGGCGACGAGCAGCACCGTCCACGCCTCCACCACGTCGGACCGGCGCCGCAGCGGATTGCGCCGCCACCGCCAACCGCGCACCCGGGTACGCATGTCCACCTCCTCGCCGCGGTGGGGCCGGGGACCAGGGACACCCCGGAGAGTGTCGGGGGCCGACCGGCCGCCGCCCGCGTACGCACACGAGCGTTCCCACCCGTTTCGTACCCCGAACGGCGTACCTCGCTCCTCGTGCGCGCCGCGACTTCACGCCTGGCCGAAAGACGGGCCGTTCGGCCTTCCCCGGTCGGCCCATGTGTGCATACCGGTGTCGGTACGTCCCGGACCTGCCCTCCGCCCCGCGCTCCGATCATTGCGGTCCCGTGAACTCCGGCCGGCTCCGGGAATAGCGACACCGGTGTTCACCCTTGGGGCGATTACCGGTGCCGTCGCGCCGGACACGGTGCGAGGGAAGCGAGGACAGAGGATGCCCGAGGCGTACGTCTCCACGCGGCACGGCGACCGGGAGACGGAGGTGACGGCGGCCTCCGACCGCCCGGAGTCGGCCCCCGGCGAGGCGGCGGCCCGCGCGGAC
>NZ_WWIR01000352.1 GCF_009863025.1 Streptomyces sp. SID4985 | reverse complement strand
CCGGCCGCGCCCCACTCGGATGAACCCGCTCCCCCGCCCCGCCCCCGTACCGCCCTGGTCGTCGCTTCCGTGGCCGCGGCCGTGCTGGCGCTCGGGGGCGGAGGGGCCTGGCTCGCTTCCGGGCTCGGGGCCGACGGCGGGGCCGGGACGCCAGGCGCCGGGGGGACTCCCCCGCCGCTCGCGCTGGACGGGTGGAGTCCGGCGGGTACGTCGAGCGCGGCCGGGATCGCGCCCGGGGAGCGGAATCCGTACGGCGTGCGGTATGTGGCCCAAGGGAAGCTGCCCGACGGGCCGGGGTCGGCGCCGGTGCACGCCCCGGAGGGCGCCGTCGCGAAGGACGCGGTGGTCCGGCTGGCGCGGGCGCTGGAGGTGGACGGCGCGCCGGTGGCGGACGGGGACGGCTGGCGGGTCGGCGGACGCGCGGGTGAGCCGGTGCTGCGGGTGGCGGGGGGTGCGGCGGGCGGCTGGTCGTTCAGCCGGTACACGCCGGGCACCGACAACTGCCCCAAGGCGGACGTGTGCGCGCAGGATCCGGTCGCCCCGGCCGCCGACGCGGTGAGCGTGGCGAAGGCGCGGCAGGTGGTCGCGCCGGTGCTGAAGGCGCTCGGGCAGGACGATGCGAAGACCGACGCGAGCCAGGTCATGGGCGCTCGGCGGGTGGTGAACGCCGATCCGATGGTGGGTGGGCTGCCCACCTACGGCTGGACGACCGGGCTGACCGTGGACGAGCGGGGCGAGATCGTCGGCGGGCACGGGATGCTGGCCGTACCTCAGAAGGGTGCGGAATATCCCGTACTCGGCGCGGCGAAGACGCTGGAACTGCTCAACTCGGCGCAGCCGGGCGGGCATCGGATGGGCATCGGGGGCTGTGCGACGCCGGAGCCGCTGAAGGACCGGCTGGAGCAGCCGTGCGGCTCGGACGTGTCCCCGGGGTCGCCGAAGGGGGACCGGCTGACCGTGGAGAAGGCGGTGTTCGGGCTGGCCGTGCACCCGGTGGGCGGCCGGGAGACGCTGGTGCCGTCGTGGCTGTACGAGGTGCGGGGCGCGGCGGCGCGCGGCACGTTCACGGTGACGTATCCGGCGGTGGACCCGAAGTACCTGGCCGCGCCCTCACCGCTGCCGTCCCTGTCCGCCTCGTCCTCGGGGTCGGGCACGCGGTCGGTGAAGGTCGGGGCGTACAGCGCCGACGGCCGCGAGCTGACCGTCCGTTTCATGGGCGGCGTCTGTGCCGACCACCGCGCTGCCGCGAAGGAGAGCGCCGGGCGGGTGACGGTGTCGGTGACCGAGCACCCCCGGCCGGGCAAGGTGTGCGTGCTGATGGCGAAGGAGTTCGCCGAGACCGTACGGCTGGACGCGCCGCTCGCCGGGCGGACGGTCGTCGCGGAGGACGGCGGGCGTGTGCCGCAGGCGGAGTCGCTGGGCCGCCCGGCGAAGTAGCCGCCCGCTCCGCGAAGCAGTCGAGAACGCACGAGGCACCCGCGACGTAGGAACGCGCGAGGCGGCGGACCCCCGGTCGGGGGCCGCCGCCTCGTCGTATGCCGGGCCGGGCCCGGTCAGCTGAAGGAGTCGCCGCAGGCGCAGGAGCCGGTCGCGTTCGGGTTGTCGATCGTGAAGCCCTGCTTCTCGATCGTGTCCACGAAGTCGATGGTGGCGCCGCCGAGGTACGGGGCGCTCATGCGGTCGGTGACGACCTTGACGCCGTCGAAGTCCTTCACGACGTCGCCGTCGAGGGCGCGCTCGTCGAAGAAGAGCTGGTAGCGCAGGCCGGAGCAGCCGCCGGGCTGGACGGCGACGCGCAGCGCGAGGTCGTCACGGCCTTCCTGGTCGAGCAGCGCCTTGACCTTCGACGCGGCGGCGTCGGTCACGATGATGCCGTCGGTGACGGTGCTGGTCTCGTCCGATACGGACATCTACATCTCTCCCAAGTCGTACGGAGACTGCTTTTCGAGGAGTGCAACCGGCGCGTCGGCCGATTCATTCCGGGCCGGGCGGGCGCGTTGCCGCGTTCTGCTTCTCTCTTCAATGCTCGCACACGGCCGGAAGGTGGGACAGCGGCCCGGCTCCGCAGGGGCGGGACCGTGCCGGGATTCGCGTCGCGCCGGGATTCACGTCACATGGACGCTATCGCCATCGTCAAAGTGACGTGAAGCGGTTATGATAGATAGCGTCAGTTAGACGAAAACCAGAAAGGGTAGGTGTCGTGACCACCGCCCAGACCCCGCAGCTCGACGTTCAGCCGTCTCCGCTCGCCCTGCTGTTGCTCGGCCGCGGCGCCGACCCGAAGAGCGAGCGGGGCGTCGAATGCCCCGGCGATCTGCCCGCGCCCTCCGACCCGGACCTCGTCGAGCGCGCCCGCGCCGCGAAGGCGAAGCTCGGGGACAAGGTCTTCGTCCTCGGCCACCACTACCAGCGTGACGAGGTCATCCAGTTCGCGGACGTCACGGGCGACTCCTTCAAGCTGGCCCGGGACGCCGCCGCGCGTCCGGAGGCCGAGTACATCGTCTTCTGCGGTGTGCACTTCATGGCCGAGTCGGCCGACATCCTCACCTCCGACGACCAGAAGGTCGTGCTGCCCGACCTCGCCGCCGGCTGCTCGATGGCCGACATGGCGACGGCCGAGCAGGTCGCCGAGTGCTGGGACGTGCTGACCGAGGCGGGCGTGGCCGAGCAGGTCGTGCCGGTGTCGTACATGAACTCCTCGGCCGACATCAAGGCGTTCACCGGCAAGCACGGCGGCACGATCTGTACGTCGTCCAACGCCAAGCGGGCCCTGGACTGGGCCTTCGAGCAGGGCGAGAAGGTGCTGTTCCTGCCCGACCAGCACCTCGGGCGCAACACCGCCGTGCGGGAGATGGGCATGTCCCTGGAGGACTGCGTCCTCTACAACCCGCACAAGCCGAACGGCGGACTGACCGCCCAGCAGCTGCGCGACGCCAAGATGATCCTCTGGCGCGGCCACTGCTCCGTGCACGGCCGCTTCTCCCTGGAGTCGGTCGAGGACGTCCGCGCGCGCGTGCCCGGCGTCAACGTGCTGGTCCACCCCGAGTGCCGGTACGAGGTCGTCGCCGCGGCCGATCACGTCGGCTCGACGGAGCACATCATCAAGACGCTGGAGGCGGCCCCGGCCGGTTCCAAGTGGGCGATCGGCACCGAGCTGAACCTCGTCCGCCGTCTGGCGAATCGTTTCGCGGCCGAGGACAAGGAGATCGTCTTCCTCGACCGCACGGTCTGCTTCTGCTCCACCATGAACCGCATCGACCTCCCCCACCTGGTCTGGACCCTGGAGTCCCTCGCCGAGGGCACCCTGGTCAACCGCATCGAGGTGGACCGCGAGACGGAGGCGTTCGCGAAGCTGGCGCTGGAGCGGATGCTGGCGCTGCCGTAAGAACCTTCATCTGTACGTGAGTCAGGGGCGCTTCCCGGTGTCGGGAAGCGCCCCTTTCGTGCCACGATCGGGGGAACGGTTCCCGATCTCATGGACAGGTGATCTTCCGGTGTCCCAGTCTGGCGAGCGACCGAAGGAGGGGCGTGACATGACTGCCGTCGCGCACGGGCCGACCACGCCGGCTGAGGGACTGCTGGACATCTTCCTGTCCCTGGACACCCCCGAGGGCTTCCATGCCGAGCTGATCGAGGGGGAGATCGTTGTGACACCGCCGCCTGACGGGGACCACGAGGACTACATCGAACTGATCGTGGCCCAGGTGTACGGGCGGTCCAAAACACGCATGCAGTTCTCCGGGAACAAGGGCCTGTTGCTGAAACACGGGGGGCTCGACCCGAAGGACCATGTGATCCCCGACGGCACCTTCGCGCCCACTGGGCTGCGGCTCTACCGCGGCGCCGACTCCTGGATGCCTTCCGACGGTGTCGCCATGGTGCTGGAAGTGACATCCACCAAGCCCCGGATGGACCGCGAGGCCAAGCGCCACGGTTACGCCCGCTCCCAGATCCCCCTGTACCTGCTGGTCGACCGGGATGCCTCCTCGATCACGCTGTTCAGCGATCCGGGGGACGACGACTATCGCGAGCACTGCGCCGTCCCGTTCGGCAAGTCCCTCGCGCTCCCCGCCCCCTTCGGATTCCAGTTGGACACCACGGACTTCCTCTGACGGCTCCGCCAGCGACAAACTGAGGGCCCGGCCCGCAACGATCGTGCGAGCCGGGCCCTTTCGCTGTCCGGACGTCACATCCGGGCCGTGCCGGTTACACCGCGACCGGCTCCGGGGCCTCCTTCTCCGGCTCCGCCTTCTTCGCCGCCTTCTTCGCCGCCCGGCGCTCCTTGCGGAGTTCGAGCATCGCGTAGAGCGTCGGGACCAGGAGGAGGGTGAGGAGGGTGGAGGTGATCAGGCCGCCGATGACGACCACGGCGAGGGGCTGGGCGATGAAGCCGCCCTGGCCGGTGACGCCGAGGGCCATGGGGAGCAGGGCGAAGATCGTCGCCAGGGCGGTCATGAGGATCGGGCGGAGGCGGTGGCGGCCGCCCTCGATGACGGCCTCGACGACGCCGTAGCCCTGGGACCGGTACTGGTTGATCAGGTCGATCAGCACGATCGCGTTGGTGACCACGATGCCGATGAGCATCAGCATGCCGATCATCGCCGGGACGCCCATGGGGGTGCCGGTGACGATAAGGAGGCCGAGCGCGCCGGTCGCCGCGAACGGGATGGAGACCAGCAGGATCAGCGGCTGGGCCAGCGAGCGGAACGTCGCCACCAGCAGCATGAACACGATCGCGATGGCCGCCAGCATGGCCAGGCCCAGGTTCTTGAACGCGTCGTCCTGGTCGGAGGAGACACCGCCGATCTCGGCCGTGGCGCCCGCCGGGAGCTTCAGCGTCTTGAGCTTGGCCTGGAGCTGGGTGCTGACCGCGCCGGTGTTGTCCCCGGTCGGGCGGCCCTTGATCGTCGCGGCGCGCTGGCCGTCGATGCGGGTCATGGAGACCGGGCCGTCGACCAGCTCGACGGTCGCGATGTCACCGAGCTTGACCCGGCCCAGGTTCAGGTTCCTCAGCTGGGCCAGCGTGGTCGCGGGCTTGGCCGAGCGCACCACGATGTCGCGCTCGGTGTCGTCCAGGATCGCCTTGCCCGCGGGGAGGCCGCGTACGGCCTGCGCGACGGCACCGCCCAGCTTCTGCTGGTCGAACCCGGCGGCGGCCGCCTTGCCGTTGGCCTTGACCGAGATGCGCGGCACGCTCTGCGAGAGGTTGCTGGTCACGTCGGTGACGTCGTCCAGGGCCGCCACGGTGGAGCGGACCTTCTCGGCGGCGGTCTTCAGGGTGGCCGGGTCGGCCGCCTTGACCACGACGCTGAGGTCCTGGTTGCCGAAGCTGTCGCCGCCGGACACCGTGGTCGTGCCGATGCCGTCGAGCTTGGCGAGCCCGTCCGTCAGGTGCTTCTGCACGGCGTCGAAGGACGCGCCGTCCTCCAGCATGACCTGGTACGACGCCTGGTTGGTGTCGGTGCCACCGCCGAAGGCGGCCATGAAGCCGGAGGAGCCGATGGTGACCTGGTAGTCCTTGACGCCCTTGATCGAGCCGAGCAGCTGCTCCACCCGCTTGGCCTGCGCGTCCGTCGCCTCAAGGCTGGTGCCGGGCTTCAGCGTCTGCTTGACGGTGAGGACCTGCTGCTCGCCCTGGTCGAAGAAGTTCGTCTTCAGCAGCCCGGACATCCCGAAGGTGCCGAGCAGCACGACCACCGCGATCAGCACACTGGTGAGACGGCGCCGGGTGGCGAACCGCAGGACCGGGACGTAGGCACGCTGGAGACGGCTGTTGTTCTCCTTCTCCTCCGCCCGGCGGCGCGCCTCCTCGGCGTCCTCGGGGGTGCCCTTCGGGGCGCGCAGGAACCAGTACGACAGCACCGGCACGACCGTCAGCGACACCAGCAGCGAGGCCAGCAGGGCCGCCGTCACGGTGATGCTGAAGGAGCCGAAGAGGGCGCCCACCATGCCGCCGACCAGGCCGATCGGCAGGAAGACGGCGACCGTGGTGAGGGTCGAGGACGTGACCGCTCCGGCCACCTCGCGGACCGCGCCGATGATGGCCTGGCCGCGCTCCTCGCCGTAGCCGAGGTGCCGCTTGATGTTCTCCAGGACCACGATCGAGTCGTCCACGACCCGGCCGATGGCGATGGTCAGCGCGCCCAGCGTGAGCATGTTCAGGGACAGGCCGCGCGTCCACAGCACGATCAGCGCGAGGACCACGGAGAGCGGGATGGAGACCGCCGTGACCAGCGTGGAGCGGACCGAGGCCAGGAAGACCAGGATGATCAGGACCGCGAAGAGCAGACCGAGGGCGCCCTCGGTGGTCAGGCCGTCGATGGCCTTGGAGACCGCCGGGCCCTGGTCGCTGACGACGGTCAGCTTCGCGTCCGCGCCGAGGTCGGTGCGCAGCTTCGGCAGCTTGTCCTTGACGGCCCGGGAGATGGCGACCGCGCTGCCGTCGTGGTCCATGGTGACGTTGACGGCGAGGCTGGGCCGGCCGTCGGTGCGGGTGAGGGAGTCCGAGGGCGCCGGGCGCTCCTCGACCTTCGCCACGTCACCGAGGCGCACGGGCTTGGCGCCGGGGGCGCCGGTGACCATCAGGTCCTGGATCTGCGCGAGCGAGGTGTAGCCGCCGCCGACCTGGACGGTGCGGTTGGCGCCGTCCTCGTCGAAGGAACCGGCCGGGACGGTCGCGCCGCCCGCCTGCAGCGCGGGGACCAGCGCGGCGGGGGCCAGACCGGCCTTGGCGAGCTTGGCGTCGTCCGGCGTGACGGTCACCTGGACGTCACGGACGCCGGTGACCTGGACGCGGCCGACGCCGTCGATGTCCTTCAGCGCGGGGACGACCGTACGGTCCAGCTTGTCGGCGAGCGCCTGCTGGTCCTGGCCGGAGGACGCGGCCAGGACGACGGTGGGCATGTCGTCGGTGGAGCCGGAGATGACCTGCGGGTCGACGGAGTCCGGGAGCTGGCCCCGGGCCCGGTTCACGGCCTGCTGCACGTCGGTGACGAGCCGCTTCGTGTCGTTGCCGTAGTCGAAGGACGCCATGATCACGGCGTTGCCCTCGCTGGCGGTGGAGGTGACTCCGGTGATGCCGTCGACGCCCTGGAGGTTGTTCTCGATGGGCTCGACGACCTGCTTCTCGACCACGTCGGGCGAGGCGCCCTGGTACGGCGCGATCACCGACACCATGGGCAGGTCGATGGTGGGCAGGAGCTGCTGTTTGATCTGGGGGATCGCGATGGCTCCGAAGAGCAGCGCGACGAGGGACACCAGGCCGACGAGGGCCCGTTGTTTCAGGCTGAACCGGGACAGCCAGGACATGGGACAGGGTCTCTCTTCTGTGAGCGGCAGAAGCTGCTGGGACGGGCGCGGCAGCTTGGGCGGGCACGGAAAAGGCGCCCACCTCATACCCTGACCCATGGCCGGACCCCGCTCCGTAGGCCCCAGGTCCCGTCTCTTATCCGCCTCCTACTCCACGCGCAGTACACGCGGGTGGAGGTCACTCCGTCCGGGGACGTACCAGCCCGGACTCGTAGGCGATCACCACGAGCTGGGCCCGGTCGCGGGCGCCGAGCTTGGCCATGGCCCGGTTGACGTGCGTCTTCACGGTCAGCGGACTGACCTCCAGGCGCTCGGCGATCTCGTCGTTGCTGAGCCCCCCGGCCACCTGGACCAGCACCTCGCGCTCACGCCCGGTGAGCGCGTCGAGACGGGCGAGGCGGACCGGGTCGGGGGCGACGGTGCCGGCCTGGGCGAGGAAGCGGGCGATCAGGCCCTTGGTGGCGGCCGGGGAGAGCAGCGACTCGCCCTCGGCGGCCAGCCGGATCGCGGCGAGCAGTTCCTCGGGCTCGCTGCCCTTGCCGAGGAAGCCGGAGGCGCCCGCGCGCAGCGCCTCCACCACGTAGTCGTCCACCTCGAAGGTGGTCAGGATGACCACGCGGACCCGGGCGAGGTCGGGGTCGGCGCCGATCATCCGGGTGGCGGCGAGCCCGTCGGTGCCGGGCATCCGGATGTCCATGAGGACCACGTCGGCGGCGCGTTCCTTGGCCAGCCGCACCGCCTCGGCCCCGTCGGACGCCTCCCCCACGACGGCCATGCCGGGCTCGGACTCCACCAGCACCCGGAACGCGCTGCGCAGCAGGGCCTGGTCGTCGGCCAGCAGGACGCGGATCGTCACGCGGGCTCCTCCCGGTCGGTCGTACGGGTCTTGACGGGCAGGATGGCATGGACGCGGAAGCCGCCGCCGAAGCGGGGTCCGGTGGTCAGGGTGCCGCCGAGCGCGGTGACCCGCTCGCGCATCCCGAGCAGCCCGTGCCCGCCGCCCGCGCCGGGTGCGCCGGTGACGCCCGGCCCGTTGTCCAGCACGCTGACCTCGATGTTCGGCCCCACCCGTACGACGCTGACCTCGGCCTTCGCGCCGGTCCCGGCGTGTTTCTGGGCGTTGGTCAGGGCCTCCTGGACGATCCGGTAGGCGGCGAGGTCGACGGCGGCGGGCAGTTCGGTGTCCTGGTCGGCGCGGGCCACCTCCACCGGGAGCCCGGCGCTGCGGAAGGTGTCCGCCAGCTCGTCGAGGCGGTTGAGGCCGGGGGCGGGTTCGGTGGGGGCGGCCGGGTCGCCGGACTGACGCAGCAGGCCGACGGTGGCGCGCAGCTCGCCGAGCGCGGAGCGGCTGGCCGAGCGGACGTGGGCGAGCGCCTCCTTGGCCTGGTCGGGGCGCCGGTCCATGACATGGGCGGCGACCCCGGCCTGCACGTTGACCAGGGCGATGTGGTGGGCGACCACGTCGTGCAGCTCGCGGGCGATGCGCAGCCGTTCTTCGGCGACCCGGCGGCGGGCCTCCTCCTCGCGGGTGCGCTCGGCGCGTTCGGCACGCTCCCGTATGGCCTGCACGAACGCGCGGTGGCTGCGGACGGCGTCGCCCGCGGTGGCGCCGATGCCGGTCCAGGCGATGATCGCGAGGTTCTCCTGCGCGTACCAGGGCAGCGGCCCGGCGAGCATCGCGGCGGCGGTGAGCACGGCCATGACGAGCAGCGCGACGCGCCAGGTGGTGGCCCGGCCCGTGGTGGAGGCCACCGTGTAGAGGGCGACGACGGCGCACATCACGACGGGGGCGCGCGGGTCGCCGGTGACGCACTCGACGAGCGCGCACGTGCCGGTGACGGCGAGGACGGCCATGGGCGCGCGGCGGCGCAGCACGAGCGCGAGGGCGCCGACGACCATCAGGACCAGGCTGAGCGGGTCCGGGGCGCGTTCTCCCCAGGCGACGCCGTGCTCGCCGTGCGGCGAGGCGAAGGAGCCGCCGATCATGCACAGCAGCACCAGACCGCCGAGGACGGCGTCCAGCGCGAGGGGGTGGGCCTGCGCTCCGTACCGGGCGCGTTGGAGAGTGCTCACCGGTGAACAGTACGGGCGCCGGGCGGTGTACGGGAATCGGTCCCCAGGGCTGCCACGGGGTGCCACTGCCTGCCACGGGGCGCCACAATTCTGCCGCCGACCGCCACGAGGTGCCACGGGCCGCCCCGGGCCGTCAGGTGTCGGCCGGTGTTCGCCCCGGGTATCCATGACGGACGCCCGGTGTTGGCCGTACCGGCCCAGCCTTCTGCTCGGCGTCCGCGCCCAGGCGGCCGGACGCGTCCAGTCGACGAAAGGCGGCCTCCGTGCGCCCTCACCCCTCGTCCCTCCGTACCGTCTGGGCCGCCGCCGCGCTCGCGCTGGTGTCGGCGGCGGCCCCGCTGCTGCCGGCCCGCCCGGCGGCGGCCGCGAGCTACGGGACGCCGACGATCAAGCTGTCGGCCGGGTATCTGTCGGGTGCGGTCGGCGCGAGCGGCGACCCGGTCGTCACCGCGACGGTCGCGCAGAGCGGCGCCAGCGTCTCCGACCTGACGGTGGCCGCGAGCAAGACGAGTAAGTCGTCGGTGGCGGGCACGGGAGACGTCCAGGTCACGGGCACGGGCGGCACCCGTACGGTCGCCGTGACCGCCCACGCGCAGGGGTACACCGACCTCACCCTGAAGGTGACCGGGCTCGGCGGCAAGACCGCCACCGCGACCCTGCACTACGCGGCCTCCCCGTCCGTCCAGCGCTCGGCCGACGCCCGCTATCCGACCGGCGCGTCGGACGCCTCGGCCGCCGTGGACGCCGGTGACGGCTACCTCCTGGTCGCCAACGACGAGGACAACACCCTGCGCCTGTACGACGGTTCGGCCTCCGGGGCGCCCGTGAAGAGCTGGGACCTGGGCGATGCGCTCGGCGCTGACAAGGAGGTGGACATCGAGGGCGGCACCCGGGTCGGCAACACCGTCTACTGGACCGGCTCGCTCGGCAACAACAAGGACGGTGAGTACAAGCCCGACCGCAACACCGTCTTCACCACCACGCTCTCCGGCTCCGGCGCGGCGACCTCGGTGACCTTCGGGACGGCGGGCCACCGGCTGCGCGACGACCTGGTGGCCTGGGACCGGGCGAACGGCAACCGGTACGGCTTCGCCGCCGCGACCGCCGACGGGCAGACCCCGAAGCAGGTGGACGGCCTCAACGTGGAGGGCCTGGAGTTCGCGCCCGGCTCCACCACCACCGCCTACCTGGGCTTCCGCGCCCCGCTGGTCCCGCCGCAGGAGGGCGGCAGGGCGCTGCTGGTGCCGGTGACCAACCTGGACCAGGTGGCGCGCGGCACGAAGGCGGCCTTCGGCACCCCGGTCGAGCTGGACCTCGGGGGGCTGTCGGTGCGGGATCTGCGCCGTAACGACCAGGGGCAGTATCTGATCCTGGCCGGGTCCTGGGCGGCGGAGGACAACAGCGCGCCCTACGCCCTCTACCGGTGGGACGGCGTGGCGGGGCACCAGCCGGTGAAGGCGCTGGACCTGCCGACGGCGGACGCGGGCGGCTGGGAGTCGATCGTGTCCACGCCCGATCTGTCGGTGCCCGGCGGCCGGGTCCAGCTGATCACCGACGACGGCAGCGCCGACCTCTACGGCGACGGCACCGCGGCGAAGGACCTCTCCCACCCGGAGTGGCAGAAGTCCCGCACCACGTGGTTCACGCTGAACTGAGTCCGGTGAGGTCCCGGGACCGAGTCCGGTGCGGTCCCGGGCAGGTCAGCCCGGGATCAGTCCGTCGTCGCCGAGGAGTTCCCGGACCTCCTCCAGGGTGGCGTCCGGGGTGGGCAGGATCAGCTCGGAGGGCTCCAGGGAATCGTCCGGCAGCGGCGTCCCGAAACCCCGGACGGCGTCGAGGAGGGCGGTGAGGGTGCGGCGGAAGCCCGCCTCGTCGCCGCTCTCCATCTCGGCGAGCAGCTCGTCGTCCAGCTTGTTGAGCTCGGTGAAGTGCGCGTCGTCGACCCGCACCTGGCCCTCTCCCATGATCCGTACGATCACGACGGCCTCCTCGGCTCGGTCCCGGCGGCGGGCTACTGCTTGTCGAAGCGCGGGGTGTCCTGCGACTGGCGGTCCTGTCCCTGACCGGTGCCGCCCTCGATGGCCTGCTGCGGGGAGCCCCCGGCCAGCTCGGCCTTCATCCGCTGGAGCTCCAGCTCGACGTCCGAGCCGCCGGAGAGGCGGTCCAGCTCGGCCTGGATGTCGTCCTTGGCCATGCCGGACTGGTCGTCCAGGACGCCGGAGGCGAGCAGCTCGTCGATGGCACCGGCGCGGGCCTGGAGCTGGGCGGTCTTGTCCTCGGCGCGCTGGATCGCGAGGCCGACGTCGCCCATCTCCTCGGAGATGCCGGAGAACGCCTCGCCGATGCGGGTCTGCGCCTGGGCGGCGGTGTAGGTGGCCTTGATGGTCTCCTTCTTGGTGCGGAAGGCGTCCACCTTGGCCTGGAGGCGCTGGGCGGCCAGCGTCAGCTTCTCCTCCTCGCCCTGGAGCGTCGCGTGCTGCGTCTCCAGGTCGGTGACCTGCTGCTGGAGGGCGGCCCGCCGGGAGAGCGCCTCGCGGGCCAGGTCCTCGCGGCCGAGCGCGAGCGCCTTGCGGCCCTGGTCCTCCAGCTTCCCGGACTGCTGCTGCAACTGGTTCAGCTGGAGCTCCAGGCGCTTGCGGGAGGTCGCCACGTCGGCCACGCCCCGGCGCACCTTCTGGAGCAGCTCCAGCTGCTTCTGGTACGAGTAGTCGAGGGTCTCGCGCGGGTCCTCGGCCCGGTCAAGGGCCTTGTTCGCCTTCGCGCGGAAGATCATCCCCATACGCTTCATGACACCGCTCATGGGCTTCGCGCGCCCCCTTCTGACGGACTCCAGCTCACCGATCCTGCGACAGAACCCACAGTACGGGCCCTGCCTCCATTACCGCACCGTTCGGGAGCTCATGCTCTCCTCCCCAGGGACGAGGGCGGACGCCCCCGCTCCGGCGTGAGGAGTAGGTGATCCCCGTGTGTCCCCCCGTTCGTCCCCCGTTTCCGCCTGTGCGGTCCCTGCTACAGACGCCGGGTGTTGCCGGATCGTTCCCCAGAGGGCTGGGGTCCATGCCGGGAAGCCCGTACCCTTGGGTTTTGTGTTCCGTAGCCGTGCCAAGGACGAGAAGGCCCCCGCCGACAAGGCGCAGGTGACCCTCTCCAAGCAGACCCGTGACCCGCAGGCCCCGAAGGGCAGGCCCACTCCCAAGCGGAGCGAGGCCCAGTCCCAGCGCCGCAGCGTGGCCAGTACGCCGACGAACCGCAAGGACGCGGCCAAGCGCCAGCGCGAGGAGCGCCGGAGCGCTCTGGAGCGCCAGCGCAAGGCCCTGGCCGGCGGCGACGAGCGGTACCTGCCCGCCCGCGACAAGGGCCCGGTCCGGAAGTTCGCCCGTGACTGGGTGGACTCACGGATCAACGTCGCGGAGTTCTTCCTGCCCGCAGCCATCGTGATCCTGGTGCTCAGCATCGTGCGAGTGCCCGCACTGCAGAACATCGCGCTGCTCCTGTGGCTGATCGTGATCGTGCTCATCGTGCTCGACTCGATCTGGAGCGGTGTCCGGCTGCGCAAGGCGCTGGCCCAGCGCTTCCCCGACGACAACCGCAGGGGCGGCGCGGTGGCCTACGGCCTGATGCGCTCGCTCCAGATGCGCCGGCTCCGGCTGCCCAAGCCGCAGGTCAAGCGCGGAGAGCGGCCCTGAGCGCAGACGCAGCTCCCCGGGCCGCCGCCGGGCTCCGGCCGGACGGACCCGGTGTTCCGCGTGAACTTCTGCGCCATGAACTGGTGACCCGACAGCTCGACGAGCAGCTCCGGGCGCGCTACTCCCTGGGGCGGCGGCTGCGGGTGCTCGACGTGGGCACCGGCCGGGGCGCGGGCGCGCTCAGGCTGGCCCGGCTCGGCCATCACGTCACCGGGGTCGAGAACGACCCGGTGGTGGTCGCGGCCGCGCGTGCCAACCTGGCCGCCGAGCCGGAGGGTGTGCGCGAGCGGGTCCGGCTGGTGCACGGCGACGGGCGGGACACCGGTGTGCACTTCCTGCCGGGCAGCTTCGACGTGGTCCTCTGCCACGGGCTGCTGATGCGGGTCGAGGAGCCCGATCCGCTGGTGGCGGGTCTGGCCAGGATGCTCGCGCCCGGCGGTCTGCTCTCGCTGCTGGTGCGCAACGGCGACGCCCTCGCCATGCGGCCGGGACTGGCCGGTGACTGGGCGGGCGCCCTGGCCGCGCTCGACGCCACCGCCCTGCTGCCGCGCTCGCGGTCCGAGGCGGACGGGGAGGGCCCGGCCGAGCAGCCCGCTCCCCGGTGCCGTGCCGACCGCCTCACGGTGCTGACCGCGACCCTCGACGGCATCGCCGCCCCGCTGCACGCCTGGTACGGCGTGGGCGTCTTCACCGACTTCGCCGACGCGGACGACCCGGGCACCGCCCCGCTGTCCCCGCCTTCTTCGTATCCGGCCGCCGACGTGCCCGGGCTGCTCGACGTGGAGGAGCGGGCCGGACGTACGGACCCCTATCGCGGGGTCGCGGCGCTGCTGCACCTGTGCGGGGTGCGGGGCTGATCCCGTGACCGGTCCCTGATACGGGGCCGCATACGGGGTTGAGCCCGTTCGGGCGTATCCGGCGGGCCGGTGCGGGCCCCGCGCGCTCAGACTCGGGGCATGGACGCTTCCCGTACCCGCGCCCTCGGCCGGGTGGCCCCGGCCGCCGCCGTGCTGGTGTGTGCCACCGTCCTCGGATCCGGCTGTTCGGCACCGGCCACCACCCCGGCGGAGCCGTCGGCCGCGCGGGCCGCGGTGCCCGAGGTGTCGAACCAGCTCCAGGACCAGTACCAGCGGGTGATCAAGGAAGCCCTGCCGTCGGTCGTCCAGATCCAGGCGACCCGGGATCTCGGCTCGGGGGTCGTCTTCGACACCCAGGGGCACATCGTCACCAACGCGCACGTGGTCGGCGCGGAGAAGACCTTCAAGGTGACGACGGCCAGCAGTGAGGACCAGCTGACCGCGAGCCTCGTCTACTCCTATCCCGACCAGGACCTCGCGGTGATCAAGCTGGACCGGGTGCCCGCCGGGCTGAAGCCCGCGGTGTTCGCGGACTCGGCCAAGGTGCAGGTGGGCCAGATCGTGCTGGCCATGGGGTCGCCGTTCGGGCTGTCCTCCAGCGTGACGCAGGGCATCGTCTCCGCGACCGGGCGGACGGTCAGCGAGGGCGACGAGGGCGGCGGCACGGGCGCGACCATCGCCGACATGGTGCAGACCTCGGCCGCGATCAACCCCGGCAACAGCGGGGGCGCGCTGGTGAACCTGGACGGCCAGGTGATCGGCATCCCGACGCTCGGCGCCGCCGATCCCGGGATGGGCGGCGCGGCACCCGGCATCGGCTTCGCCATCCCGTCCTCCATGGTGCGCACGGTCGCCGGTCAGATCGTCGAGCACGGCAAGGTCACGGACTCCGGCCGCGCCGCCCTCGGCATCAGCGCCCGCACGGTCGTGGACGACAGCTACCGCCCCGTCGGCGCGGCCGTCGTCACCGTCACCCCGGCCGGCCCCGCGGCCCGCGCGGGCCTCCACGCCGGTGACGTCATCACCCGCCTGGACGACACCACGATCACCTCGGTCACCGCCCTGGCGGAAGCCCTGGCAGCGGCCAAACCGGGCCAGCGCGTGAAGGTGACATACCAGCGGAACGGCCGGGAGAGAACGGCGGAAGTGACACTGGGCGAGCAGTAATCAGCATTTCAACGGGCCGAGCCGCGAGTCTTTAGGGGCGCGGGGAACTGCGCGACCAGCC
>NZ_WWIR01000351.1 GCF_009863025.1 Streptomyces sp. SID4985 | reverse complement strand
GGCCGAGGCGGCGTGCAGGGAGTCGTTCTTCGCGGCCTCGGTCTCGCTCGCGGCCTTCTCGGCGGCCTTCTTGGCGAGCGCCGCCGCGGCGGCGGCGCGGTCGGCCTCGTCCTGCGCCTTGCGGGTCTCGGTGGCGGCCTTGCGCCCGGCCTTCGCGGCCTGGTCGGCGAGTTCGTCGACCGTCGACTGCTCCTGGTCGCGGGCGAGTGCCACGAACTGGCCTACGGCGAGGAACTCGTGGACGTCGGCGGCCGTGCCCCGCAGCGCGAGGCGTGCCGCCGCGACCACGTTGGGTCCGCCGGTGCTGAGGATCTGGGCGACCTCGACGCGCTCGTCCTGCTGCTGCTCGGCGTACTGCTGGTCCTCCAGGAACGCCTGCCGGTCCTCGGGCGTGCCCGCGAGTGCGGCGCGGCCCTTGTCCTGGACGTTGGGGCCGCCGGCGTCCACGATGCGCGCGATCTGGACCCGCTGGTCCTGCTCCAGCGGCTCCTTCCAGCCGTCCTTGAGGAAGGCCGAGAGCTGCTCGGGGGTGCCGGTGAGCGCGTCGCGGGCCGCGTCGATCAGGCTCGTCCCGCCGATGCTCGCGACCTGCGCGGCGGCGACCCGCTCGTCCTGCTCGGTGACCTCGGCCGCCTCGACGTCGAGGAAACGCCGGACGTCGGCGTCGGTCCCGGTCAGTGCGACCTCGGCGGCGGCCCGGGTGCCGGGTCCGCCTTCACGCCACAGCGTCACGACCTGGGCGCGGTCACCGGCGGGGAGGTCGCCGGGCGCGCCGGTGCCCTCGTCGGCGGCGGCCGGGGTGGTGCTCAGCACGCCCGCGATCATGGCCAGGGGTACGACGCCTGCGCCCAGACCGCGTAACACGCGCAGGGCACGCCCGGTGTGCGGATGGGGAAAGATCGGTCTCACAATCCTTGACTCCTGTTGCTCGACGTGGGCATGGCGCACAGGTGCTCACCGGCTCGGTGCCGGTGAGCACGGGGACGAGCCGGGGTACGGACCGGCGCCGGGAGTCCGAGGTCTCCGGGGCTCAGCCGGTCACCCGGATCTCGACCAGGACGGACTGGGCGCCGCCGACCGTGCCCTCGCCGACGCTCTTGAAGCCGTCCTTCTCCACGTCGACCGTGGTGGTCGTCCCGGCGGCCGTCAGATCGGCGCTGATCGGGTGGTCGGCGGCCTCCAGGCCGAAGACGCGGGGGAGCTGCATGGTGAGGAAGCCGCTCTTCGCGGTGGCCTTGAAGCAGTACGTGTCCTGGCGGCCCACCGAGGAGTCCTTGACGGTGAGGACGCGGATCTGGTCGGCGGCCGGGTCGCAGTCCACGAGCACGATGTGCCCGTCCCCGCGCTTGAGCTCGATGCCCTTCTGGACCTTGATCGCGTCCGCTCCCGGGTAAGCGAAGTCCTCCACCGCGTAGGGCGGCTGCGCGGCGTCGGCGGTGTGCGGCTCGCCGTCGGCGGCGGCGGTCCAGGCGAGGCCGCCGAGGAGGGTGAGGGTGCCGGCCCCGGTGACGAGGGCGGCGCGGCGGACGGAGGAGATGACGTTTCTCATCGATGTTCCTTGTAAGAGAGGGATGCGGTGCGGACCGCCGGGCGCGTGGCATCGGCGGGAGCACGAGGGACGAGGGCGGACGCGGGTACCCGAAGGCGTCCACCGCTCGGGGGAGGAGGGGCCGGCCGGTGCCGGGGCCCCGCGACGCGGGCGGCCGGAGACGGCCCCCGCGGGGAACGGACACCGAGGGCGCGAAAAACGCACAGCCGTGGCGTGCGAAGCGCGCATGAGTGGGCCCTCCCCCAAGGCTCCGCCCCGGTGGGGCCGAGTGTCCCTACTGCGTCCTGCCGGAAGCGGCACTGCCCGTCGGCCGCTGCGTTCGATGTGAACGTAGCCGCTGGACGTCATCCCGCCCACGAGAATTCATCGAACATAAAAGGACGCATGCTCCGAAGTCGCACAAAGATCCGCAGTGAGGTACGTCACTTCGACAGGGGTACGGGAGAGCGCCAAGTGGCCCTTACTCAGGCAGATTTGACGGCGCGTCACCCACGTCCGGGCACCCCGCTCCGCGCGAACGCGTGGACACGTGGACACGCGGACGCGCAGACACAAAGACCCGGACCGTCAGGCGGAAATGCCGTCGATCCGGGCCAGGGCGTCGTCCGCGCCGTAGGGCTGCAAGTAGGGCAACCAGCGCGGGTCTCTGTGGCCCGTGCCGATGATGCGCCAGGCCAGGCCGGTGGGCGGGGCGGGTTTGTGGCGCAGGCGCCAGCCGAGTTCGACCAGGTGGCGGTCGGCCTTGACGTGGTTGCAGCGGCGGCAGGAAGCCACCACGTTGTCCCAGACGTGCTTGCCCCCGCGCGAGCGCGGGATGACGTGGTCGACGCTGGTTGCGACGCCACCGCAGTACATGCACCGGCCGCCGTCGCGGGCGAACAGGGCCCGCCGGGTCAGCGGAACGGGGCCCCGGTAGGGCACCCGGACGAATCGCTTGAGCCGGACCACGCTGGGTGCGGGGACTGTGACGGTCGCGCTGTGCAGGAAGGCGCCGGATTCCTCGAGGGAGACGGCCTTGTTCTCCAGGACGAGGACGAGCGCGCGGCGGAGCGGTACGACGCCGAGCGGCTCGTACGACGCGTTGAGGACCAGGACATGCGGCACGGGTGCCTCCTTGGGCGTCGGCGGCGCGTGGCTCGCGCCGGGACGATCTGGAGCCAGTCTCCCCTCATGGCTGGTGGAAGCGCCACCATGTGCCGGTAACGGGCCGGGAGTGTTTTCGACCACACAAAAAGGCACTCGGACGATCATGGCTGGTTAACGCGCAGGTGGGAGGGGGTGCTCCTGTACGAAACGGCGGAGGCGCGCACAATGCCCCGTTAGTGTGGTGGTTCTGTCCACCCGGTGACCTTTTCGTGATCTCGACGATCCGGCCGGGGCGGACCGCGCAGCACCATGGAGGTACCAGCCGTGTCCTTGCCCGTCGCCCTACTGGCCGCCGGAGCGTCCCCGTCTCCCTCGCCCTCGGGTTCGGGGCCGGCCGTACCGTCCCTCCAGGACGCCCAGCAGAGCGCGACCAACGCCGCGAGCTGGGTGGAACAGAACTGGTCGACCTGGCTCGCGATGGGCCTGCAGATCGTGCTGATCATCGTCATCGCGGTGGCGCTGCGCGCGGTCGTACGGCGGGCGATCACCAAGCTCATCGAGCGGATGAACCGCACCGTGCAGGCGGTGGACCACACCGCGCTCGGCGGCCTCCTGGTCAACAACGAGCGCCGCCGCCAGCGCTCCGCCGCCATCGGCTCGGTGCTGCGTTCGGTCGCCAGCTTCGTGATCCTCGGCACGGCCGCCCTGATGGTGCTCTCCACCTTCAAGATCAACCTGGCCCCGCTGCTGGCCTCGGCCGGTGTCGCGGGTGTCGCGATCGGTTTCGGCGCCCGCAACCTGGTCACCGACTTCCTCTCCGGCGTCTTCATGATCCTGGAGGACCAGTACGGCGTCGGCGACACGATCGACGCGGGCGTGGCCACCGGCGAGGTCGTCGAGGTGGGCCTGCGCGTGACCAAGCTGCGCGGCGCGAACGGCGAGATCTGGTACGTCCGCAACGGCGAGGTCAAGCGCATCGGCAACCTCTCCCAGGGCTGGGCCACGGCCAACGTGGACGTCACCGTCCGCTCCGACGAGGACCTGGACAAGGTCAAGTCGGTCCTGGACGAGGTCGCCGAGAAGATGGCCAAGGAAGAGCCCTGGAACGAGCTGCTGTGGAGCCCGATCGAGGTCCTGGGCCTGGACAGCGTCCTGATCGACTCCATGGTGATCCGGGTCTCCGCCAAGACCATGCCGGGCAAGTCGGTCAACGTGGAGCGCGAGCTGCGCTGGCGGATCAAGCGGGCCTTCGACAGGGCGAGCATCCCGATCGTGGGCGGCGCGACGGCCCTGGAGGACGCCGCGGAGGCCGCTCCCGCCCCCGACCCGTCCGCCACGATGGCCGCCCCCTCGGCCTACGCCAGCCCCACCTCCCCGCAGTCCCTGGCGACCACCCCGATCGTCACCCAGAAGCCCAGCACGTCGAAGTAACCCCGAGCACCACAGCGCGCCCCCGGTCCCCACGGCCCGGGGGCGCGCTCCGTTGACGGCCCCGCGCGCCACGGCCTACGTTCTCGCCGATCACCCCCGGCAACGGCAACGCGAGGGAGTCGCCCGTGAAGCTCACCGTGGTCGGCGGAGGCTCGACCTACACCCCGGAACTCGCCGACGGCCTGGCGCGGCTGCGCGACACACTGCCCGTGGAGGAGCTGGTCCTGGTCGACCCCGCCCCGGAGCGCCTGGAGCCGGTGGCGGCCGTCTCCCGCCGCATCCTCGCCCGCCACGGCCATCCCGCCCGGATCACCGCCACCGCCGACCTGGAGGCGGGAGCCGAGGGCGCCGACGCCGTCCTGCTCCAGCTGCGCGTGGGCGGCCAGGCGGCCCGGAACCAGGACGAGACCTGGCCCCTGGAGTGCGGCTGCGTCGGCCAGGAGACGACCGGCGCGGGCGGCCTGGCCAAGGCGCTGCGCACGGTCCCGGTGGTGCTGGACATCGCCGAGCGGGTACGCCGGGTCAGCCCCGGCGCCTGGATCGTGGACTTCACCAACCCGGTCGGCATCGTCACCCGCGCCCTGCTCAAGGAGGGCCACCGCGCGGTCGGCCTGTGCAACGTGGCGATCGGACTCCAGCGCACGTTCGCCGCACTGCTCGGCACCGCGCCCGGCGAGGTCCACCTCGACCACGTGGGCCTGAACCACCTCACCTGGGAGACCGCCGTCCGCCTGGGCGGCCCCGAGGGCCCCGACGTGCTCCCCCGCCTGCTGGCCAAGCACGGGGAGGCCGTCGCCGCCGACCTCCGCCTCCCCCGCGCCCTCCTCGACCGCCTGGGCGTGGTCCCCTCGTACTACCTGCGCTACTACTACGCGCACGACGAGGTCGTGGACGAGCTGCGCGCCAAGCCCTCCCGCGCGGCCGAGGTCGCCGCCATGGAGCGCGAGCTGCTGGCGATGTACGCCGACCCGGCGCTGGACGAGAAGCCCGCGCTGCTCGCCAAGCGCGGCGGCGCCTACTACTCCGAGGCGGCGGTGGACCTCACGGCCGCCCTGCTCACGGGCGGCGGGAGCCCGTACCAGGTGGTCAACACCATGAACGCGGGCACGCTGCCCTTCCTCCCCGCCGACGCGGTGATCGAGGTCCCCGCGGCGGTGGGCGCGAAGGGGGCGGTGCCACTGCCGGCGGGGGAGGTCGATCCGCTGTTCGCGGGCCTGATGGCGAGCGTGACGGCGTACGAGGACCTGGCCCTGGAGGCGGCCCTGCGCGGCGGCCGCGAGCGGGTGTTCCGCGCACTGCTCGCGCACCCGCTGGTCGGCCAGTACGCGTACGCCGACTCCCTCACCGACCTTCTCCTCGCCCACAACCGGGAGCACCTGCCATGGGCGTGACCGGCACCGCCCTCGCCATCGACGCGGGCAACAGCAAGACCGACGTGGCCGTGCTCACGACGGAGGGCGAGGTGCTGGCGACGGCACGCGGAGGCGGCTTCCGGCCACCGGCCGTGGGCCTGGACCGGGCGCTCGACGCTCTCGCCGAACCGGTCGAACAGGCACTGGCGGAAGCGGGCCTCAAGACCGTCTCCCACGTCTCCGCGTGCCTCGCCAACGCCGATCTCCCGGTAGAGGAGGCCGAGTTGGCGACTGCGCTGCGCGCCCGCCCCTGGAGTCCCTCGGTCACCGTCCGCAACGACACCTTCGCCGTCCTGCGCGCCGGAGTCGCCGAGCCCCGGGGCGTGGCGGTGGTGTGCGGCGCGGGCATCAACTGCGTGGGGATGCGCCCCGACGGGCGCACCGCCCGCTTCCCGGCCCTCGGCCGGCTCTCCGGCGACTGGGGCGGCGGCTGGGGCCTGGCCGAGGAGGCGCTGTGGCACGCGGCCCGCGCCGAGGACGGCCGGGGCGGACCGACGGAACTGGCCCGCGCGCTCCCGGCGCACTTCGGCCTGGACTCGATGTACGCCCTGATCGAGGCCCTGCACCGGGGACATCTGCCGTCGGCCCGCCGGTACGAGCTGACGCCGGTCCTCTTCGCGACGGCCGCCCGGGGTGACGCGGTGGCCCGGTCCCTGGTCGAGCGGCTGGCCGAGGAGGTCGCGGTGATGGCCGCGGTGGCCCTGACCCGCCTGGACCTCCTCGCGGAACCCGCGCCGGTCGTGCTCGGCGGCAGTGTGCTGACCGCCGGACACGCCGTACTGGACGACGCCGTAAGCGAGCATCTCAATTCCCGCGCCCCGCACGCCGATCCACGTCCGATCCGCGCCGCTCCCGTCCTGGGCGCGGCGCTCCTCGCCCTGGATCACCTGGACGCGCCCCCGCGGTCCGGGGAACGCGCCCGTTCGCACTGGGAGTCGGACGGCACCTGATCCCAACCCCCGTTGCCGACCAGTCCTGTTCATCGCCCCACCGGGAACCGATCAGGATTGACCCGGCGTGTTTGTGGACAGGTCGTGTTCCTGGACGGACGGCGACATGCCGTCGTCCGGGCGAGATGCGGTGAAGGCTGGTGCGGAAGCCGGTGCGGGCGGTGATACTGGGCGGCGAACGATGACCATGGGGGAGGTCGGGTGACACAACCGCCGAGGAGCAGCGCGCCGCCGACGGCAGGCTCGGGCCTGCCCGCGCGACCCATCGTGCCCGCACAGCCCGGCGCACTCCCCCGGCCCGCCGTACCGGCCCAGGTCACGCGCCCCGCCCCCGTCCAACCCCCCGCGCGCCGTACCGCGTTCGACGAGGGCGCCGAGCGACTGCGGGCCGCCGCGACCACCGAGCCGGGGCGGCTGCGGGTCATCGGGGCCGTACTCGCCCTGCTCGTCGTGGCGTTCGGCGCGGTCGCCGCGTGGCAGAGCGGCGAGCGCGCGGCCGCCGCCGACGACGTGCTGCACGGCAGCCAGCCGCTCAGCTCCGGGGCCGCGTCGATCTACCGCTCGCTGGCGGACGCCAACACCACGGTCTCCAGCGGTTTTCTGGCGGGCGGGCAGGAGACGCCCGAGACCCGGGACCGGTACGAGAAGGACATCAGCCGGGCCGCCGCCGGGCTCGTCACGGCCGCCGCCAAGTCCGAGCCGGACTCCCCCGCCGCGAAGAGCATCGCCAAGCTGAACCGGCTGCTGCCCGAGTACAAGGGCCTGGTCGAGCGCGCCCGGGTCTACAACCGGCAGGGCTATCCGGTGGGCGGCGCCTATCTGCGGTACGCCAACGAGAAGATGCAGCAGGACATGCTGCCGGCCGCCGAGGACCTGTACACCAAGGAGAACCAGCGCCTGGCCGCCGACTACGGCGACGCGACCCCGTACCCCTGGGCGGCCATCGCGCTCGGTGTCCTCGCGCTCGGCGCGCTCGCGTGGGCCCAGCGCCGCGAGTACCGGCGCACCAACCGCGTCCTGAGCCACGGCCTGGTCGCGGCCACCGCCGCCGCCACCGTGGTCCTGCTGTGGCTGGTCGTCGGCCACACCGTCGCCCGTGCCGAACTGCACGCCTCCGACGAGCACGGCATCCGCTCCCTGAACGTCCTGCACAGCGCCCAGATCGCCGCCCTGAAGGCGCGCGGCAACGAGAACCTCGGCCTGGTGGCGCGCGGCGCCGAGACGGTCACGGTCGACGGCACGGTGTACGACGCGTACTACCACGCCTTCGACCAGGAGCTGGCCGAGCTGGGCGGCAGCCTGAAGCGGGCGGGCTCCCTCGCCGACGACCCGACGGGCGCCCGGCCGGTCACGGCGGCGACGCGGAACATGGCGGAGTGGAAGAAGCGGCACGCCGACGCCCACCGCGAGGACGACAGCGGCGACTACCAGCAGGCGCTGGCCATGGTGATCGGCGCCAAGGGCACCACCGGCGAGTGCTTCGACGGCGTGGACGAGAACCTGAACCGCGCCATCGGCCACGAGCAGGCGGAGTTCGAACGGGCGGCCGGGGACGGCCGCGACGCGATGACCGGGCTGCCCGCGGGCGCGGCCGCCCTCGGCGTGCTCGGCGCGGCCGGTGCCGTGCTGGGCATCGGGCGCAGGCTTTCGGAGTACAGGTGACAGGGGGCCGGAGCATGGACGCGGCAGGAGGACCCGCCCGGCTGCGCGGCTGGGGCGGGGTCGGTGCGATGGCGGTGCTGTGCGCCCTCGCGCTCACCTTCGTGCTGATGCTCCCGCGCACCCAGGCGCATCCGGCGCCCGGTCCGGTGACGTCCGTGGGCCCGGTGGTCGAGGGCAGCCAGGCGCGCGCCTCCGCCTGCGAGGACGCGACGGCGCAGGACCGGTCGCTGCCGCCGTCGGGCGCGAGCGGGAAGACCATCGACGCGATCAAGGCCCGGCCCGGCACGCGCAAGCTGGTCGTCGGCGTGGACCAGAACAGCTACCGCTGGGGCTATCGCAATCCGAACAACCCGGGCGCGGAGCTGGAGGGCTTCGACATCGACCTGGTGCACCGGATCGCCGCGGACATCGTGGGCGACCCGGACGCCGTGCAGTTCCGGGCGATCCCGACCAGCCAGCGCATCGCGGCGCTCCGGGAGGGCCGGGTGGACATGGTGGTGCGCACGATGACGATCAGCTGCGAGCGGCTGAAGGACGTGGCGTTCTCCGCGCCGTACTTCCGGACCGGGCAGCAGGTGCTGGCGCCCAAGTCCTCGCCGGTGAAGGGGTATCAGGACCTCGCGGGCAGGCGGGTGTGCACGGCGGCGGGCTCGACCGCGCGCAAGAAGCTGGAGCTGGACGTGAAGTCCGGCGCGGTGAAGGCGGTCGTCGCCGAGGCCGTCCCCAACCAGCTCGACTGCCTGGTCCGGCTCCAGCTGGGCGAGGCGGACGCGGTGATCACCGACGGCGCGCTCGCCGCGAGCCAGGCCGCCCAGGACCCCACCCTCGAACTCAAGGGCCCCGCCTTCACGACCGAGTACTACGGCGTGGCCATGGCGAAGGACGCCAAGGACCTGGTGGGGCGGGTCAACCGGGTGCTGGCGGACTACCGTTCCGACGGCTGGCAGGCGTCGTACGACAAGTGGCTGTCGGCGACACTGGGCAAGGACGCGAAGCCGTACCGTCCGCCCGTGCCGGAGTACCGGGGTGAGAGCTGAGCGAAGCGGGCAGTACGGGACAGCGCCGACTTGGGACAGCAGCGAGAGGTGATCGATGGGCGTCACGGACCCCGCCGGGCCGGTGATGGACCGGGACGAGGTGGACCGTGCGCTGGCGCGGCTCGGCCAGGAGCACGAGGCGATCGAGACCTCGCTGCTCGCGCTCCAGGACCACGCGGGCCGCAGACTCCTGGAGGGCGCCGAGCTGACCGGTGTCACCGAGGAGCGCTGGGCGGCCGCGGAGGAGGCCATCACCGTGCTCTGGGCCTGCTTCGACGCGTACACGGCCGCGCTGCGCCGGGCCCGTGAGATCCGCTCCCGGCGCCGCTGGTCCAGCCGTGAGGACCTGGTGGAGCTGACCGGGCTGCTGCGCGGGGAGTCGGTGACGCTGGCGAGCCCGTCGCTCCCGGCCGGCACCGGCAGGCTCAGCGAGAGCTACACGCTGACCGCGCTGGTCGACCGGATGAACGAGCTGTACGCCTCCTCCCTGGACGTGGTGGTCGCCGCCGACGCCGTGTGGTCGGCGCTGCCCGCGCGGATAGATTTACTCGCCGCCGAGCTGCACCGCACGCGCGGTCTCGCCCACTCCGTCGGGGTGCGCCCCGGTGAACACCCGGCCGGTGACGACCTGGAGGGCATCACGGCCACGCTGACCGCGCTGCGCGCCCGGGTGATCAGCGATCCGCTCGCCTACTGGACGCCCGCGCAGGGCAGTTCGGCGCCCGGCGGCGGCCGCCCGGACACCACCGTGTACGACCGCGAGGCACGCGCCCTGGAGGACGTGCGCCGGGAGATCGACGCGGTGCTGACGGTGCGTCAGGACGCCGAGGAGCGGCTGATCCGGCTGCGGGACGTGCTGTCGCGCGCCGACCGCACGCTGGCGGAGGCGCGGACCGCGCGCGGTGAGGTCCTGGCGAAGATCGCGGCGACCGAGGTGCCCGTGGTGAGCGGCCCGCCGACCGTGCTCCAGGAGCAGTTGGCGACGGCGGCGGACCACCGCAGGCACGCCCGCTGGCACCGGCTCTCCCCGCTGCTGGACTCCCTGGAGCGGCGGGCGGAGGACGAACTGCTGCGCGCCCGCGAGTCGTTGACGGCCGTGACCGCGCCGCTCGCGGTCCGCGCCGAGCTGCGCGGGCGGCTGGACGCCTACCGGGCGAAGGTCGCCCGGCACGGCCTGGCCGAGGACCCGCTGCTGATCGAGCGGTACGACGCGGCCCGCCGCATGCTGTGGAGCGCGCCCTGCGATCTGCGCGTGGCCGAGCAGGCGGTGCTGCGCTACCAGCACGCGGCGGCCGAGCTGCTCACCGCGCCGAAGGTGCCGGAGCACGGGCCCGCGGACGCGAGGGAGGACGAGGGGTGAGCGAGGAACGGCACGCCTGCCAGCGCCCGGACTGCGCGGGCACGTACGAGGACATGGGCGGCGGGGAGCTGTACTGCGACACCTGCGGTCTGGCACCCGTGGTCGCCCCGGTACCGGCTTCACCGGCGCCACCGGCGCTTTCCGCGGTGACGCATGTCGCGGCCCCGGACTCCACCGGCCCCGCGACGAGCGGCAGTTCGCGCAGCGCCCGCACCTCCTCGCAGTCCTCGCGCTCGCGCCGCTCGGTGTCGGGGCGGCTCTCCCGCGCCGACTCGGGCCGTACCGCCGGGCGTTCGGTGTCGGTGCGCAGCTCGGGCGCGTCCTCGGGTCCCTCGGGGCGCGGACGCCTCGGCGCGGGTCTGGTCGCGGTGCCGCAGGTGCCCCGGCCCGACCCGCGCGCGATGGTGCTGGAGAACCCGCAGGTGCCCGAGCGCAAGCGGTACTGCTCCCGCTCGGACTGCGGGGCGCCGGTCGGCAGGGCGCGGGGCGAGCGTCCGGGCCGCACGGAAGGTTTCTGCACCAAGTGCGGCCACCCGTACTCCTTCGTGCCCAAGCTGCGCGGCGGGGACATCGTGCACGGGCAGTACGAGGTGGCGGGCTGTCTCGCGCACGGCGGGCTCGGCTGGATCTACCTCGCCGTCGACCGGGCCGTCTCCGACCGCTGGGTGGTCCTCAAGGGCCTCCTGGACACCGGTGACGAGGACGCGATGGAGGCCGCGATCTCCGAGCGCCGGTTCCTCGCGGAGATCGAGCACGCGGGCATCGTGCGGATCTACAACTTCGTCGAGCACCTGGACCAGCGCACCGGCTCCCTGGACGGCTACATCGTCATGGAGTACGTCGGCGGCAAGTCCCTGAAGGAGATCGCCAACGCCCGCCGCACTCCCGAGGGCCGCCGCGACCCGCTCCCGGTGGAGCAGGCGTGCGCGTACGGCATCGAGGCCCTGGAGGCGCTCGGCCACCTCCACAGCCGCAACCTGCTCTACTGCGACTTCAAGGTCGACAACGCCATCCAGACCGAGGACCAGCTCAAGCTGATCGACATGGGCGCGGTGCGCCGGATCGACGACGAGGAGTCCGCGATCTACGGCACGGTGGGCTACCAGGCCCCCGAGGTCGCGGACGTCGGCCCCTCCCCCGCGAGCGACCTGTACACGGTGGGCCGCACGCTGGCCGTCCTCACCTTCGACTTCCAGGGCTACACGACCGTGTACGCCGACTCGCTGCCCGACCCGGACACCATCGAGGTCTTCCGGCGCTACGAGTCCTTCTACCGCTTCCTGGTCCGCGCGACCGACCCCGACCCGGCCCGCCGGTTCGCCTCCGCCCAGGAGATGGCCGAGCAGCTGACCGGGGTGCTGCGCGAGGTGGTCTCGCTGCAGACCGGGCAGCCCCGGCCCGCGCTCTCGACCCTGTTCGGGCCCGAAGTGCGGGTCACGGACACCGAGTTGTTCCCGGTGCTGAACGGCGACGTGTCCCGCCTCGGCACGCGCGGCACGGGCCGTACGCCGCCCGCGCCGCCCCCGGCCCTGGTCCGCCCTGTGGACACGGCCGCTGCCGCGCTCGCGCTGGCCGTCCCGCTGGTCGACCCGAACGACCCGGATGCCGGTTTCCTCGCGGGCCTGACCGCCACCGCCCCCGGCGAACTCCTCGCCGCCCTGGACGCGGCCCCCGCGCAGACCGTGGAGACCCGGCTGCGGCGGGTCCGGGCCCGGCTCGAACTCGGCGACTCCGAAGCCGCGTTGACGACCCTGGCGGCGCTGGAGGCGGAGCGCCCCGACGACTGGCGGGTGGTCTGGTACCGGGGCGTGACGGCGCTGGCCACCGGCGACCTAGCCCACTCCGCGCTCGCCTTCGACGCGGTCTACGACGCCTTCCCCGGCGAGCCCGCTCCCAAGCTGGCGCTCGGCCTGTGCGCGGAGGTGCTGGGCCAGCTGGACAACGCCGCCGAGTACTACCGGCTGGTGTGGGCGACCGACCCGGGCTTCGTCAGCACCGCGTTCGGACTCGCCCGGGTGCGGCTCGCGGCCGGGGACCGGACCGGCGCGGTGGGCACCCTGGAGTCGGTGCCGGAGTCGTCCATCCACTACACCGCCGCCCGGGTCGCGGCCGTGCGTGCCCGCCTCAGACAGCGCACGGCGGGCCCGGGTGACGTACCGTTCCTGGACGATCTGACCGCCGCGGCGGGCCAGATCGAGGCGCTGGACGCGTACGGCCTGGACCCGGCGCGGCGCGAGCGGTTGTCGGCGGAAGTCCTCGGCTGCGCGCTGGACTGGATACTCTCCCAGGGCCGGGCCCCCGGCTCGCCCGCCCCGGGCGGACGACGGGTGCTGCTCGGCAGCGGTCTGGACGAGCGGGGTCTCCGGTTCGGCCTGGAACGCGCGTACCGCACGCTGGCCCGGCTGGCGCCCGGCGGCGAGGAGAGGATCGAACTGGTGGAACGGGCCAACCGTTACCGCCCCCGGACGTGGGTGTAGGCGAATGTCACAGATGCCCCAGCAGGCCGCACTGCCGAAGTGCCCGAGCTGCGCGGAGCCGCTCGAACCCGGCGACCTCTTCTGCGGTGCCTGCGGATACGACCTCTCCCAGGTACCACCCGGGGACGAGCCGACGCTCGCCATGGCGGGCGCCGCCGGCGTGGAGTGGCCCGACCCCGAGCCGCCCGGCCCGGACAGCGCCGAGACGAGGACGCACCGCGCGACGGACGTGCCCGGCACCGACTCCGGCGGCGCGCCGCTGCCCGGCCCGGAATCGGGGGGCGTACGCCTGGACCGGCCCGCCGAGCCTGAGGAGTACGCGCTCCAGGCACCGGACCCGCGCGCCGAGTCCGCGACCGCCGCGCCGGTGTGTGTGGCCTGCAGGGCGGGCCGGGTGGACGGCGACGGCTACTGCGAGAACTGCGGCCACGCCCAGCCCCGCGAACGCGACCACATGGAGCGCGAGTCGGGTCCGCTGGCCGCCGTCAGCGACCGGGGCCTGCGCCACCACCGCAACGAGGACGCCTTCGCCGTCGCGCACACCGCGCTGCCCGACGGCGCGCCCGCCTCCGTCGCCGTCGTCTGCGACGGCGTCTCCTCCGCGACCCGCCCCGACGAGGCGTCCATGGCCGCCTCGCGCACAGCGAGCGACAGCCTGCTCGCGGCCCTGCCGCGCGGCACGCATCCACAGCAGGCCATGCACGAGGCGATCGTCACCGCCGCGCAGGCCGTGGACGCGCTCGCCGGGGAACCGGACGAGGCCCGCGAACACTCTCCGCACCAGAACGCCCCGGCCTGCACCCTCGTCGCCTCGGTCGTCACCTCCGGGCTCCTGGTGGTCGGCTGGGTCGGCGACAGCCGCGCCTACTGGGTGCCCGACGACCGCTCCGCCGCCCCGGCCCGCCTCACCGAGGACGACTCCTGGGCCGCGCAGATGGTCGCGGCCGGGCTGATGAACGAGGCCGAGGCGTACGCCGACGAGCGCGCCCACGCGATCACCGGCTGGCTCGGCGCCGACGCCTACGAACTGGAGCCGCACACCGCGTCGTTCAAGCCCGACCGGGCCGGTGTGGTGGTGGTCTGCACGGACGGCCTGTGGAACTACGCCGAGGCGGCCGAGGAACTGGCCCGCATCGTGCCGCAGGACGCGGCGGAGCGTCCGCTGCACGCCGCGCGGGTGCTCGTGGGCCACGCGCTGGACGGCGGGGGCCACGACAACGTAACAGTGGCCGTCGTGCCGTTCCCCGCGCCCGCTCCGGGGGCAGGATCGGCCTGAGGCCGTTCGCGCGCGGGGACCGTCGCGCGCCGTGGGGCGGCCGTGTTCGGGGAAGCAGCCGCGAGGCCGGAGGGGACCGGGTTCGCGGCCCACGCACCGCCTCGCCCCGGCGAGGTGCTTCTTGGGGGATGTGAAGCAGCATGGCCAACTTCGCGAAACCGGCGGGCCCGCGGTTCTCGGTGGACGTCTACCAGAACGAGTACCTGCCGGAGGACGGCCGCGAGGTCCACGCCGTCGTCACGGTGACGGCGACGGGCGGCGGCACCGCGCCCCAGGGGACGAGTGCGGGCCGGAGCCCGTCGGCCGCCGTAGCGCTCATGGTGGACTGCTCCGGCTCGATGGGGTCCACCAAGCTGCGCAACGCCCGCGACGCCACGGCCGCCGCCCTGGACACCCTGCGCGACGGCACCCACTTCGCGGTGATCGAGGGCACGCACGTCGCCCGCGAGGTCTACCCGGGAGGCGGGCGGCTCGCGGTGGCCGACGCCACCACCCGCGAGCAGGCCAAAGGCGCGCTGCGCCGTCTCACGGCGGGCGGCGGCACGGCCATCGGCTCCTGGCTGCGCCTGGCCGACCGGCTGCTCGCCTCGGCGGACGTGGAGATCCGGCACGGCATCCTGCTCACCGACGGACGCAACGAGCACGAGCCGCCCCATCTGCTGCGGGCCGCCCTGGAGGCGTGCGCCGGACGGTTCACCTGTGACGCCCGGGGGGTGGGCACCGACTGGGAAGTGAAAGAAGTCACAGCCATCGCCTCGGCGTTGCTCGGCACCGCCGACATCGTCGCCGATCCGGCCCAGCTGGCCGCCGACTTCACGGCGATGATGGAGACGGCGATGGGCAAGGAGGTCGCCGACGTGGCACTGCGGGTGTGGACCCCGGTCGGCGCCACCGTCTCGTACTTCAAGCAAGTGGCGCCCTCCGTGGAAGAGTTGACCGACCGCCGCACCGAGGCAGGCCCGCGCGCCGGGGACTATCCGACCGGCTCCTGGGGCGACGAGTCCCGCGACTACCACCTGTGCGTGACGGTCCCGGCGGCGGGACTGGGCCACGAGATGCTGGCCGCGCGGGTGTCCTTGGTGGTCCCCCAACCCGACGGGACGGCCCAGACTCTGGGCGCGCAGGGACTCGTACGGGCCGTATGGACCGACGACTTGGCCGCCTCGACCGCGATCAACCCCCAAGTCGCCCACTACACGGGTCAGGCCGAACTGGCGCAGGTCATCCAGCAGGGAATAAACCTCCGCAAAGCGGGCGATATGGATGGAGCAACGGCCAAACTGGGACGCGCCGTTCAGCTCGCGCGGGTGTCGGGGAACGCGGATACTGCGAAACTGCTTGCGAAGGTGGTGGACGTGGTGGACGCCTCGACAGGTACTGTGCGGTTGAAAGCGAAGGTCACCGAGGCCGACGAGATGACACTCGAGACGCGGTCCACCAAGACCGTCCGCGTGAAGAAGTGACCCTGCAGAAACCAGTGCCTCAGGAGAAGGGGTAGCACCGACATGCCGACCTGCCCGAACGGACACCAGTCGGGTTCCGACGACTGGTGCGAGGTGTGCGGTCACCGCATGGCCGGTGCCGTACCCCCGCCCCCGCCGTCCTCCGGCGGCTACGGCTTCCCGCCGCCGCGCGCCGAGGGCCGCCCCGCGTCCTCCCCGAACCCGGAGCTGTGCCCGCAGTGCCGCACGCCCCGCGAGGGCGGCGCGCCCTTCTGCGAGGAGTGCCGGTGGAACTTCCTCACCAACACGGCGACCTCGTACACGCCCGCGTCCCCGCCCGGCGGCGGCCGCCAGCAGCCCCGCTTCCAGCCGCCGAGCGCCTCCTACGGCGGCGGTGACGGCTACGAGTACCAGGGCTCCCGCCCCTCCCAGGTCAACCGCCCCGCCGAGCCGATACCCCCCTTCGACAACGAGCCCTCGGGCCCGACCCCGTTCGGCGCCGCGCGCGGCGGCGGCCCGGCGACGCCTC